>NZ_JADCBG010000014.1 GCF_020253645.1 Phenylobacterium sp.
AACCGGCGCTCGTCAGGAGCCTCCAATGAAGATCTTCGGCGATTCCATTTCCGGCAACTGCCTCAAGGTGAAGTGGGCGGCGGATCATCTCGGCCTCGATTACGAGTGGGCCGAAACCAGCGTACTCTCTGGGGAGACGCGGACTCCCTCCTTTCTGGCGATGAATCCTGCCGGCCAGGTTCCAGTGGTCATTCTCGATGACGGCCGACCCCTGGCTCAATCCAACGCCATAATCCTCCACCTCGCCTGGGGCTCGGAATTGATCCCTTCGGATCCCTACGAACGGGCCCGAATGCTGGAGTGGATGTTCTGGGAGCAGTACAGCCACGAGCCCTACGTGGCGGTCGCCCGCTTTCAGGTCCGTTATCTCGGGACGTCGCCTGACGCCCTGGCGCCCGCCCTTGTCAGCCGGGCGAACGGGGCCCTGGATCACCTGGAGACGGCGCTCGCAGGCCGGGACTGGCTGGTGGCAGGCCGCTTCAGCCTCGCCGATATGGCGCTCCTTCCCTATACCCGGTTTGCGCCCGAGGCCGGGCTTTCGCTCGGCGCTCGTCCTCATCTTTCGAACTGGATCAAGCGATGCGAGGGGTATCTCGGTCTTTCCGTCCCCGGGGGCGCCCCATGAAATCTGCAAGGCGTCTTGCCGTTGCGCTCATGGTGATCCTGACGGCGGCGCCGGGACAGGCCGCCGCTTGGGGCGCGACGGGTCATCGAATGGTCGGCGTCGCCGCCGTCGAGGATCTTCCCGCCGAACTTCCGGCCTTCCTCCGCGACCGATCGGCGGCCCAGGACATCGGTGAACTGTCCCGGGAACTGGATCGCTCCAAGGGCGCTGGCCGCGCGCACGCAGTCTCCCTCGATCCCGGCCATTTCCTGAACGTCTCGGATGACGGGACACTCGCTCCCGGACTCCGGTTTGAAGCGATCCCGCCGGATCGCGAGGCTTACGAAACCGCCCTGCGCGCCGCCGGTACGAGCGCCTGGAAGGTGGGATGGCTGTACCATTCGATCCTTGAGACCCAGCAGCAGTTGACGAAGGACTTCGCCATGTGGCGCGTCCTCCATCATGCCGCCGCGATCGAGCGGAATCCGTCACGGCGCGCCTGGTACAGGGCGGACCTTCGCCGCCGAGAGGCCCTTGTCCTGCAGACCTTGGGCAGGCTGTCGCACTATGTCGCGGATGGAGCGCAGCCCCTGCATGTCACCACGCACTACAACGGGTGGGCTGCCGCGGAGAATCTCGAGGGATTCACCCGGAACCGCATTCACTCCGTCTTCGAGGGCGAGCTGGTCGCGGCGGGTGTCCGACAGGAAGATGTCCGCAGGGCCATGCCTCCGCGCGCAGACATCCAGGGCGCCCTTGAGGCCTATATCTCGGGTTATCTTTCCCGGGCCTGGCGTGAGGTCCCGTCCCTCTATCGGCTGGAAAAGACAGGGGCCCTGACGCCGGGGGATCCGCGGGGCGCCGCCTATGCGAGGGACCGGCTTGGCGTGGGAGCGGGTGCATTGAGGGACCTCGTCACGCTCGCATGGAGATCGTCTTCGGAGTCCCGGGTCGGATGGCCGGAGATGACTGTCGAAGACGCCCTTGCCGGTCGGCACGACCTCTGGGTCTCCCTCTACGGCAAGGACTGATGACCGATCCCCAGTTCGGGCTGGCGTCGTCGGCGGGCGTATGGCCGGATAGACCCTCTGTCTTCGGTATCGCCCGGAGAGGCGGGCGCATCGCGCTGGTGGAGATCGGCGATCCCGCGGATCGTATCTGGCTGGCGCTTCCTGGCGGCGGGATCGAACCCGGGGAAGATGACGCCACAGCTCTCATCCGGGAGTTTCGGGAGGAGACCGGTCTTTTGGTCCAGCCTCTCGGCAGTCTCGGTGCGTCCTCCGACCGCGTACTCCTCAACGCTGGCCGGTCCTTCAATGTTCGCGGGCGTTTCTTCGAGGTTCGGATCCTGGAGGAGAATCCGGCCTGGCTGGTCGAGCCTGACCATCGGCTGGTCTGGCGAACCCCGCTTCAGGCGATCCGCAGCCTGCACAGGGAGTCTCACGCCTGGGCGGTGGCCCAGTGGCTCAGGTCCAGGTCCTGATCGCTGATCCTCGCCTCCGAACCTGGATCACACGCAAGGGTGCGATGCCTTTCCACGCTGAGGCGGAAACGCCCTCAACCGCAAAACCGGTTTCCACTTTCGCCAGACGCAGGCTAGGACGCGACCGACGCCGGGGACGCGGAGGCAACCATGAGCGAGGCCAGGCTGATCGATGGACGGGCGGAAGCCGATGCCCTTCGGGGGAGGGTCGCGGCTGAGGTCGCCGAGCTGAAATCCCGGCACGGCGTCACGCCAGGTCTTGCGGTAGTGCTTGTGGGTGAGGACCCGGCTTCGGAGGTCTATGTCCGATCCAAAGGCGAGCAGTCGCGCGCCGCCGGGATGCACTCGGTGACCCACAGACTTCCCTCCGCGACACGGCAGGAAGATCTCATTCAGCTGGTCCGGAGGCTTAATGCCGATCCCGCCATCCATGGCATCCTGGTCCAGATGCCCCTCCCGGGAGGACTCGACGAGAAGGCGGTGATTGCGGCCATTGATCCTGACAAGGACGTCGATGGACTGCATGTCGTCAATGCGGGCCGCCTTGCCCAAGGTCTTCCGGCCTTGGCGCCCTGCACGCCGGTCGGTTGCATGATCCTGCTCCGGCAGACCCTGGGGGAGTCGCTGGCTGGCCTGAGGGCGGTGGTCCTGGGCCGATCGATCCTGGTCGGTCGGCCGGTTGCCCAGCTGCTTCTTCAGGCCGACTGCACTGTCACCATCGCCCACTCTAGGACACGCGACCTTCCGTCGATCTGCCGGGAGGCGGACATCCTCGTGGCGGCGATCGGCCGCCCCCGGATGATCCCGGGCGACTGGATCCGGTCGGGCGCCACGGTCATTGACGTCGGTATCAACCGAGTGCCCTTTGATGATCCGGTGAAGGCGGCGGAGGGCAGGACCAAGCTGGTCGGCGACGTCGACTTCCGGAGCGCCAGAAAGGTCGCCGGCGCCATTACCCCGGTTCCAAACGGTGTGGGTCCCATGACGGTCGCCTGCCTGCTGGCCAACACCGTGACCGCGGCGCGTCGTCTCAACGGGCTCCCGGCCGGTTCCACGCAGACCTGAAGGTCCAGTCCGGGGGGACGGGAAGGGGCTCCGGCTCGAGATCAGACGTTCGGCCCCGGCCCCGGCCCCGGCGACCGGTTCCCGTTTGCCGGCTGAAGATCTAGCTCGCGGACGCCTGCGCCGCCACACCCTGGTCCGCTATGGCGACAAGCTTTCCGACAGCCTCCTGGACAGCGCTCTGGAAAGCCCCTGCAATCGCAGCGCCGCGGTTCCCG
>NZ_JADCBG010000140.1 GCF_020253645.1 Phenylobacterium sp.
CACCCACATGAGCAGCATGGTGACCAGGAAGGTGTTCTTGCGGCCCCAGAGGACGCCAAGACGGCCGAAGACGATGGCCCCGAAGGGGCGGACGGCGAAGCCCGCCGCAAAGGCCATCAGGGCCAGGATGAACCCCGTCGTCTCGTTCACGCCGGAGAAGAAGTGCAGGCTGATGAAGGCGGTCAGCGAACCGTAGAGGTAGAAGTCGTACCACTCGAAGACCGTGCCGGCGGAGGCCGCCCCCACGATCATCCGGTCATTCCGCGCCTTGCCCGCCATGTGTTCCTCCCCAGGTCACAGCCCCGGGAGAGGATAGGCTCCGTTCGCGCGCCGAATCCAGAGCGGGATCGGGCGCCCGGGCCGGCGACAGCGCCGGCCCGGAGCCCTTGGGATCAGAGGTCGGAGAACTTCTTGCCCTCGGCCACCAGCTTCTCGAGCAGGGCGGCGGGCTTGAAGTCGTCGCCCATCTTGGCCTGGAACTCCTTCATCTTCTCCAGGACCTTGGCCGGGCCGATCTGGTCGCCGTACCACATCGGGCCGCCGCGATAGACGGGCCAGCCGTAGCCGTTCTGCCAGACCACGTCGATGTCCGAGGACCGGATGGCCTTGCCCTCCTCGAGGATCTTCACGCCTTCGTTGATCATCGGATAGATGCAGCGCTCGAGGATTTCCTCGTCGCTGACCGTCCGCGGGTTGGAGCCCGTCTTGACGATGAAGTCGTTGATGATCTTCTCGGTCACCGGGCTCGGCCTGGCGTTGCGGTTCTCGTCGTAGTCGTAATAGCCCGCGCCGGTCTTCTGGCCGCGGCGGTCCATCTCGCAGAGCACGTCGCGGATGCTCTCGCCCTTGGAGCGTTCCTTGACCCAGCCGATGTCCAGGCCGGCCAGGTCGCTCATGGCGAAGGGGCCCATGGGGAAGCCGAAGTCATAGAGCACCCGGTCGACATCCCACGGCATGGCGCCTTCCATGACCAGCTTCTGGGCCTCGCGCTGGCGCTGGGCCAGGATGCGGTTGCCGACGAAGCCTGGGCAGACGCCGACCAGGGCGGCGATCTTGCCGATCTGCTTGGCCAGCTTCATCGAGGTGGCGATGACCGACTTGGAGGTGTGGTCGGCGCGGACGATCTCCAGGAGCTTCATCACGTTGGCGGGCGAGAAGAAGTGCAGGCCGATCACCGCCTCGGGGCGCTTGGTCACCGAGGCGATCTCGTCGATGTTCAGGCCCGAGGTGTTGGTGGCCAGGATGGCGCCCGGCTTGCAGATGGCGTCCAGCTTGGTGAAGATGTCCTTCTTCACGTCCATGCGCTCGAACACCGCCTCGATCACCAGGTCCACCGGGGCCAGGTCGTTCATGTCCAGCGAGCCCGTGATCAGGGCCATGCGCTCCTCGACCTGGGCGGCGGTGATGCCGCCGCGGGACGCCGTGCGCTCATAGTTGCCGCGGATGACCTTCAGGCCGCGCTCCAGCGCCTCCTTCTGGACCTCGACGAGGGTCACCGCGATGCCGACATTGGCGAAGTTCATGGCGATGCCGCCGCCCATGGTGCCGGCGCCGATGATGCCCACCGACTTAACCGGGATCAGGGGGGTGTCGTCCGGCACGTCCGGGATCTTCTGGGCCTGCCGCTCGGCGAAGAAGGAATAGCGCTGGGCGGCCGATTGCGAGCCGGTGACCAGTTCGCCGAACAGCTTGCGCTCGACGGCCAGGCCTTCGTCGAAGGGCAGGTTCACCGCCGCCTCGATGCAGCGGATGTTGTATTCGGGGGCCAGGAAGCCGCGGAACTTGCGGGCGTTGGCCTTGCGGAAGGCCTCGAAGATCTCGGGCTTGCCGCGGGCGGCCTCGACCTTGGAGTTGTTGTCGCGCACCTTCACCAGGGGCTTGTTCTCGGCCACGCAGCGGCGGGCGAAGGCCACGGCGGCCTCGCGCAACTTGCCTTCCTCGGCCAGCTCGTCGACCAGACCCATCGCCAGGGCCTCCTTGGCGGGGGCGTGGCGGCCGGAGGTCATCATCTCCAGGGCCTTCTCGACGCCGGCCACCCGCGGCAGGCGCTGGGTGCCGCCGGCGCCCGGCAGCAGGCCGAGGTTCACCTCGGGCAGGCCCAGGCGGGCCGAGGGGACGGCGACCCGGTAATGGGCGACCAGGGCGACCTCCAGGCCGCCGCCGAGGGCGGTGCCGTGGATGGCGGCGATCACCGGCTTGGGCGCGTTCTCCATCATCTCCTGGACGTCGAACAGCGACGGCCCGCGCGAGGCGCCGCCGAACTCGGTGATGTCGGCGCCCGCGATGAAGGTGCGGCCTTCGCAGATCAGCACGATGGCCTTGGCGTCGGGATTGGCGGTCGCCGCCTTGAAGCCCTCGAAGAGACCCTCGCGCACATTGGCCGAGAGCGCGTTCACGGGCGGCGAGTTCAGGGTGATGACGGCGACGTCGCCGTCCATGGAAAGGTCGGTCACCGGATTGATGGCGGTCATGGCGTTCCCTCGGTCTGCAGTTCCCGGACCGGTCGTTCAGAGGACCAGTTCCGGAGGCGATTTCCCCCGGCGGTGTATACGCGGCGCCTCAGGGGGGCGAGTCAAAACTGAGGCGGAGGCGGTGTCGGCCCGTCGTCAGGCCCGGCCCAGGACCTTCGCCCTCAGCCGGCGCATGCCGCCCAGCCAGCGGTCGTAGTCGGCCGTCTTGCGCTGCATGTAGGTGCGGACGATCTCGTGCGGCAGGATCAGGAAGCTCTCGGCCTCCAGGCCCTTCACCACGGCCTCGGCCACCTCGTCGGGGGTCAGGACGCCGTCCAGGTTCTGGGGCTGCTCCTGGCCGCCGCCGGCCCTCAGCATGGCCGTGTCGACGCCCTGGGGGCAGAGGACGGACACCTTGATCCCCAGGTCCCCCTGGGCGATGGCCAGGCTCTCGGCGAAGCCGATGGCCGCGTGCTTGGTGGTCGAATAGACCGCGCTGCCGATCTGCGAGAGCAGGCCCGCCGCCGAGACCGTGTTCAGGATGTAGCCCTCGCCCCGGGCGATCATGCCGGGCAGCGCCGCCCGGGCGCCATAGACATGGGCCATGACATTGACCCCCCAGGCCCGGTTCCAGACCGCGTCGGGGGCGGAGGCGGCGTTGTCGGGGTCCGGCTCGCCGCCGCCGACGCCCGCGTTCTGGCAGAGGAGGTCGATCCGGCCGTGCGCGGCCTCCACCGCCCGGACCATGGCTTCCACCGCCGAGGGGTTGGAAACGTCCACGCCATAGGAAGAGCCGCCGATCTCGGCCGCCACCTTCGCGGCGCCCTCGGCATTGAGGTCGACGACGGCCACATGGGCCGCGCCTTCCCGGGCGAACCGTCGGCAAAGCGCCGCGCCGATGCCATCGGCGCCGCCGGTGACGATGATGATCTTTCCTTGAACCTTCATGGGGCGGGTCTCCTAGTCGTAGGCCATCAGGATTTCGTCGAGCGCCCGTTCCAGGTCGGTGACGGTCGAGCACTGGGTGAGAAGCGTGCAGAAGGGGCGGTACTCCAGCAGGCAGCTGTCCCCCGAGCCCCAGTTCGTCGCCGGCTCCGGGCAGAGCCAGACCAGCCGCTTGGCCTGGTCGGCGATCTGCTTGAAGACGTCCAGGCGGGGGTTCGAATAGTTCGAGCGGCCGTCGCCCAGCACCAGCACGGTGGTGCGCCGGTCGATGACCTCGCCGAAGTCCCGGTCCAGCTCCAGAAAGGCCGCGCCATAGTCGGTCCCGCCCGAGCCCACCTCGTCGACGATGGCCCGCATGGCGGTCTCGAAGGGCAGGGTCTCCAGCGGCCGGCTCACATCGGCCAGGTGGGCGGAGAAGGCGAAGGTCTCCAGGTCGGTCACCTTCTCCTTCAGGGCGTGCAGGAAGAGCAGCAGGAAGCGGACATACTGGGCCACGGAGCCCGAGACGTCGCAGACCGCCACGATCTTCGGCCTGTCCTTGCGCTTGATCTTCCAGATGATGTCGAAGGGCAAGCCGTCGTGCCCGGCGTTGGCCCGGAGGGTGCGGCGGACGTCCAGCCGCCCCCGGTCCTTCACCTTGCGGCGACGGGCGTGCCGCACCGCCAGCCGCTTGGCCATGCGCTCCACCAGGGCCCGCATGCGCTCGGTGTCGCTGCGTCCCAGGGCGCCGAAGCTGCGCTCGGCCAGGATTTCGTTCATGAAGGCGTCCTGCGCCGACCGGCCGTAGATCTCGAACCGGGCCTCGACGAAGGCCCGGGCCTGCTTCTGGAGGGCCGAGCGGGTCGCGATCAGGGCCTCGGCCTCGGCCTCGCCCTCGGCGTTGCGCCGGGACAGGGCCTCCATGAGCCGGGCCTCCAGGGCCTCGACCCCCATCTGCTCCATCATCTTGCGGACGAAGTAGCCGGACTGGGTGGCGAAGCGGATCTCGTCCACCCCCGCCGCGGCGCCCGCCCGCTCGAGGGCCATGGCCAGCTGCCCGGGGTTCTCCCCCCGCGCCAGGGCCGAAAGGGCCTCCACCGGGTCGCCGCCCTCGCTCCCCTCGCCCCCCTCGCTGGCGCCCTCCTGAGGCTCGGCCTCCCCGCCGCCGGGCTGTCCGGCGTCCGGCTCGCCCCCTTCGCCGGGCTGTCCCTCTGCGGCGGCGTTCGCCGCCGCCTCCCGGCTGAAGTACAGCTCGAAGAGCTGCTCGTGGATCGCCTTTTCCTCGACGGACTTGGCCAGGACCGTCCCGAGGGCTGTCTTCAGGACGCCCCGGTCCTCCCAGCCCACCACCTCCACCGTCCGCGCGGCGTCCATGGCCTCGGTGGTCGACACCCCGGCGCCGGCCGACCGCAGGGCGCGGATGTAGCGGGTGAGGGTCCGCTCCATCAGCGGCCGGCCTTGTCCCCGCCGTCGAGGAGGGCCTCCACCTTGCCGGCGACCTCGGCGATGTCCGACTGGCGCTTGAGGATGACGTTCAGGGTCGAGCGCACCAGGGCCGGGTCCAGGCTGTCGGCGTGCAGCAGGATCAGGGTGCGGGCCCAGTCGATGGTCTCGCTGATCGAGGGCAGCTTGCGGATGTTCTCGCCCCGCACCGCCTGGATGAAGGCCACCAGCCGCTCCAGCAGCCGCTCGGAGACGCCGGGCACCCGGGTGCGCACGATCCGCGCCTCGAGCTCGGCGTCGGGGAAGTCGATGTGCAGGTGCAGGCAGCGGCGCTTGAGCGCATCGCCCAGCTCGCGGGTGGCGTTGGAGGTCAGCACGACCAGGGGCGGGACCTGCGCCGCGATGGTCCCGATCTCCGGTACTGTGACCTGGTAGTCGGACAGGACCTCCAGCAGCAGGGCCTCGAACTCCTCGTCGGACTTGTCGATCTCGTCGATCAGCAGGACCGAGCCGGTGGACTGCTCCATGGCCCTCATCAGGGGCCGCGGCTCCAGGAAGTCGCGGGAGAAGAAGATGTCCTGGAAGCCGGTCAGCCTGTGCAGGGCCTGGTCCAGGGTGTCCGCGTCCTCGACCAGATGGCCGATCTTGTCCTTCAGGATCTGGGTGTAGAGGAGCTGCTTGCCGTACTTCCACTCGTA
>NZ_JADCBG010000141.1 GCF_020253645.1 Phenylobacterium sp.
CAGTGGTGACCTCACTGGCGATACCGGCATAGGGCGCCTCGCCCCGGGCGGCGGCGGCGATGACCTCCATCCACAGGGCCATGAAGGGGCGGACCTCAGGCTCGGTGGCGATCCGCGCCGCCTCGGCCAGCAGGCGCTCGGGGGGCATGCGCCGCCCGGCCGGCAGGGCCGCCTCCAGCCGCCCGCCCAGCTGGGCCGCCACATGCCCCATGGCCTCGCCCAGGGCCTCGGCCTTGTCCCGGAAATAGTAGAGCAGCATGCGGTCGGAGATCCCGGCCGCCGCCGCCAGCTGGCGGACGCTGGTGCGCGACAGGCCGCTGGCCAGCAAATGCCCCGCCAGCCGCTCCGTCACCACCTGCCTCTGCGCCGCGCGGACCGTCATCACTTCCCCTTGTAGCGCCCGCTACAATATGCCACGAATGTAGCAACCGCTACATTCCGGGGCCTGGGCCATGACCCTGTTCCGCATCTTCCTCTTCACCGCCCTGGGCGTCATCACCGTCTACACGGCGGTGGTGGTTGCAAATCACGGGCTGAACCTCTTCCCGGCCTTTTTCGGCGACATGGCGGCCATGGGCTGGGCGGGGCAGTTCAATCTGGACTTCATGTTCATGCTGGCCTTGTCGGCACTCTGGACCGCGTGGCGCAACGGTTTTTCGGCGGGCGGGCTGGGCCTGGCCGTCGTAGCCTTCTTCGGGGGCATGCCCTTCCTTTGCATCTACCTCCTCTACCTCCTCGCCCGGACGGGCGGCGACATGCGCCGCGTGCTCCTGGGCGATGCCCGCGCCTGACCTGAACTGCGGAGACTTCCGCTCATGAGCGCCCCTTCCGATCCCGCCGCCGTCGTCGACGCCTTCCTGGCCGCCATGGAGGCCAAGGACTACGCCGCCGCCACACCCTTCGTGGCCGCCGACTGCCGCTATGAGAACATGAATGCGCCGGGCACGGTGCATGTGGGCCCGGCCGGGGTGGTGGGCTTCCTGGAGCCCTTCTTCGCCCCGATCTCGAAGAACGAGTTCCACGTCCTGCGCCGCGCCGTCGCCGGCGACGTCGTCTTCATCGAGCGGCTGGACCGCCACCTCTTCGGGACGAAGTGGGTGGAGCTGCCGGTGACCGGCGTCTTCGAGGTGAGGGACGGCAAGATCGTCTTCTACCGCGACTATTTCGACGCCCAGGTCCTCACCGCACAGCTGGCCTGAGGACGCTCGCGCAGGGCGGGGGGCTCTGGCTTTTCGCCCCGCCTGCGCGCATATGGAGCGCATGACCCAGAGCCCCGCCTTCTTCACCGCCTTTTCCCGCGGCCTCCGCGGTCGCTGTCCGCACTGTGGGGAGGGGCGGCTGTTCCGGTCCTACCTCAAGGTGCAGTCCGACTGCCCCGGCTGCGGCGTCGACCTGACCCGCTATCCGGCCGATGACGGTCCGGCCTATTTCACGATCCTGCTGGTCGGCCATCTGGTCATCGTGCCGATCCTCTTCATTCCCTATGTCTGGCAGGGTCCGCCGGTCATCACCGTGCCCCTGGTCCTGACGCCTCTGGCTCTGGTGACCCTCGGTCTCCTGCCCATCGTGAAGGGCGCCTTCATCGGGCACATGGCCTATCTGCGTCTGACGTCCGACCAGGCCGAGCGGCACACCGCCGACCAGGCCTGACGGCGGCGCCCTGGGCGAGGGTACGGAGGCGGCATGAACGACGAAACACCTGCCGAGCCCGACGGGCAAGGCGCGGTCGCACACGATGCGGTCGCAGCGGCTCTGCGCTGCGCCGAGGCGTTCACCGAGCGGTTCAACGCGCGGGACGCCGCCGGCATGGACGCTCTGCTCCACTTCCCCCACGCGATCCTGACCGGCGAGCGCCTGACAGTCTGGGACGGGCCGGGGCGGCTCGCGCCGGACTACTTCGACAAGCTCGCGGCGGAGGGTTGGCGGCGCTCCACCTACCTCTCCCGCGAGCCAGTGCTGGCCAGCCGCCGCAAGGTGCACCTGGCGATCGCCTACACCCGGGACGGCGCAGACGGCGCTCCGCTCAGCCGCCACCAGGGGATCTGGGTCATCACGTTCGAGGACGGGCGCTGGGGCGTGCGCGTGCGCTGCTAGAGCGGATTCCATTCAGTCTGCATCGTATCCGCAGCTCTTGAAGTCGTTGGCGCATTCGGTCGGAGTGAAGAGGTCGATGAAGCGTCCGATGGCGTCCCAGAGGGCGCCGACGGTTCGCTCGGCGGCCTTGCGCAGGAGGGCTTTGAGTTTCGAGAAGGCCTTCTCGATCGGATTGAAGTCGGGGCTGTAGGGCGGCAGGAAGCGCAGCTCTGCGCCGGCCGCCTCGATCATGGCCTGGATGCTCGGGCGCTTGTGGCTGGAGAGATTGTCCATCACCACGATGTCGCCGGGCTTGAGCTCAGGGACGAGGATCTTCTCGACGTAGACCTCGAAAGCGTCGGCGTTGATCGGCCCGTCCAGGACAAAGGGCGCGACCATGCCGCTCGTGCGCAGGCCAGCGACGAAGGTTGTGGTCTTCCAGTGGCCGTGCGGGACGCTGGCCCTGAGCCTCTCGCCGCGGCGGCGCCGGCCATGGGTGCGGGCCATGTTGGTCGAGGCCCAGGTTTCGTCGATGAACACCAGCCGCTCCGGGTCCAGCTCGGGCTGGCCGTCGAACCAGGCCTGGCGGCGGCTCAGGACATCGGGACGCCCCTGTTCCGAAGCATGCCGGGTCTTTTTTTGAGCGTGATCCCGCGCCGGTCGAAGAAGCGCCACAGGGTCGAGACCGCCACGCTGACCCCGCGCCCGGCCAGCAGCGCGCGCAGCTCCTTCAGCGTGATGTCCGGCTGGACTTGCACAGCCTCCAGGATCACCTCGGCATGGGCCTCGATCCTGTGCGAGGTCTTGTCGCCGCCCTGCGGCTTGGGGCGGGCATGGCCCTGCAGGCGGCGCAGCTGGTCCCAGCGGATCACGCTGGCCGCGCTCACCCCGAACCGCTCCGCCGCGTCCCGCCGGCTCAGCCCGGCGTCCACCGCCGCCAACGCCCGATCTCGAAGATCACATGACAAAGGATGACCCATGCATGCCGGCCTCCTTCACCAGCACGCAGCTTGAATCACCCCATCAATGATTTGGGAATCCCTCCCGATTCACAGCGTAGAGAAACCGCTCGAGAGGCCGAGTTCAGCCCGGGCCTTGCGCGTCAAGCGGGCGGCGACCAGGGCGTGCGCCGAGGCCAGCCAGCCGCGCACTTCGTCCTCGTCCAGGGCCTCCAGCCGGTCGAAGGCCACCCACTTCGCCCGGGCGAGGTACGGCGCAGGCCGGGCCTGGCCCGTTTCCACCAGCACGGCGTAGGCGACATCGCTGACCTTGATGGACAGGGCGCCCTCGAGGGTTCTCAGGGCGAACACCCGACCGCCCACCTTGTAGACGTCGGCGCCGCCCCACTGGACGACCTTCTCCGTCGCGGGCAGGGCGAGGGCGGCGGCCTCGAAGGCCTCCGGGCTCACGCCTTCACGCCCACCCCGATGGGGCAGGCCACACCCGTTCCGCCGACGCCGCAATAGCCGTCGGGTACCTTGGCCAGGTACTGCTGATGGTAGGGCTCGGCGTAGTAGAAGGCCGGGGCCGGAGCGATCTCGGTGGTGATGGCGCCGAAGCCCCGCGCCGTCAGGGCGCCCTGGTAGGCGGCCAGGGAGGCCCGGGCCGCCGCCTCCTGGTCCGTGTCGAAGGCGTAGATCCCCGACCGGTACTGGGTGCCGATGTCATTGCCCTGGCGCATGCCCTGGGTGGGGTCGTGTCCTTCCCAGAAGACCTTCAGCAGACCCTCGTAGGAGATGACCTTCGGGTCGAAGTGCACGAGCACGGCCTCGGTGTGGCCGGTGCGCCCGCTGCAGACCTCCTCGTAGGTCGGGTTCGGGGTGAAGCCGTTGACATAGCCCACAGCCGTGGCGACCACGCCCGGCGTCTGCCAGAACTTGCGCTCCACGCCCCAGAAGCAGCCCATGGCGAACAGGGCGACCTGCAGGCCAGGGGCGAAGGGCCCCTTCAGCGGCTGGCCGGTGACGAAGTTCACCGCCGCCGTCGGAATGGCGTCGGGCCGGCCGGGCAGGGCGGTTGCAGCGGTGGGCATGTCGGGCGACTTGCGGAAGAAGACCATGCGGGGCTCCTGGGGGGCAGGGGTGCGTCTGCCGACCAAGATAGGCCCGCCCGCCGCCGATTGCACCTGCCGCCTTGCCCGCCGCCCCGCGCCGGTATATCTGCACCCGTCCACGCCGGAGGCCTGCCGCCGGCCCGTGGGGTGAGGTGGCCGAGTGGTTGAAGGCGCACGCCTGGAACGCGTGTATAGGGGAAACTCTATCGAGGGTTCGAATCCCTCTCTCACCGCCACCGGCTATTGTTTTCAATAAACAATTCGGCTTGAAGGGCGGTTGTCCCCCACAACGTTCCCCATAGAGGGACTTGCTAGGCCATTGCGTGTCAGGCTGTCCCGGGGTCGCCAAACGGCTCCAGACACACCGGCCCGGGCCTTACTCCCCGCCGCTCTTACCTTCGAGAGCCCGGAGCCGGTCAAAGATCGCGCCCAGCATCACATAGAGAAAAACGGGAACGGCGATCAGGCCGATGAACGGGACCAGGGAGACAACGGTCCAGGGCCAAGGGTTCACCCCTCGCTTCTTTGAGATGACGAAGGCACCGATTGCGTAGAAGCACTGGATCACCATCACTGGCAGGATTTGCAGGATCAGGGCCTCAAGACCTCCTGCGCTCGCATCATTCATCTCGTCCGCTCCCGCGTCACATTGCTTACGCAAGAGCCTAAAGATGGATTTTGAAGAGTCGAGAACCGATCAGGTCTCCCCGTAGATCGGTTTCTGTCCCGCTCGCTGTCTCGCTAGTCCATGGCGCTCAGCGGCCTTGCAAAAGGCGGGCGAGCTGGCGGCGGAGGCTTTGAAGGCTCCCGGCATAGAAGCCATGCCTGAGCGCGTTGCGGTTCCCAGCCGGCGGCCCCGGGTTGGTCCCGCCATGCATCCGGCATCTAGCCTTGTCCCGAACCTTCGGAGCCTGGCACTGGCCACCGCTCCGGGTTCTCGCCAGGCATCGCGGGGCCTGGGCCAATCGTTCGGGTTGCATGGGATCGATCCTCCAGAACGGGCGCGCCGGCGTGATGGTGGAATTGGTCGGCTATCACCGCCTGGCCGCCGTCCCTGACTGAAACGTAGCGGGGCGGGGCCGGCGGTGGCTCGCTGAGCCGGTGAAGGGCCTCCAGGGTGGCCCGGCTGTTCGCCTGGGCTTTCAGGGCCAGCCGAAGGTAACGGTCCGCCGCGTCCGGGAATTTCCCAAGGTTGCCCGCCGATCTCCGGAGCATCTCCGAAAACACCGCGTCCAAGGCGATGGCTTGGGCGGCTAGCATCCGCCGCGACGATCCGGGATCGCCAGCCTTCTCCAGCGTCGCCGCGAGCGCGTCCGCGTAATCGCCCAGGCCTGGCCGCTCGACCTCCGGGCCAAGCGCCTGGGCTCCAAAATCTGCCACCGCCACCGAATGCCGCAGGCCCGGCGCGACCAGCGCGCGGGCCAGTGCGAGCGCGTCTGTATCCCCGGGGTCTGGCGCTAGAGAGACCACCGCCTTGGGGCCTTGCGCGGGTTTCGGGTCGCCCTCGCCTTTGGTTATGTTCTCTCCGGTCTTTGGGCCGGCCCGCTTCCGGGTCCGCTCGCTACGGCGCCCATTGAGGGGCGCGCTCGCTCCCCCGTCCGCTGGCGCTGTGCCTTGGCTAGATTGTAGAAGTGTCCGGATTTTGGGGACCGATGGTTGTGTCATGCTGTCTCCGGTGTCCGGATTTTGGGGACGCCTCGACCTGAAACCGGGGCGTCTTGGGCGAGGCTGTCCCCGTGGTGGGGACCATCGCGGAGAATTTTGGGGACCGTGCTTTGCGTCGTCGGGTCGGGTCGCCAGCGCTGAAAGGCATACGTTGGGGCCGCTCCGGTCCGATCGCACCGCAGATCGGTCAGCCGCCAAAGGGTCGCGTGGCGGACCTTGCGAGCATAGCCGCCGGGCTCCGCCACCTCGACAAACCCTAGGGCCACGAGTTGAGCGAGCGCGCGGTTTACGGTGTCTTTGTCGAGCCCGGTCCGCTCCGCCGCCTCCCGGACGCTGAGCCGAAGGGCGCCGTTGTTCTTCCCGTCATAGAGAGCCCGCAGGGCGATATAGACCACTACCGCCGCCGGACGCAGAGCGCGCCAGGCTAGGGTTTCGATTGTGGCATGGTGGATTTGAATAAAGCGGCCACCGCCTCGCGAGCGCCCGCGCCGATCATGTTTCCTAGACATGGGTTAGGACCGCGCCCAGGGCTCCAGGCTGGCCGGTGGCCGCCGTCCGGGGACAGCGCGCCACCGACCGCCGAAGCGCCCTAGGACGCCGTGCCGCCCTCCTTTCTCAAGAACGCCGCGCCCCGCTCGGTCATCCGAAGGATCGCCGCCGACTTGCCGGAGGGGTTGCGCCGGCGCTCGCCGGTAGGCTCGACATGGCCAAGCACCCGGAGCTCGCTGAGCCTTGGATGCATGGCCTCCCTGGCGACCTTGGAAGCCTCACACACCTCCAGGGCGGTTGCCGGACCAATCCGGCCAAGGGTCTCCAAGGCGCGCCACTGAAGCGGGCGAGCATGGCGGGCCATGGCCGCCGCTGCGGCCTGACTGGTTCCGTCCGTGCCTTTGCTCCCGGGATGGGCGGGATACCGGTCAGTCATGCGCGCCTCCCGCCCTAGGGGCATAGCGGCGGACCAGGACCGCCAGCCAATTGGCCTGGCGTTCGGAAATGGGCTCAGCGCGATAGGCCAGGCCGCCCAGGAATTGGCCTTCCTTTTCCCGGAGGGGCGCGTCTGTCCGCAGGATCGCGCGCGCCGTCTCGCGGTGGTCAACGGGGGGCTCAGCCATGGTCAGCCTCCCCGAAGATCAGCGCCGCCAGGACGCCGGCCAGGATCGGGCGGACGCCGTAGCGACATCGAAGGATTTGCGCCTGGCGGGTCGCCGGGTTAGAGAGAGCGCGGACACCGATCAGCAAATCAGTCCGGCCCCTCGCCCTCGTGCGGGGGGTTTTTCTTTGGGTCATGTCAGGCCGCCTCCCCGCTCAGAAGGCGGTGGAGCGATGCAGCCGGGACCAAAGTCCGACCGCCGACCTTCACCACCGCAAGGCGGCCCGCCTTGATGGCGCGATAGACAGAGGATCTCCCCAGGGACGATACGCGGGCGGCCTGGGCGATTGAGTAGCAGAGCCGATCAGGCTCTTTGGAAACAGGGGACATGTAGGGTCTCCATGGTCGGGGCCGGGATTGGCCCGGACGGCATGGAGCGAGTTAGACGGCGGAACATACCGGGAATAGGGTCGCAATTCGCCGCGAATTATGACCCTACGTCGCGAGACCGCCGCTATGTATCCGGAGCGCGCTCAGCCATGGCCACAAGTACCCCCAAGGGGCTATTCATGTCCGGGATGTGGTCGGAGAGTTTGGGCGGCGGCGGAACCCAGGCTCTCAGGGCGGCTTCAATCTCTTGAAGCGTCATCCCGGAGGGAGGCTCCCCCAGGCGCTCGCGGTAACGGGCAATCGTCGCCTCGGCTTCCCGCGCGAAAGTTTCGATCAGGTCACGAAGCGGCCCTGAAACGCTATACCGGCCAGGGTTCCAACGAAGCGCGGTGACATAGTCCGCCGCCGGGTATCCTGACGGTCCCTGCCCGATTACACCCAGCAGGGCACGTTCTGCCCGGGTCTCCTTCAGCTTTCGCTTGATGCGCTGGCCGGTTGGCTCCCGATATTTCTCCAGCTCGGATGAGGCAATTTGCTTCGCAATCGAATAGTCCGTCGGACGCAGGGGCGACCCCCGACCTTCTAGCAGGGCCTTCGCATCCCCAGCGATGTGCGGGAGTATCAGCCTCCAGTCATCGAGCTTCTGGGGTCCCCTGCGTTTGGCCCTTAATCGCTCAAGCTCTGCAATAAGAGCCGCGCGCCCAAAGCGGCGCTCCAGTATGAATAGCTCTGAACGCAAGTCGGGTGTCGGAAGCTCAGGCGCCGGTGTCACGCTAGACTGGGCGTCAGCGGCCTTAGCGCGCCGCCGTCCATGACCGCCGATCAATGCCATTGCCCCGCCTCCCGCAGCGGTCCCGGAGTGTTCGGGGAAGCGCGCCGGGAAACGCGCTTGTCGGCTGGCCGGCCTATCCCCTGAGGCAATCCTGCGGTGGCCGGCGGTGATTGGTCAACGCGCGCGGTCCGGTCTTGTTCTGAACATGGCTATCTCAAAGTCCCCGCTTAGGCGTGGGACTAATTTCAACCTACCAGCCAACTGGCTTTGCCAACCCATTAGGCGAGATTGGGTCAGGAAATTGAGAGTCACGCAACATGTGCGATTTAACGTGCCGGGGATGAGTCGCCACTTTCTTAAGCTTCGCTGCCAAACTCCCGTTGATTTTGGGGCAAGCAACATAGACTGGAATATTTCGTTCTCTTGCGACCATCTCTATAGGAACGCAAAGATCGGTATCATTTGTGATGACAAGAGCCGCTTCGAAAGCGCCTTTCCATGCATCGTTGAGTAGATGCGCTCCCAGATTTACGTCTGAACCCTTCTCCTCCATTGTATGGACCTGCACAACCAATGCGTCATTTTCCGGTTGCGCAGCTTGCCGCCCTCCTTGTCCGTACACACCGGTCGGAAGAATGGCGTTTTTCCTCAGGGATCCGCCTGAGACGGCATGGTTGCCTTGCGTTAAGTTCATTGGAGGCTGAAAATGAACCGTCGCCCCGGCGACCGGAAGGTTCGCTAAGGGACGCCAAGCAGTTTTCGCCATAAAGCTCCCAAATATTACCTCAACCTGGGGAAGGGTGCTTAGGGCAGAAAGATAGGCTTGTTGACGCCCAGGGGCGTCTGGGTCCGCGGCACCGGAAACACGTGCAGTGAAATACTTGACGCGCTCAACTGTATCTTTTGAGGCAATAAGCTTTTGAGAGAGCTTAACTACGTCCAACCATTTGTATGGGCCATTCTTCAGGGCACCATAATACAGGTTGAACCCGTCGATATAAACATGAGTGCGAATGTCTATGCCCTCAAATGGCAAGGGCCGAGGTTTCCCCCGGCCCTCGAACCGCCAGCACGCTGACGGCGGGTATGGCGCGTTATTGCGGACAAGCGATTGGTTGTCAACTTCTGAGGCGACTGCAGGGACGCACAGCGCGCTAGCCGAAGGGCGTATGTTGGGAGGCTAACCGTCGCTACATCGATGAGTGGTGCAAAAGGGTGAACGTCACCCCCAGCGTAGCCACGATCTTCGACCGAAACCCAATAAACCTGCCACCGTGTATGGTGAAGTCCCTCAGGCGGATTGCCTGAGCGGTGTCACGTTGTCGCCGGCGGCCACCGCCTCGCCCTCGCAATAGGCCGCCCAGTCCGCCATAAGCCGCACCCGGCGCTCCAGAAGATCGCCGCGCCGATAGGCGCGCTCGACCGCGTTCGCAATCGTATGGGCCAGGGCCATTTCAAGCGCCTCGTTTGAGTATCCCGTCTGTTCGGAGCCCCAATCCCGGAACGCAGATCGGAACCCATGGACGGTTTCCTCATGGCCCAAGCGCCTAAGCACCATGGCCAGAGCCATGTTTGACAGATGGCCGCCCTTGGGGCCGGGGAAGACGGGCGCATCGGGCTCAGCGCCGGCCTTCCGCATTTCCGCCAGGATCGCCACCGCCCGGGGGGAGAGCGGAACCCGGTGGAGCTTGCCGGCCTTCATGCGCGCCGCCGGGACCGTCCAGACATTGTCTTTCAGATCGACCTCCCGCCAGGTCATGCCCAGGACCTCGCCAGTCCGGGAGGCGGTCAGGATCGCAAACTCCAGCGCGCGGGCGCCGACCGATCGCGCCGCCCGAAGACGCGCCATGAAGGCCGGAACCTTGGCGTAGGGCATGGCCGCATGATGGCCCCGAGTCAGCTTTGACCGGGCGGGGAGGATCATTTTCAGGTGGCCGCGCCAGGTCGCCGGGTTCTCGCCGGAGCGTTGTCCCTTGGCCTTGGCCGCGTTCAGGACCACTTCAATCCGGCCTCGCACCCGGCTTGCCGTCTCCGGCCGATTTTTCCAGATCGGCTCCAGCGCCGCCAGGACATGGGTTGTCGTGACCTCGGAAACCGGAATGTCGCCCATGTGCGGATAGACGTAGGTCTTGAGGGTGCTCCCCCATTGCTTCCGGTGCTTCGGGTTCCGCCAGCTTTCGCCATTGGCCTCAATATGAGCCTCAGCAGCGGCCTTGAAGGTGACGGCGGCTATCTTGTCCGCCTGAGCCCTCGCAAGGGCCTCAGCGGCCTCCCGCTCGCGTTCCTCCAGGGGATCGACGCCGGCCTTGACCTTGAGCCGCAGGGCCGCCGCCAGATCGCGGGCCTCGCTCAGCTTCACGCCGTCCGGCCCGGCATCGCCTAACCCCAGGTCCCGCGTCTTTCCCCGCAGGGTGAAGCGGAAGACCCAGGACCGCGCGCCGGTGGGTTTGACCAGGAGCCGAAGGCCGCCGCCGTCAATGTAGCTCCCGGCCTCCAGGTTCTTGACCTGTAGGGCGGTCAGTTGGTTCTCGACCTTGCGCGGCATGGCGTGGGTTCCCGTTCCCCTATGCGTTCCCCTTAAGATAGCCGCTCTTTAGGGGAACGCAATGGGACGCAACGGGACGGATTGTGACGGGCGACTAGGCTGGAAGGCCCGGTTTTGTTGGGTTTGAGAGACATTGCGGGACGACATGGATCGAGTGTGAGGCGGACTCTCTCACCGCCACCCACCCTCTCGACATCCCTGCCTGAGCAGATGGGTTCCGCCATGTCGCGGAACCTGCGGGCCTATTCGCGCCCGAACCGTCGGTGGAGACGCCCCTGGGGGTGGGGTTCGAGGGGCGGTTTGGTCTCGGAAAGGGGGCGCGTCTCCAGGCCCTCCTGAAAGGTTGGGTCTCCCTGTGAACAGGGAATGAGCAGCGAATGTCTTCGTGCGCTCCGGGACCCCAGACGTGCTGTGGCTCCAGGATGTCCTCGTCAGATCAGAGGGTTCCGACGTGCCCCCTGAAACTCCGCCAGAAACAATTTGCGTCCGCCCCAGGAAGGGGACGGACGGATGAAGCGATCCAGGTTCACTGAAGAGCAGATCATCGGGATTCTGTGAGAGCAGGAGGCCGGGCTTTCGCGTCCGCGACACCTTCGCAATATCCTGGGCGGGACGCTTGCAGAAGCGTCCGGCGGTATCCACGTCTCGCGGCAGATGGGAAACCAATGACCATCAAGCCTGTTCAAGGCCTCCGGCTGACGGGGCTTTTGACAAACACGGACAGAGGGAAAACATGATGCGGACTGTTCTGGTGGCCGGTTTCGCGCTGGTGCTCGCAGCCTGCGGCGATGCCGCCGACCTGCAACCCGTGAAGCAGGGCGCACTCGATCTCGGCGGGCAGGCGCTCGAGGCGGCGAGCGGTGCTGTGGATACCAAGACGGCCTGCATGCTCGCCGGACAGACCGAAGCATTCTGTGGCTGCGTTCAAGACAGCCTGGGGTCCAGGATCACCGGCGAGCATCTGGAAGCGTTGAAGACTGTCTTCAGCGAAAGTCTCAGCGGCGAAGGCATGTCGGCCGCCATCGAAAAAGCCAGCAGTGTCGACGCGCCGACCCGCGAGGCATTGGTGCAATGTGCAACAGCCGCCGCCGTTGAAGGCGCTTTGGCCGAGGCGGGGAACTAGCCTTTCAACCCCTCTGACCGAGCGGCTGCTTGGGGTCAATGGCCGCCCCCCGCCATCCAATCTCGCATGACGGTTGTCGCGCCTAGAGCAGCCTAACGCTCCAGCTCGGTCCTCGACAGCCGTCGCGCAAGACGCTCGCGTTCAGCCTGCTGAGCCACTCGCCGTTCGGCCATCGGCGGCTTGCGGATGTCAGGGTGCAGCTCCATCGCCTTGAGCCAGGCCCGCCAGCCCCGCTCGAACTTCAGCACGCCCCGCCGGACCTCATGAGCCAGGTGTTGTCGCCGGGGAGGCTGTTCACCCGAGGAGGCGCTTGAGCGAAGCTGGAGTTGCAACACACCACTTCCAGCGGAACTCCCCAGATGAACGTGCATCAGAATGCCCGACTGACGCCTTCGGGTCGAGCCTTGATGGCCGCGCAGAACGAAGCGGATGTGCGCGTGACCGGTATCGTGGTGGTTGACTGCGACCCAGGAGAACCGTGCGCCGGGTTCGGCCCCCTCCGCCACCGAGGCAGCGAGAAAGACAGTTAAACTATCCCGCTATAGTCGGGCTTGCGGTGTCCGCCTAAAGGGCGCCGTTCCTGTTCCTATCCTCGCTTGACCCCGAATTCATACTGAATGACCTTGAACGCCATGGGTGTGCGGCTAATCATCGCTGTGACGGACGGCGACTGGTTCGAAACACTGCGTCACAAGCCGAACCTGAGTGAAGTCAACTTCTGGGCGCCTTCGGCGGCCCGGTTCAAGGCCCTACGCCCAGGCGAGCTTTTCCTCTTCAAGCTGCACTCACCCCGGAACTTCATCGTCGGCGGTGGCGTCTTCGCCTATGCAAGCCAGATGCCGGTTTCACTGGCCTGGCAGGCCTTTGGTGAAGCCAACGGAGCCGCCTCGCTTGGCGAAGTGCGGAGCCGAGTTGCGCGATATCGCCGGCAGGACCCGGCGGACCGTGCCGACTTCCAGATCGGCTGCCGCATCCTGACTCAGCCTTTCTTCTTGGATGAGCGCGACTGGCTACCTCTTCCGGCCAGCTGGCAGCCAAACATCGTGCAGTTCAAGACCTACGATACGGCTGAGGCCGAAGGCGCTGTTCTTTGGGAAGCGGTATCGTCGCGGCTGGTAGGGACCGCCTTGCCGGGAGTATCAGAGGACGCAGAGCGCTTTGGCGCGCCGCACTTGATACGTCCGCGCCTTGGGCAAGGCGCCTTCCGGGTGCTGGTCACCGACTCCTATGAGCGTCGCTGCGCCGTGACCCGGGAGAAGACCCTGCCAGCTCTCGAGGCGGCCCACATTCGGCCTTATGCCGACGGCGGCGACCATGCGGCCTCCAACGGTCTGTTGCTGCGCCGGGACATCCACAGCCTCTTTGACTCCGGCTACGTGACGGTGACGCCTGACCTGAGGTTCGAGGTCAGCCGCCGTATCCGCGAGGAGTTTCAGAATGGCCGACACTACTACGAATTGCACGGCGCGCCGATCCACGCCCCGGAGGACCTGAGCCGGAGGCCGGACCCTGCCGCGCTGCGCTGGCACAACGACAACCTCTTCCTCGCCTGAGACGACGAATGCGGTTCTGGTGGGTCAATCATAATCAGACGGCGCGCCAGGAGATCGACGGCGGCTTCCTCTGGTCACCCAAGCGGGAGGCCAGCGGCGCCCGGAGCCGCTTCTACGACAATATGCGCGAGGCGGCGCCTGGCGACCTAGTCTTGTCCTACTCGCAGCAGGCGGTCCGCTTTATCGGACAGGTGGCCGACTACGCCTTCACGGCCCTTAAACCCCCGGAGTTCGAAAGCCTCGGGTCGTATTGGGAGGCCGAGGGCTGGCTCCTTCCGGTCTCCTGGCTTGCTGTTGAACGACCAGTCAGCCCCAAGTCCCTGATTTCCAAACTCGGGCCGCTGCTTCCCGAGAAGTATTCTCCCATCCATCGGGAGACCGGCCATGGGAACCAGAAGGCCTACTTGGCGGAGGTGCCGTCCACAATCTTCCAGATCGTCGCCCAGGCTGCGGAATTCCCAGACATCGACTCCAGCCGTCCCGGCGCCAACACCGCTCCGGGCGACCTGATCCGCGAGCTGATCGAGGACGAAGTCGAGGCGCGGCTGAAGGCAGAGCCCTCCCTCTCCGAGACAGTCCGGAAATCCGTCATCGAGGCCCGGCGCGGTCAGGGGCTGTTCCGGGCGAACGTGATGAAGGTCTGCCCCGCCTGTCCTCTGACTGGGATAAGCAATCCCGCTCTGCTGATCGCCAGCCACATCAAGCCTTGGCGCGTCTGCACGACGGCAGAGGAGCGGCTGGACGGCCTGAACGGCCTGATGCTGACGCCCGACGCCGACCTGCTCTTCGACCGCGGCTTCATTGGCTTTAGAGAGGCAGGGGAGGTGATGGTGTCCGGTCGGGTAGACCGGGAGGACCTGCGGCGACTCGGGCTGGGTCACATCAGCCTGTCACCGTCCGGCCTGCAGGACGCCGGCGCCCTCTGGCGGGAGCAGAACCTCCAGGCGGCCCAGGCTGGCTATCTCGCCTATCACCGGGAGAACGTTTTCCTCGGGGGGTGAGCGATCGTCGCCCGGCCGCATGGGCCTCAGGTCTCCTCCCTCACGAAGCCGGCCACCGCGTGCCAGCTTTGGAAGAAGAGCTCGTCTCCCATGAGGAACAGGGCTGTCTGGCTGTCCTCCTCGTCGTCCTCCGGGAAGACGATTTCGTAGTGGATCTCGTCCGCCGCCACGACCAGGGGCATCTTGTCGAGATAGGGCCGGGGTTCGCCGGCCCAGAGGATCTGGCCGCCCTGGATGATGAGCTCGGTGTCCGAGCCCTCTGCATCCACCCATCGCCCCTGGAGGGCCTCGGGGAAGGCGGCCTCGCGACGCTGGCGAATCTCGGCCTCGGAACTCGACTTGCGCTCTTCCCGCTTTCGCTCGAGCCAGGCCTCGAAGGCGTCTGCATCGTCGTGCGGAGGCCTGTCGTCTTCGGGGGTCATTTCAATCACTTTCTCTTGGGTTGCGGGGCGCCTGGCCGGGGTGAAGTCTGCAGGACCCGGAGGGAGGAGGGGGGGTCGATGATCTCCCTGAAGGTTGGAACCACGGCGGGTTCGGCGACATGCCACTCGACGGTTCGGCCCCGGGCGGCGTTGTTCTGCCGTCGGGCCTGATCCCGCACGCCGTTCCAGATGAACTGCAAGAATGTCGATTTTCGGGCCCTTCGATCCAGGGCTTCATAGCCGGGGCCTTTCGCCTCGAGCAGCGGGCGGCGAGGGTCCCAGACGGCGCAACCATCGAACCGCACCGGCTTTTCCTCCGGATTGCGGACCACATAGTCCAGCCCGGGCGCCCGGGTGATCTGGTCCTCGTAATCCTGGGTCCAGGCCTTGTATCGCGAGAAGGTCGGGTCCCGCTCCCAACCGCCGTGGACGTGACAGGTCGGGTCGATCTCACGCTCTCCCTTGGCCAGTTGCTCCACCCGGGGAATGGCCCCGTCGCGCAAGCGGTCGTCGGAGTGGACCCGCGTCGGAGGCTCGGGCTTGTCCTCTCCCGACAGGCGCAGCTGCTGCTCGACGAAGAGCCTTTCGACTTCATCCGCGCCCCGGACCAGGCGCCCGTCTCCGAGCTCGAACCAGTCGCCGGCCCGAGGCGTCACGAGGTTTAAGGGCCCGGGAAGATCCGTGACATAGGAGGGTCCGAACACGGAGTTTGGTATCGCACGATAGGTCCCGAAGAAGCTTCCTGGATCCCCCGCCGCCCGTCTCGATCCCGCGACAGGGGGAGCTCCGGTGATCGGCCGGGGCCCCGTCGTGATGACCGTAGGCGCCGTCGGATTGGGTCCCCTTCGGGCGAACCGGATGACGTTTGATTCAGGCTCCCCCTGGGACACAGGGCCCGAAAAAATCCCGTTCTCCGGGGTGGCCTCCGGACTCCGGCCGGCTGGACCGAAGAAGGCGTCGTACTGCGCCCGTCGCGCAGCCTCCCGTTCCGCCCGGATCTGCGCCGGGGAGCGCCTGTACCAGCGATCGAGGACCTCGCCCTCAAGGCGGGAAGGATCTGGTTGGCGCTGGTGCATTCTGGTCTCCTCGGCTGGACAGAACCCTCACATGTCGGGCGCGCATTGACAAGAACAAAACAAGAACATTTTCGAGATGGCGGCGTCGCCACTCCTGGCGGATTGCTCCGCCCCCGCCAGGGGATAGACTTGCCCCCGACGAGGGGAGACGCGAGCGATGGGCATCACACGCAGACAGGCCTCAGTGGCGACCGGGGCGGGCCTTGCGGCCGGCGTCCTGGCGGCGGGCGGAGCGAAGGCTGCGGGGGCCCCGGGGATCGTTGACGTCGTGGTGGTGGGCGCGGGGGTCTTCGGCGCCTGGACCGCCTGGCGGCTGAAGCGCAGCGGCCTGCAGGTCGCCCTCCTCGACGCCTACGCCCCTGGCAACGCTCGCTCGTCCTCGGGGGGCGAGAGCCGGGTGATCCGTCTCTCCTACGGCGGCGATCCCCTTTACTCGCAGATGGCGCGGGACTCCCTGGCGGCCTGGGCGGACCTGTCCGCACGCCAGACCCTGCCCCTGCTTCACCGCACCGGGGTGCTTTGGTTCTCCCCTGCCGGCGATGACTACATGGCCCGCAGCCTGACCTGGCTGAAGGCCAATGGCGTCGCGCACCAGGCGGGCGATACGGCCTGGCTGCGCGGTCGCTATCCGCAGATCACCTTCCGGGAGGGCGAGAGCGGCTTTCTGGAGGACGACAGCGGCGCCCTCATCGCAGGGCGCGGCGTGCAGACCGTGGTGGCCGACGCCGGCCTGACGGCGCAACGCGTCCAGGCCGGGCCGCCCGTGCGGCTCTCCGACGGTACGGTGCAGGTCGGCGGCGTGCGCGCCCGCTCGGCGGTCTACGCCTGCGGGCCCTGGCTGCCGAAGATCTTCCCGGACCTGCTCAAGGGGCGGATCGTCGCCACTCGGCAGGAGGTCTATCATTTCGGCCCGGCGGCGGGCGACGGGCGCTTCTCGCCACCCGCCCTGCCGGTCTGGGCCGACTTCAACGCCGGCGACATCGTCTACGGCCTCCCGGGCCTGGAAGGGCAGGGCTTCAAGATCGCCTTCGACCGCCACGGGGTGGAGGTCGACCCGGACGCCCAGGACCGCCGGGTTTCGAGCGAAGGCGTGGCGGAGGCCCGCGCCTACCTCGCCCAGCGCTTCCCCGGCCTCGCCGAGGCGCCCTTCGTCCATGGGCGGGTCTGCCAGTACGAGAACAGCTCCAACGGCGACTTGCTCATCGATCGGCTGCCGGGTTTCGACCAGGTCTGGCTGGTGGGCGGGGGCTCAGGCCACGGCTTCAAGCACGGCCCCGCCGTGGGGGACCGCGTGGCGCGGCATGTGATGGACCCGACCCTGCCGGTCGAGCCGCGCTTCAGCCTGGCGAGCAAGCAGGCCGTCCGGAAGCGGACGGTCTACTGACGCCGGTGTAAGCCTGCGACGACCTCCTGTCCGTCCGGGACGGGCCGTTGAAGGCCTCTGGCGCCTGAAAAGCGGCTGCACTGACACAAGCCCGGCTATAGGCACGGCGCGGACGTGCGAGGTGGGGTCAGACCGCTGCGGAGATCACTGCGGCGAAAGGAACAGGGACCAGACATGACGAGGACGCTTCTCACGACTGCGATGGCGACGGCGACGCTGGGCCTTGCCGCCGCGGGCGCGGCGTTCGCGCAGAGCGCCGAGCGCCGGGTCGACAATGACCGCAACTCGACGAAGACGGCGGAGGTGCCGCGCTGCGCCCGCTCGCTCGGTACGCTGACGATTAAGGACGGAGAAGGCCGCGGCTGGACCCAGTATAACTGGGGGCGCCCTCGACCCTGGAGCTTTACATAGTACGAAATACGCCACAGGTTATCGATCAGCCCTGTTCCCGGGAGGATCCCATGAAGGTCTATTTCGCTCCAAACTCCCGCGCGGTCCGCACGGTCTGGCTTCTTGAAGAGATCGGCAGGACCTATGAGCTGGAGCGCTTCACACTCGGTCAGAGAGAGATGCGGGGCCCGGAGTACAGCCGCATAAACCCGAACGGCCGGGTCCCGACCCTGATCGACGGCGATGTGACGATCTCGGAGAGCACCGCCATCGCCCAGTACCTGGGTGCGAAGTACGCCCCGCACCTGATCCGCGGGCCGGATCATCCTGACTTCGCCCTGTACCTGCAGTGGCTGCACTATGCCGAAGGCATGATCATGCCGCCGATCAACAACTACGTGGTCGAGACCATCCTGCTGCCCCCCGAAAGGCGGAATCCGGAAATGGCGGCGCGCGCCCTGAAGGTTCTGAACCGCACCCTGGACGCCGCCGAGGTCCACATGGCCGGGCGTGAGTACATCGCAGGCGACTTTACCGTGGCGGACACCATCACCGGCCACGCCATCATCATGTCCAGGCGCCTCGGCGCAGACTTCGGGGCGCTTGCGAACCTCTCCGCCTACGCGGACCGGCTGGAAGCCCGCCCCGCATTCAGGTCCGCCGAATCCGCCTGAGCGATAGCTCCGGAGGTCCTTCCGGGGAACCCGTCATCCAATTCACCCGCCGTCCTCCCGCCTGCGGGTGGGGCGACATCCTTGCTCCTCGCCCAAAGCCGGGAGGACGATTGCGTGGGTGTTGAACCTCAGGGCCCCTGCGGGGCCCTAGAGTCACCCAACCGAACACAGGGCCCTTTTCCGGATCCTCGCTTACGGGACCGAGGGCCACCCGCGCGCCCGACCAGCCCCGATCCTCCGGGACCTTAGCCTGACGCCAGAACCGGCGATGCCGTGCACCGGCTGGTGTCAGCCCGCCAGCCACGTGCCGGGAAAGGACCGGGCGCGTCAAGAAATCCCCCCACCCATGCCATCCCTAAGGTCATATAGACCAGCCAATTGATTCACAGTTCAGAAACCTTGTTTGGGCCGAAAAATTATATTCGTCGTTAAACCAGGCGTTAATCGAACCCGATATCTATGTAATCGTAGTCTTCACTCCATGGCATAATTAATGTTTGATAACTTTAATTGGCGTCATGGTCGAAAAGCCCAAGCTCGAGGAAGAGAGCAAACTTTTGGGGAACCATAAATGCTGAATATGCTGAATAACCGCTTGTCCATTATGGCGCGGATTGGTCTCGTCGGCGGGATATTTGTCATCCCAGTCATTATCGCCATGACGCTGATCGTCCTGGAGCGATTTGAGCGGATCAACTTCGCCGAGAAGGAGCAGAGCGGTCGTCTGTACATCGAGCAGGTTTGGCCGGTGGTGCTGGAGAGCGCGCAAGTCAGTGGACAACGGCTCCCTGCGCCGCGCCAGCTCGACAGCGCCGTGATGGCCGGAGCGCAGGCGTTTAACGCCGACCAAGCGGCTTCAGCATTTCAGTCCGCGGCCAGCCATTCTGAACGACTTGCCACAGGACGGTCGCTGATAAGCGCGGTTGCCGATGGGTCGAACCTGACTCTGGATCCGGACCTTGACAGCTTCTACACGATGGACGCCCTGACAGTGCGTCTTCCCGCCCTCCTTGAGGCGGCGACGGGGCTTTACAGCACGATCAATGCAGCCGCACCGGCTGCGGACATCGCCGTTGCGACTGACCGTCTCAAGACAGCCAGCAGTGCGGCTCACGCATCTTTGAGCGCGTCGGTCGCCGCTTCTCCGCCGGGTGAAACCCGGACCAATCTGCAGAACCAGCTCGCCCGGCTGACGCCCGCGACCGAAGCGCTGATCCGCCAGGGTGAATTGGCCATGACAGGTGCGCCCGCCGACGCCACGGGAGCCCAGGCTGCATTCGCATCTGAAATGAAGACGATCTGGCCTGCGGCCTCCGCCGAGCTTGGCCAGATGCTGGAGAAGCGAATTCAGGGCTTCTATCGGGAGCTCGCCCTTCAGTTGGGCGTTGTTTTCGCGATTCTTGCGGTCGCCACATGGTTTGCGGTGACGGTCGCCGGCGGGCTGCGCAAGCGGGAAGAAGCGGACGCCAAGTCGATCTTCGACCTGAAGGCCATGGCGGCGGCGATGGATGAATCCCAAGCCCGGATCGACTTCGACCTCGACGGCGCGATCATCGGGGCGAACGAGAACTTCCTCAGCGCCATGGGCTACTCGGCGAGCGAGATCGTCGGAAGAAAGCACGCCATGTTCCTGGATCCCGCCTACGCCCGCAGTCCGGAGTACGCAGGTCACTGGCAGCGCCTGAGAAGCGGGGAGGCGATTGCAGATGTCTTCACGCGCTACGCGAAGGGCGGACGCAAGGTCATCATCCAGGCGCGTTACACGCCGCTGATCGGAAAAGACGGCAAACCCTACCGGGTGGTGAAGTACGCAACCGACATCACCGCCGCGGAAATCGCACGGGAACAGGCGGAGGCCGAGCGCGCCCAGCGAGCGCAGGAACAGGCGGCTGTCGTCACATCGCTCGCCAGCGCCCTGAGCAGCCTTTCGGAGGGTGACCTTCAATCGCAGATCACCGAGACCTTCCCGGCCGATTACGAGCAACTCCGCAAAGACTTCAATGCAGCCGTCGCGTCCCTCTCTGATACTCTGGGTCAGGTCCGCACCGGGTCGGACGCCATGCGTACCGGGGCGGAGGAGATCGCTCATGCCTCGGACGACCTCTCACGTCGCACCGAGCAGCAGGCCGCCAGCCTCGAGGAGACTGCAGCCGCCCTGGACCAGATCACCGCCACGGTGAAGACGACGGCTGCGGGCGCCCGGAGAGCCAACGAGACCGTGGCCATGGCCAAGTCCGAGGCCGTCCGGTCCGGCGAAGTGGTGGCCCAGGCCGTTCAGGCGATGGGCGACATCAAGACGTCGTCCCAGGAGATCAGCCAGATCATCGGCGTGATCGACGAGATCGCCTTCCAGACCAACCTGCTGGCGCTCAACGCCGGGGTTGAGGCCGCCCGCGCCGGCGACGCCGGCCGCGGCTTCGCCGTGGTCGCGCAGGAGGTGCGCGCACTTGCCCAGCGCTCCGCCCAAGCCGCCAAGGAGATCAAGGCGCTCATCTCAGCTTCCAGCCAACAGGTTGGTCAGGGTGTTGAACTGGTCGGTGAAACCGGCAGGGCGCTCGACAAGATCGTTGCGCAGGTGGCGGACATCGACGCCCTGATCTCCGAGATCGCCGCCTCCGCCCAGGAGCAGGCCACCGGCCTCGCCGAGGTGAATACCGCAGTCAATCAGATGGACCAGGTCGTGCAGCAGAACGCCGCCATGGTTGAGCAATCCACGGCCGCAACTCACGCCCTCAAGTCGGAGACCGCGGAGCTCAACCGCCTGATCTCCCGCTTCCGGACGGGTTCCGGCCAGGGCTCGGCGCATCCAGCCCCGCAGTTGGCGGCTCCGGATGCGACGCCTCGCCCCTCACCTCCACGCGCCGCCACTCGCCGTATCGCCGAGACCTTTGGGGCCACCGCGCTCAAGCCTTCTGAAGATGGCTGGGAGGAGTTCTAGGAGATGACAAACACACTTCGCCTCGACCGGGTGCTGGACCTTAAGGCCGCCCAGCCCCTGAAGGCGGCGCTGGCGGAGCATCGCGGCGCTTCCGTCCGGCTGGACGCCTCAGATGTGGAGCGCCTCGGGGGGCTTTGTCTGCAGGTTCTGATCGCCGCCCGGCGCGCATGGTCCGAGGAGGGTCACGACCTGACGATAGAGCCCTGCTCCTCAGCCTTCTCCGCCGCAACGGCTCTGTTCGGTGCTCAATCCCATCTTGGCCTCCAGGCCGACAAAGACGGAGTCTTCGGGTGATCAAGGTCCTCACAGTGGATGATTCCCGCACGATGCGAGACATGCTGCGCCTGGCTCTGGCCGGGCAGGGTTTCACGGTCACCCAGGCCGTCGACGGGGAGCATGGTCTCGAGGTGCTCAACGAGAGCGGCGCCGATGTCATCATCACGGACATCAACATGCCCAAGCTTGATGGTTTCGGCTTCATCGAGCGGGTAAGGGAGGACGCCGCCCATCGGGCGACTCCGATCCTGGTGCTCACCACGGAGAGTGATCCCGCGAAGAAGGTGCGCGCCCGAGAGGCCGGCGCGACCGGCTGGATCGTCAAGCCCTTCCACCCCGAGAAGCTGCTGGATGTCATCCGCAAGGTGGCGGCCTGAGCCAATGGACGAACTTGAGGAAATCAAGCTCACGTTCTTCCAGGAATGTGACGAGTTGCTGGCTGACCTTGAGGCGGGGCTTCTGAAGATCGACGCCGGGGACGCCGAGCCTGAGCTGGTGAACGCAGTGTTCCGTGCGGTTCACTCTGTGAAAGGGGGCGCGGGCGCCTTCGGGCTTGAGGCCCTCGTGCGCTTCGCTCACGTCTTCGAAACCCTTCTTGAGAATGTCCGCAGTGGAAAGATCGGTCTTCGGTCTGACCTCGTTCAGGTCTTGCTTCGCGCCGCCGATGTTCTCGCAGATCATGTGGCCGCCGCGAAACTTGGCGGCGAGGGTGACATCGCGACGACGGCCGCCATGGTGAAGGAGCTTGAGACCTGGATCTCGGGTGGTCCCATCCTTCCGCAATCGGTCTCGGAGCCGGAACTCCCGCCCAATGACGACGGCATTGTCTTCACGCCGGTCACCCTCACCATACCGGAGGTCGACGACTCACCGAAGGAGCAGGTCTGGACGATCACCTTCCAGCCGATGGATGAACTCTACGTCAAGGCGAACGAGGTGGGGCTCCTCCTCCGCGAAATCGAACGCCTGGGTGAGGTCGAGGTCGAACTCCTCGACGATGCTCTGCCGCCCTTTGATAACCTCGAGCCGGAAACGGCGCACTTCGCCTGGAAGGTTCGTCTCAAGACCGAGGCCACCGAAGAGCGGATCCGCGAGGTCTTCGAGTTTGTAGAGGGCGACTGTTCCACAACGATCGTTCGGGCGGCGTCCCCGCCGATGACGGCGGAACCGGATGCGGGTCCAGACATCGCCGCAATCATCGCTGCGGCGCAGGCCGGGCTCGCTGAGCCGCCTTCGTCCGTTGAGGCTCAGTCGCCCGAGGAGCTGTCCAGCGCGCTAGACCTGATCCCGTCGCTGCCGGCCGTATCCGCAGAAGTTGTGCCTCGTGACAACGCCTTATCCCGCCAGGCGCCCGCCCGAGCAGGGGGTGAAAAGGCCAATCCGGCGACCATTCGTGTCGACCCTGAACGGATCGACAAGCTCATCGATCTTGTCGGGGAACTGGTGATCAACCAGGCGATGCTGGCCCAACGGGTTGCTGGCCACGGCTTTGCGGCGTCTTCGGATGTTGGCAGGGGCCTGGATGAACTGGAGCAACTGACCCGCGATATCCAGGACAGCGTCATGGCGATCCGGGCACAGCCCGTAAAGTCCGTGTTCCAGCGGATGCCCCGCCTTGTGCGTGAGATCGCTGGCCAGACCGGCAAGCAGGTGCGGCTGGTCACCGACGGGGAAACCACAGAGGTCGACAAGACCGTGATCGAGCGGATTTCGGAGCCGATCACGCACATGCTGCGCAATGCGATCGATCATGGTCTGGAAACCCCGGGGGAACGGATCGCCGCCGGCAAGGCGTCGGAGGGAACGGTTCGTTTGGCGGCGCTGCACCGTGGCGGGCGGATCGTCATCGAGGTGGGTGACGACGGCAAGGGCATTGACCGGCCGCGTGTTCGCCAGATTGCGATCAGTCGCGGCCTCATCGCCGCGGATGCTCAGCTGACGGATGAGGAGGTCGACAATCTCATCTTCCTCCCCGGGTTCTCAACGGCAAAGACGGTCTCGGATATTTCGGGCCGCGGGGTCGGCATGGACGTCGTACGCAAGTCGGTTCAGGGCCTCGGTGGCCGGATCTCGATAAGCTCCCGGCCGGGGGTCGGATCGACCTTCACGCTCAGCCTTCCGCTCACGCTTGCGGTGCTCGATGGCATGGTCATCGACGTGGCCGGCCAGACCCTGGTCGTGCCGCTGAGCGCGATTGTGGAGAGCCTTCGCCCGGCTGCAAACGATGTCAAGCGAGTGGGCGTAGAGGGCAGTGTCCTTGCCGTTCGGGACGCCTACGTGCCCCTGGTCGACATCGGCCGGGTGCTTGGCTTCCAGGCCGAAGCGACCAATCCGGCCGAGGGGGTCGTGCTGTTGGTCGATAGCGAGGATGGTGGTCGCGCAGCCCTGGTCGCGGACAGCATTCATGGCCAGAGGCAGGTTGTCATCAAGTCATTGGAGTCGAATTACAAGCAGGTACCAGGAATTGCAGCTGCAACGATCCTGGGTGATGGCCGCGTCGCCTTGATCCTGGATGTCGACGCCCTGGTCGCGATGCGCAAGCGTGAACCTGTCCGGGCACATGAACCTTTAATCGAAGCTGCGGAGTGAACATGAACCAGCAAGTGAATAGCGCGGCTAACGATCGTCGCGAGCTGACATCATTCTGGTCCGGAGAGCAGGAGTACTGCGTCGACATCATGTCGGTGCGTGAGATCAGGGGGTGGAGCGTTGCAACGCCCCTCCCGCAAAGCCCGAACTACATGAAAGGCGTGATCAATCTGCGCGGCGCAGTACTGCCGATCATGGATCTCGCCGAACGGCTGGAGCTGCCGCCTACCCAGCCGTCGGAGCGCTCGGTGATCATAGTGGTGCAGGTGGGAGAGCGTCTGGTTGGACTTCTGGTCGATGCTGTCTCCGACATCCTGTCGATCAATCCGGATCAGATTCAGCCGACACCTGACGTCGGGTGCGATCAGGCGAAGGCCTTTGTCCGCGGCCTGATCACGATCGAAGACCGGATGGTCAGCGAGATCGCTGTCGAGCGCCTGCTGCCGGACCCTGAGAGTCTCGCGGCATGAGTGTCTCTGTGCTCGGTCGTCAGGTCGACTCCGCCACCCTCGTGGAAGGCGAGTATAGCTTCACGGCCGAAGACTTCAGGACCATCGCGGCGCTCATTTACGAGCGGGCGGGGATTGCCCTTACGGAAACCAAGGCCAGCCTCGTCTACTCCCGACTGGCGAAGCGGTTGCGACTTCTCGGTCTCTCTTCGTTCGCCAGTTACTGCGCCCTGGTCGCCTCCCCTGAGGGCGTCGACGAGCAGATTGCAATGTTGAACGCCCTGACAACCAACGTGACCCGGTTCTACCGGGAACCCCACCACTTTGTTCACCTGCGCGACGAGGTGTTGCGACCGGCCATCCCCTACCTGAAGGCCGGGGGCCGCATGCGTCTCTGGTCGGCGGCCTGCTCGAGCGGACAGGAGGCCTACTCCATGGCCCTCACTGTCCTTTCTGTGCTGCCCGATGCGTCCAGGTTCGACATCAAGATCCTCGCGACCGATATCGACTCCCGGGTCCTGGATCAGGCCCGAGCCGGAGTCTATCCGGATGACCTGGTAGAGCCCATTCCGGCGGCGCAACGGGATCGCTGGATGCGGCGAGATCCCAAGGATCGCCATGCCCGGGTCATGGGCGAGGACGTACGCGCCCTGGTCACATTCAAGGAGCTCAATCTGATCGGCGACTGGCCGGTTCGGGGTCCGTTCGACGCCATCTTCTGTCGTAACGTGATGATCTACTTCGACGATCCGACTCAGGAGCGGATCTGTTCGCGGTTCTTGCCGCTTCTGGCCCCTGGGGGCAGGCTCTATATCGGCCACTCAGAGCGTGTCAGCGCGAACATCCCTGCCCTGGTTTCAGATGGTCTGACGGTCTATCGCCGAGATCAGGGGAGCCGGTCATGAGTCCGGTGCGAGTGGTCGTCGTCGATGACTCCCCCACGATGCGGGGGCTCATCGGCGCCTTGCTTCGGCGGGACCCCGAGATCGATGTCGTTGGCTTCGCTGGGGACCCTTACCAGGCGCGTCAGACCATCAAGGAGCTTAACCCGGACGTCATTACGCTCGACATCGAGATGCCCAACATGAACGGCCTCGAGTTTCTCGAGCGCATCATGAGGCTCAGGCCCATGCCGGTTGTGATGGTCTCGACCCTGACCCAGGCTGGTGCGGAGGCTTCGCTTCGCGCGCTTGAGCTCGGCGCGGTGGACTGCGTCGGAAAGTCATCGAACACCATAGACGCCAGGATCGGCCTCGGCGAACTGGCCGAGAAGGTGAAGACGGCGGCCGGGGCTCGTGTCCGGCCCTCCTCGACACCAACGCCGCCGCCGCCAGCGACTGAGTACCGCGGTTCCGACGGTATTGTTGCGATTGGGGCGTCCACCGGAGGAGTCGAAGCGCTTCTGAGTGTGATCTCACACTTTCCGGCCAACTGCCCGCCAACGGTCATCACGCAGCACATGCCGGCTGTCTTTACTGTCAGCTTCGCAGCCAGACTTGATCGGGTGACCCCGGCCAGCGTGTCCGAGGCGTTTGACGGCGCGCCGCTTCGACCCGGGAAAATCTATCTCGCGCCGGGTGGCGAAAGGCATCTCGAAGTGGTGAAGGCCGGTGGCGGTCTGCAATGCCGCCTGCGCGATGGCGAACCGGTCAGCGGACACCGTCCCTCAGTTGACGCCCTGTTCTCATCTGTCGCCTCGGTTTGTGGACCGACCGCCGTGGGGGCCATCCTGACCGGCATGGGCCGCGACGGAGCAGCCTCGCTGAAACTCATGCGGGAGGCGGGCGCCCGTACCGTCGGGCAGGATGAGGAGAGCTGCGTCGTCTATGGTATGCCCAGGGTGGCCAACGAAATGGGCGGTGTCGAGCATCAGGTCCCACTCGAGAAAATCGGTCCACTGTTACTCAAACTTGCCGAAAAGAGGAAGTAAATGCCCGCTGCTTCAGCATTATCAGTACTGATTGTCGACGACCAGGCGACAATGCGGTCGCTGGTTCGTAATGGCCTAAAGCAGATTGGCGTGACGAATATTCGCGAGGCCGGCGATGGAGAGGAGGCGGTTTCCGCTCTTGTGGCGCGTCCCGCGAACCTCGTCATTACGGACTTCAACATGCCGAAACTCGATGGAATGGGACTGCTGCGGGCCATCCGAACCTACGAGCCCATTCGGAACACCGCGGTTATCATGTTGACTGGCCGTGCCGACCCTGAACTCGTGAAGCGCGCTTCACAGTATGGCGTTAACAATTACCTTGTAAAACCCTTCACAGTCGTGACCTTGAGGGGGAAAATTGAAGAAGTATTCGGGGCAATAACATAATGATGGCCACCGATCATTTATCTTTACATATGCCTGTTAAGTTCCATGTTGTTCAGGGAGAACATCGCGTTTCGTCAAATCAAGATGAAATGTTGTTAACAATTCTTGGTTCTTGCGTCTCGGCGTGTCTTTATGACCCGCTTCGGGGAGTGGGGGGGATGAATCATTTTCTCTTGGCGGACGGTGATGGCCAGGAAGCCATGCGGTATGGTGTTTATGCAATGGAAATACTGATAAATGATCTTCTCAAGATGGGAGCGTCCAGGGATCGCCTTCAGGCGAAACTGTTTGGCGGCGCCAAGATCATGGAGCGCCTGAACGATATCGGCGCAGAGAACGCACGCTTCGCCCGGAAGTTCCTTGCCACCGAAGGCATACCGGTCGTCGGTGAGAGCCTGGGAGGTCGCCGCGCCCGGCGGATAGAGTTCTGGCCTGTAGGCGGTCGGGCCAGGCAGCGGGAGATCGATCAGTTTGTGGAGGCGGTCGCGGCGCGTCCGAATCCAAGACAGGTCGCAGACGACGCGATCGAGCTCTTCTGATGTTCGCCCAGGCTCCGACTGCGGGGATGGCGCAGATGAAACCCTCCGGACTTCTCTCTCTCAGGGATTTACTCTCACGGGTAGCCCATGAGATCGAGGTAAACTCTGTTCTTGCCAGTGACTTCCACGATGTGGTGTCCGAGCTGGCGGCCGAGAACATGACCGCCAGTGTCATTGAACGTCTACAGGCGCTTGATCTGATATCTCAGACACTGGCGGAGATCGGTATCTTCCTGACCACTATAAGCGCGATTTGCCCCTCGGATCAGACGGTGCCGGAGAGTGTCCTGGATGACATCAGGCTGGCGGACCTCCGGGACCGCCTTCAGGGTAAGGCGCCGGACGTCACGGGGTCCGTCGACCCAGAGCTCTGGTGAGAACGTCTGATGGCGACCTTGAGGCGCATGCTGGATGGGGACAAGCTCAGGCTTGACGGCATTCATTTCCTGCTGGTCGATGACAATTCTCACGCTCTCCAGATCATGGCTCAGGTTGTTTCGGGGTTTGGCGTCCGAAACATCTCCAAGGCGGACAGCGCTGCGGCGGCCCGTCAGGCGCTCCTGCGCGGCGGAGTGGACATCGTGCTGACCGACGCCCAGATGCCGGGCGAGACCGGTTACCAGTTGACCGAGTGGATCCGTCGTGAGGCCCCGGAGCCCACACGCTTTGTGCCGGTCGTGATCATTACCGGACATACCCCGGAGTCTGATGTGACTCTGGGACGTGACATGGGAGCCCATTTCACCATTGCGAAGCCCTTGCTCCCAAAAGTGCTTCTTCAGCGCCTCTTCTGGATAAGCTACGAAGACCGCCAGTTTGTTCAGGCCGAGGGGTATGTGGGTCCCGATCGCCGGTTCAAGAGGCTGGGGCCCCCGGCGGATACAGATGGCCGTCGAAGCGATGACCTAAAGGGCGAAGTGGGAGAGGCCAGTCAGCCGAACCTCAGCCAGGAGGAGATTGATGCAATGATGAAACCGGCGAAGGTAGTCCTGTGAGCGGAGCGATATTCAGACGGGTGCCCAACAAGCTGGCTCAGCTCGCAGTGGGCCGTGGGGGGATAACGGTCGCTGATGCCGTGAAGCAAGCGAATACTGCGTTGGACGGACTCAAAGACACCAGCATCTCCATCATCGACGAGAAACTACTCGAGATCGACCGCCTGTTCGGGCCGGGAAATCCTGAACGAGCCGGGCTCAGCCTGGATATCCTCTACGAGAAAGCCTCGCGGATCATCGATGCAGGCGGCGGACTGCCAGACTCCGGTCTCGACGAGTGCGCGCGCGCGGTGTGTGATCTCGTTGTCCGCAGTCGTGCGAACCGTATCTGTGACTGGGACGCAATCGACGTCCATATCGCAACGTTGAAGGTCCTTCGCGTACAGGGCCAGAGCCTGAGCGCGACGCAACGGTGGACTGTGCTGAAGGGGCTCAGCGATGTCACCGCCAAGCGCGCGGGTGAAGGCTGAACGGCAGGCTGCGCAACCCGAAGCCCGTCATCGGCTGATCCCGGGGGCGCCCTTCGACCCTCCGCCCGCAGGAGGCTGGTGACGGGGTGGCTGTTGGAGACAGGCAGTTCGTCTTCGGCCGTGCGCATAAGCATCAGAGCCTCGCCTTCCTCGCTGGTGGTCAAAACGGTTTTGGGACCACACCGTCCAAGTCCGTCGCCCAGGGGAACTGTTGTTGATCGTTCCGGTTCGAGGGCCTGTTGCGACCGGTGTAGACCCGTTTAACTTGCCCGGTTTCCCGAACACTCTCCCCGGAGCCATTCCGATGACCTCGACGCCTTTCAGCGCCAGCTACGCCGAGGCCCGCGCCCGGTTTGTTCAGGCCGCGCGGGGGGCAGGGGCGGCGATGTCGTCATGGGTTCATCCCGAGCGGGGGCCTGACGACGGGGAACTCGCGACCGACTGCGCCTGGATCGGGCCGGCCGACGCCCGTCAGGTGCTCGTGCTGGTCTCGGGCACCCACGGGGTGGAAGGGTTCTGCGGGTCCGGGGCCCAGGCGGACTGGCTGCGCCGGGGCGAGGCGGCCCGGCTTGGGCCAGGACAGGCGGCCCTGCTCGTCCACGCCCTCAATCCCTATGGCTTCGCCTGGAAGCGACGGGTGACCCACGAGAATGTCGACCTGAACCGGAACTTCGTGGACTTCGCGGCTCCATTGCCGGCCAACCCGTACTATGAGGTGCTCGCGGCGGCGCTGAAACCTGCGGACTGGAGCCCGCAGACTCAGGCCGCCACCCGCAGGGTCCTGCGTGGGTTCTCCGACGCCCACGGTCCCCGCGCGCTTGCCCAGGCGGTGTCGGGCGGCCAGTACCGGTACCCGGACGGGCTGTTCTACGGCGGCGCGGAGCCCACCTGGTCGCGCCTGACGCTGGAGACGATCTTCAGGACCTTCCTCTCCGCGGCCACCGACATCGCCATCATCGACTATCATACTGGCCTCGGCCCTGAGGGCTATGCAGAACCCATCCTCTGCGCCGCCCCCGGCACGCCGGAATACGACAGGGCCATGCACTGGTATGGCCTCGCAGCGAAGAGCCACCTGGCCGGGGACTCTGTCTCGGCGGAAATCGCCGGCGACTGGTTGGCCGCCGCACCGGCCCTGGCCCCGCAGGCCCGGGTGACGGCGATCGCCATGGAGTTCGGCACCCAGGACGCCAATCGGGTACTCGACGCGCTCCGGGCCGATAACTGGCTCCATGCGCATGGTGATCCCCTTGGTCCCGAGGGCCAGCGCATCAAGGACCAGATCCTCGCCGCCTTCTACGTCGACACGGACCTCTGGCGGGGCATGGTCCTCGGCCAGTCGCTGATGGCGACCCGCGAGGCCCTGGCCGGCCTGAACCTGGCGGACCGGGCCTGAAGACCGAAGCGCTCTCTCGATCCCTCAGTCCAGGAGGCCCCGTTTTCGCCTGCGTCAACGGCGTTCGCCTGTTCGTCGAGGCGCCGGGACCCAAGCTGACGCCCGCCGGCCCTGCGCGGCCGGCCTGGAGACCAGGCCCGCATGATACCCTTGGTCGGGGGACTGACCGGGCTCGCGCAGGTCGTGGTCTATGATCATCGAGGGTGCGGGCGCCGCGAGCACGGGGGCCCGGCCTCCTGAACCATGGACCAGTGGGCCGACGACGTCCGCGGACTCTGCGACGTCCTCGGCACCGAGAAGTCCATCGTCTTCGGATAATCCTTCGGAGGGCTCATCGCCCCGGCGTACGCCATCCGGCATCCAGGCCAGTCGCCCTGTCCTCGCCGGCGAGGGCCCGGCGTTCGGTGCGCCCCTCGCCTCAGACGGGTTCAGGCGGCAGGGCGGAGAGGTGGCCGCGGAGGTGTCTGCGGTCTTCGCCGCCAATCCCGGACCCGCCCTCTCTGAAGCGCTCAGGGGCTGGATAAGCGCAGGACGGGCGCCGCCGTCCTTCGCCTGACAATTGTCAATTGCGCGGCCTCCGGGCCGGGCTAGCCTGCAGGCTCCACCTCCAGGAGGCCCAGAACCGTGAGCCTGCCGCCCCCGGATTTCGCGAATGCGCCGTCTGCAGCGGGCCTCAGCGAGGCCGAGGCCACGGCGCGTCTTGCGGCCTGCGGGCCAAACGCCCTGCCGCGCCAGGGGGGACGGTCCTTCCTGCGGATTCTTGCGGATGTCCTGCGCGAACCCATGCTCGCCCTGTTGCTGGTGGCGGGCGGGGTCTACATGGCGCTGGGCGACCTGGGGGAGGCCCTGGTCCTGGTGGCCTTCGCCGGGCTCTCCATCCTCATCACCGTGGTCCAGGAAACCCGGACCGAGCGGGCCCTGGCGGCCCTGCGCGACCTGACCAGCCCGCGCGCCCTCGTGATCCGCGGGGGGGGCCGGCGACGCATCGCGGGGCGGGAGGTCGTGCCCGGAGACCTTGTGGTCCTGTCCGAGGGCGACCGCGCGCCAGCCGACGGCTGGATCGCCGAGACCACCGGCCTCTGGACGGATGAGTCCCTCCTGACTGGCGAGTCCGTCCCCGTCGCCAAGTCCGCCTGCGGTTGGGTGGGGCCGGGCCCGGCGGGGAGACCCGGCGGCGAGGATGCGCCATTTGTCTGGGCCGGGTCGCTGGTCGTGAGGGGCTCGGGGCTCTGCATCGTCACCGCGACGGGGGCCTCCAGCGAGATCGGCCGGATCGGCAAGGTCCTGGCGACGCTGGAGCCCGTCGCCCCGCGTCTGGCGGTCCAGACCCGGCGCCTGGTCCTGGGCTTCGCCGCGGCGGGCCTGGCGGCCAGCATCCTCGCCACTGTGCTCTACGGCCTCCTGCGCGGCGGCTGGCTGGAGGCCGCCCTCGGCGGCATCGCCCTCGGCATGTCGCTCCTGCCCGAGGAATTTCCCCTCGTCCTGACCATCTTCCTCGCCATGGGCGCCCTCAGAATGTCCCGCGAACGGGTCCTGACCCGCCGCGCGGCGGCTATCGAGACCCTTGGCTCGGCCACTGTCCTCTGTACCGACAAGACCGGCACCCTCACTGAGAACCGGATGCGGATAGAGGAGTTGCGCCTGCCGGACGGCGGGGTCCTGGCCCGGAACGGGGAGGGCGCTCTGCTTCCCCCGGCGGCCTTCAGGCGCCTGGCGGAGCTCGGCGTCCTGGCCAGCGCCCAGCAGCCGACGGATCCCATGGAGGCGGCCTTTCACGCCCTCCTGGAGGCCTCGCCCCCGGTCGATGGCGTACTGGTCCACCCAGCCGACGGACGGGCTCTCCTGCGACACTACCCCCTCGACCCGACCCTTCTCGCCATGACCCATGTCTGGGATGGCGGACCCGAGGGCTCGGCCCGGCTGGTCGCCGCCAAGGGCGCGCCGGAGGCCATCGCCGCCCTCTGCGGCCTTGCGGGCCCGACGGCGGAGTCGGTCCGGGCCTCGGTCGAGGACATGGCCGGCCGGGGACTTCGTGTGCTGGGCGTGGCCGAGGCGGCGTGGGAGGGCGACGACCTGCCCGGGTCACATCGGGACTTCGCCTTCGCCTTCCGGGGCCTGGTCGGCCTCGCCGATCCCCTGCGCGCCTCCGTCCCGGCCGCCGTGCGCCAGTGCCGCCAGGCGGGGGTGCGCATCCTCATGGTCACCGGCGATCACCCCCGCACCGCCCGGGCCATCGCCCTCCAGGCCGGGATCGACCCCGGCGAGGTCCTCACCGGTGAGGAGATGGAACGCCTGGACGAGGCCGGTCTGCGCGAGCGGGTCCGCACGGCCGGGGTCTGCGCCCGGATCCTGCCCGAGCAGAAGCTGAGGCTGGTGCAGGCCCTGAGGTCCGGGGGCGAGGTGGTGGCCATGACCGGCGACGGGGTCAATGACGCCCCGGCCCTTCGCGCCGCCGATATCGGCGTGGCCATGGGCGGCCGGGGGGCGGACGTGGCCCGGGAGGCGGCCGCCCTCGTCCTCCTCGACGACGACTTCGGCGCCATCGCCAGCGCCATCCGGACCGGCCGGCGCATCTGGGACAATCTGCGCAAGGCCATGGGCTTCATCGTCGCGGCCCACATCCCCATCGCCGGGCTGGCCCTCCTGCCCCTGGTGACCGGCATGCCGATCCTGCTGGGGCCCCTGCATATCGCGGTGATCGAGATGATCATCGATCCGGTCTGCGCCCTTGTCTTCGAGGCGGAGACCGACGAGGGCGACGTCATGCAGCGCCAGCCGCGTCCGCCGGAGACGGCCCTCTTCTCCCTGCCGCTTGTCGGCTGGTCGGCCGTCCAGGGCCTGCTGGTCCTTGGCGCCTCGGCGGGCCTGGTGCTGGCCCTGAACCAGGCGGGCGCCGGTCAGGGCGAGGTCCGCGCCGCCGCCTTCCTGTCCCTCGTCCTCGGAATCCTCGCCCTGATCCTGGTCAACCGCAGGTTCAGCGCCTCCCTCGCCTCGGCGGTGCGCCGGCCCAACCCGGCCCTGGCCGTTGTCCTGGCCGTGGTGACCGGTGTCCTGGCCGTCGTCTTCTTCCTGCCGCCCGCGGCGGAGCTGTTCGGGTTCTCGACTCCGGGACCGTGGGCCTTCGCTGCCGCCTGCATGGCGGCCCTTGTCGTCTTCATCGTCCTGGAGCGTCTGAAGCCCGTCCGCGCGCCAACCCTGGCGGGGTAGGGCCTACCGCCTTTTGCGGGCGTCGAGGGTGGAGCAAGCCCGGTCAGACACCTCGTCCTGGCCCTACTGAGCGCCAGCTGCGGTCACGCTGCAAGACAAAGCCTCACCGCCAGCCTAAGCGGCGCGCCGCACAATCTCGCTTTCCGCCAAAGAGAACGGAACAATCGGGGCTGCGATCTGCAGCAATTTGAGATCCGATGAAGACCATTCCTGCGCGTCGTCATAGACGATCAGTTGATCAATCAACGGATCGTTGGCCATGCGGACGTCGAGGTTGGACGCGAGCCTCGCGTTCACGGATGACGGGTCGTTCACCACCGGGTCCACCAGCAAACGGCGCTCGCCCGAAAGCCATATGACGTTACTGAAGGTGTGTGGCTTATTGCTGTGTCCGATCACCTTTGCAGTCTTCAGGTTGTCATGAAAATGGCGCTGCAGCAGTTCCGAAAGGGACGCCTTGAAGTCACGGGTCACTTTCGCGCGAAGGTGGGCCAGTGCCCAGTCGGCCACCTCTTTGCTGGCATTGGCAACCAGCACGACTGCGGCTGGCACGGCGTCAAGCGAAACAGGCGGAGAGTAGATAACCCCGTTTTCTACCTTTAGTCCCTGACGCTTCACCATCCCGCGAATTTGCCGGTCTGTGATCCGGTTTCGGAAGCCAGAGCCTGCAATCTCGTCGATAGCGCCGCCGTCGTCTGACACTACGAACTCTCGGTCGCCGCCGCGCACAAACACCGATACGCCCGCATTTGACGGGTAAAGACAGTCGGTTGCGAGACGCAGAAAGTCGTCCTGCCAAAGCCACGTGCGCGTAGCGGCAAGAGAGTCGATGATGGCCTTTGGCGCGATCACAGCAACATGGTCCGCAGCGGCAATTCGATCAGCCCGGCCGGCGGTTGCGCGATGTTGGTCTGGCTACAAAACCAGCGGAACGTCGCGTCGAACTGCCGAATAGGTGGGAGTATTCTAGCGACAGGAAGCCTGTCTGGCAATGCGTTTTGAGAACTAAACTGACGATTGTCAGCCCACGCATGATAGTGAGGCTGATCGAATCTATGTTCGGTGATATCGGAAGGTCTGACTAAGGGATTAACGTGAGGTTCACGGTCAGTATAGTCGATGCGCCAGATGCAATTCGGCGCACAGATCATCACTCGAAATCTTAAAGGATTGATATTGGGGTAGGCGTTAACTTCAACGTGAGCCCCGCAGCTTACGCCTCCGATCTGAAGGGGGACCAGCAGGCGCGCCTCCCCTCGCTGGTATGGCTCCCAACGCGGCACTCCGCCGAGCGTTTTCGCGGAAGCCAACATCTCGTCGATCAACTCGGCGACTGATCTCATCAGGGGCGACAATGGCAGAGCTTCAACTCGAACGCGACTCGCGCGGTCGCAAGGTGTGCAAAAACTCCGCAATGAGTGACGAACTGAAGACTCAACTCGACGAGTTCCGCGACCTAGCCCGCGAGCTAAAGGCGTACGAAGACGAATCGCGGTTTAACGAGACGGTGAGGAAAGTCGCGCCTAAGAACCCTTCTCAACCCTGATCCGGCGACGCCTAGGCGGGGTCGGCGGTTCGGCGCGACCTACGAACTCGCAGTTCATCAAGCACCACCCTTCTGTGCCACCATGTTCCACTTGACCGGTGAACTCAATCCAGTCTCCAGGCTTCACAACTGAAAGTGCGTCGGCTTGATCCATACGGAAGTACATTGTGATCCAGTTGTACTGCTCGCTCCCTTGGAGAGCTGACACACTGAGTAACTTGACATCAATGCGGTCATGGCTTTCGGAGATGTTCACAACTTGGCCTGACATTCTGGCCAATTGGTTCCTGAACTCTGCGAGCTTTCGCTTCGCCTCAAGTGCCGTTCCACCCTTCGCTATTCCGTAAAAGTAATCCGCTGTTAGCGCAGGGTTGAGCGTTGGTTTTGCCTTTTCCGGCTTTGTCGGTGGTTTGCGCGGCTCCCTGTCACCAACCACCAGCAGACACATAGTGACGGCAACTAATGGGACCAAAGACCACAGCGTCCAGAACGCCAAGGCGGCTGAGTCCGCCGTAGCGAATCGCCAGTAGGCGAGGGCCGCTACAAAGCAGACAACCGAAATGCCCCACAGGATGCGCTGTCGCGCACCCACGGTGGAGAGCGCACCCATCACGCCGGCGATCCCGGTTCCGACGAAGAACAGAAGTAGTGTAAGTTTGTCCCCACCCATGCTGCCATCACATCAGCCGAGTCCCGGCTGTTTTCAAAGCACACAATCTCCAGCCTGAGGGCATGAACAAAAGAGAACAATCCTGTATACGGGTCCTTCTGTTCCGTCAGCGTCTGCCGAACAGTCGCGCCAGGAAACCTGGCCGGGGAGGATCGCCTGCGGGCGGTGTGGTTCCGGGGTCGCGAAGGTCGGCGGCCAGAACCGGATCCCGCAGTTTCATCAGGTCTTTTCGGACGACCTTCAGGCCCGTCATTTCGACCTCGCCCGAGAAGGCGTTGGGGTCGAAGCCGCAAATGGTCGCGGCGAGGTCTACCGGGGCGTTGAAGACGGTGTCCGTGTCCTCCAGGGTCCGCAGTTCCGCCAGCAGCCGGTCTCGGATGTCCTCTAGGGCGGCGGGGGGCTCGCCCCAGACATCGAGGTGCTCGAGGCCTTGCTCCGGGTCGTGCTGAACGGACCAGACAAGACGGCCCTCCTCGGCGCCGAAGGCGCCGCTGACCATGACATGTTCCTCCAGATAGACCCCGATGGCGCTTCCGCCCTCAGCGGCGGCGGCGACCCGTTCGCGGCTGGCGAACCGGTGATCCTCCGACATGAGGAAACGCCAGCCCCCCAGGTCAAAGGCCACGAATTCCTCTGGTGGGGGAAGGGGTTCCCCACGGAACGGTTCGCCTGAGGCCGCGAGGCCTAGGCCCGCCAGGGCGTCTGGCCCCCGGATTGCGATGAAAGATAAGGAAAGTCCCACGGCGGAATCCTTTTTCTGGGAGCGGTCACGCCGATCGCGGGAAGACCGCCCTTCAAGGGCTGGAAATCAGGCTCAGGATACAGAAGCGACAGAGTCTGGGGCCCGGTTCGGGCCGCCTTGAAGGACATAAGGACGTCAGGCTGAGGCGGTTTCGTGACGGAAGGGCGTCAGGAAGGGGGCCGCTCAGGCCATCCCGGCGAAGGTCCAGCCCAGTTCTTCCCCGGCGTGGAAAGGGACGAGGTCTGCGGCGGCCAGCGCCAGCTTCTCCGGGACCCGGGTGGCCCTGCGCTCTAGGACGACCGAGCCGGGGTTCAGGGGCAGGCCATAGAAGCGCGGGCCGTTCTCGGAGGCGAAGGCCTCCAGGCGGTCGAGGGCGCCCTCTTCCTCGAAGACAGTCGCATAGCTCTCCAGGGCGAAGGGGGCGTTGTAGATGCCTGCACAGCCGCAGGACGATTCCTTGTCGCCCACGGCGTGCGGGGCTGAGTCCGTGCCAAGGAAGAACTTGGCCGACCCGGACGTGGCGGCCCGGCGCAAGGCCAGCCTGTGGGGTTCGCGCTTGGCCACAGGCAGGCAATAGAAGTGCGGCCGGATGCCACCCTCGAACATGGCGTTGCGGTTGATGGCCAGGTGATGCGGCGTGATGGTCGCGGCGATGTTGGGGCCGGAGCCCTCCACGAAGGCGACGGCGTCCGCCGTGGTGATGTGCTCGAACACCACCTTCAGAGCCGGGAAGTCGGCGATCAGGCCCTTGAGAACCCGCTCGATGAAGACCGCCTCCCTGTCGAAGATATCAACCTCGTGGTCCGTCACCTCGCCATGGATCAGCAGCGGCATGCCGATCCTCTGCATGGCTTCGAGGACGCCTCGGATATGGCGCACGTCCGTCACCCCGGCGTCGGAGTTGGTGGTGGCGTGAGCTGGATAAAGCTTGCAGGCCGTGAAGACGCCCTCGGCGAAGCCGCGCTCCACCTCGCCGGGATCCATGCCGTCGGTAAGGTAGCAGGTCATCAGGGGTGTGAAGCCGAGACCGGGATCCACCGCCGCCAGGATGCGCTCGCGGTAGGCGCGGGCGGCGGCGACCGTCGTGACCGGCGGCTTGAGGTTGGGCATGACGATGGCTCGGGCGAACTGCCGCGCAGTGTGGTCCACCACTGACGCCAGCATGGCGTCGTCGCGAAGATGGACATGCCAGTCGTCCGGGCGGCGCAGGGTCAGGCGCCCGGTGTCGACTCCGGGGCGTCCGGCGAGGGTGGCGGTCTCAGTTGGCGGCATGGACAGGACTCTCCGAAGCAACTCCCCCGCCTTCCATCATGGACCAGCGGACGCCGCGGACCCAGCGGAATCGAAGGCCTGGACGTGCGTCAGGACACCTCTCCGGCACAAGGCCATGGATCGTTCCGGTCGTCGTCGGTATGACGGTCGGCACAGCCGCATCGGAGACCGGATGGCCCGCTTCAAACGCTTCCTGCCCCTGCTCCTGCTGCTGGCGGGCGCCGTCGCCATCTTCGCCAGCGGCGCTGGCCAGTACCTGAACCTGGACGCCCTCCAGGCGCATGAGGCCGCCCTGAGGGCCTTCGTCGCCAAGCAGCTGCCCCTCGCACTCCTCGCCTTCGTCGCTGTCTACGCCCTGGCCACCGCCGTCAGCCTGCCGGGCGGGACCATCCTGACCCTGGCTGGCGGCTTCCTGTTCGGGACCTGGGTCGGCGGCGCAGCCACGGTGGTGGGCGCCACCCTCGGATCAATCCTGGTGTTCTATGCGGTGAAGACCTCCTTCGGCCAGGCCCTTCGCGAGCGCGCCGAGGCCTCGGGAGGCCGCCTGAAGGCGGTGATTGACGGAGTCCAGGAAGGCGCCTTCGGCTATATCCTGACCCTCCGGCTCATTCCCCTGGCGCCCTTCTGGCTGGTCAACGTGGCCGCCGCCCTGGCCCACGCCCCCCTTCGCGCCTATGCCCTCGCCACCTTCCTGGGCATCATGCCGGCGACCTTCATCTACAGCGGGATCGGCGCCGGGATCGGGGAGATCCTCTCCCGGGGTGGAACCCCCGACCTTGGCGTCATCTTCTCACCCAAGGTCTTGCTGCCCCTCGTCGCCCTCGGTCTCCTGACCCTCGGCGCCACCGTCTTCCAGCGCCTCCGCGCCCGCTCGGGAAAGCCCCTGTGACCCAGATGATCCAGGCGGACATCGCCATCCTCGGCGCCGGCTCCGGCGGGCTCTCCGTCGCCGCAGGCGCAGCCCAGCTGGGCCTGAAGGTCGTCCTCTTCGAGAAGGGCGAGATGGGGGGCGACTGCCTCAACTACGGCTGCGTCCCGTCCAAGGCCCTGATCGCCGCCGCCTCCGCCGCCCACGCGGCGCGTAGCGGCGCCGCCCTCGGCGTCACCGCCGGTCCGGTCGAGGTCGACTTCGCCCGGGTCATGGCCCACGTCCACGAGACCATCCGCACCATCGCCCCGGTCGACAGCCAGGAGCGGTTCGAAGGCCTGGGCGTGAAGGTGGTGCGCGAGGCCGCCCGCTTCGTGGACCGCCGGACCGTCGCCAGCGACAGCGTCCGCGTCACCGCCCGGAAGATCGTGATTGCGACCGGCTCTCGCGCCTCCGTTCCCCCCATCCCGGGCCTCGACGCCACGCCCTACCTGACCAATGAGACCGTCTTCGAGCTCAAGGCCCTGCCGGAGCGTCTGATCGTCCTGGGCGGCGGCCCCATCGGCGTCGAGCTGGGCCAGGCCTTCCGCCGGCTGGGCTCAGAGGTCGTGGTGGTCGAGGCCGGGGACATCCTCGGCCGCGAGGACCCCGGGGCCGCCGGCGTGGTGCGCCGCCAGCTGCAGGCCGACGGGGTCGAGCTCCTGGAGCGGCGCACGGTTGTCCGCATCGAGCCGGGCCCTGTCCTGATCGCAAGGTCTGGAGACAACGAGGTCCGGGTCTCCGGATCGCACCTCCTGGTTGCTGTGGGCCGAACCCCCTCGCTGGAGGGGCTCAACCTGGAGGCCGCCGGCGTCGCCTACGATCGCCAGGGCGTCCGGACCGACAGATCCCTCCTGACTTCCAACCGCCGGGTGTTCGCCATCGGGGACGCCGCTGGGCGGGGCCAGTTCACCCACCTCGCCGGCGCCCATGCCTCGCTGGTCGTCCGGCGGGCCCTCTTCGCCCTGCCGGTCAACGCCGACGCCCTGCATGTCCCGCGCGTGACCTACTGCGATCCTGAGGTCGCCGCGATCGGACTTTCGGAGGATGCTGCGAGACAACGACACGGCGCCGACATCCGGATGCAGACCTTCGAGTTCGCCGAGAACGACAGGGCCCAGGCCGAAGGCGACGTCCGCGGGTTCGGCAAGCTGGTCACCACAAGCCGGGGCAAGGTCCTTGGCGTGACCCTTGTGGGCCGCCACGCCGGGGATCACATCCATCTCTGGTCCCTGGCCCTTTCGACAGGTCTCAAGCTGAGCCAGCTCACGGGGATGATCGCCCCCTATCCGACCCGTGGCGAGATCAGCAAGCGGCTGGCGGGGCAGTTCTTCACCCCGGCCCTCTTCTCAGACCGGACCCGACGGCTGGTCTCAATCCTGAAGCACTTCGCCTGACGCACGCCTCAGGCGTTCGACAAAGCCATGGTCTATCCTGCGCTTGAGCGCCAGGGCGCCGCGCCCCAGGCTCCAGGCCCCGCCGCGGAAGGCGAGACCCGTCCCGTCGCCGAGGTCCAGGATGGAGAGCCAGGTCTTCTGAGGCGCATAGCGCCGTGGGGCGCGGCCATCGCCCAGGGATCTCAGGTTGTCCAACAGCACCGGTGCGGCGCGGACCCCGAACACCCCGGCGGGCGGCCGGGGCGCCTCGCGGATCATTGCGCAGTCGCCGGCCCCGAAGATGGACGGATCCGCCATCGACTGAAGGGTCGGTCCGATCTCAAGCCGACCCTCGTGCGACACCGGAAGACCGAGGTCGCGGATCTCCTGGGGCGCCTCCAGCCCCGTGGCGAGGACAAGGGCGTCGCAGGACAGGGTCTGGCCGTTCGCCAGTCGGCAGTCCCCGGGTCCCCTGCCGACGACTTCGCCCCGGAGGATCTCCACGCCGCGCCGGCGCAGTCTTTCGATTGTGCCCGCGAGCGCGCGCGGGGGCGCCCAGGTCGGAGGCGACCGGCAGATCAGGTGAATGCACGGGCGCGCACCGCTCCGCTCAATCAGCCCGGCTAGGGCGGCGGCGACCTCGAAACCGGTCGGTCCGCCGCCTGCCACGACCACCACCGGGCTCTGACCCTGCATCCGGATGCGCGCCTGCACCCAGTCGCGGAGATCAAGCAGGCGCGCCAGGGGCTTGACCGGCCAGACCGCGTCGAGATCTGCAAGGCCGAAGGGGTCGCGGGTCCGGCTTCCCATATTGAGAGACAGGGCGTCGTAGGACAGCGTGTGTCCGTCGGATAGATGCAGCCGCCGGTTGGATCGGTCTGCGCCGGTCAACTCGGCGACGAAATGGGTCACCCCGGCCCGGGCGGCCAAGGCGGCGACATCGACCCTCATTTTCTGCTGCTCCAAGGCGCCCGAGAGCACGCCTGCCGCCATACCGGAGTACGAGAACAGGCCGGGCGCCACGAGGACCGGCTCCACCCCAGCCGCCCGCAGGAGGCTGGCCCTCTGCAGGACATGCAGGTGGGCGTGGCCTGCTCCCACCAGGATCAGACGCACGGGACTCCGGAGCACGCCCGGAGCGTCTCAGCTGGCGGCTATCCGCGCCTCGAGACCTGCGAGAAAGGCTTCGATGCGCTTGGCGTTGGCGCCGAGATCGCTAAGTCCCACTCGGGAGGTGGAACGGACATCCACGATGGATCCGCCCGTCGGCGAGGGACGCACCCGGATCGCCACATCATCCTCGAAGCCGAACCAGAAGGTCTCGGCCGTCGCTTCAATCACGCCGGAGGCCGGATCGGTGGTGACAAGGGTCCAGCCCTGAGCCTTTGCCTCCTCGACAGCCGCGGCGGCGACTTTGGAGGGCTCCGCCGGAAGGCTCAGCGGACGAAGGTCCGGATAGGCCCCGCGCCCCACCTCGCCCAGAGTCTTGGCGGCGATCGCCGAGAACTCGGGGCCCTTGTAGGCCTCCAGGCTTCCCATCGGCGCGCTCATCGGGTTGACCGGGTTGGCGTCCACGGCCGCGCGGGCGGCCATGACGGTGGCCGAGAAGGCCGGAGGGTCAGCGATATCGGTGGTCACGTCATGGATCGGGGGCACATCCCCCGACCCCTGCCTGAGGGCGCCCGCATAACCCAGTCCGAGCAGGGGGATGAGAAGGCCTATAAGGGCCATCTTCCAGCCGGTGCGCGGTTTGCGGACAAGGCTCGCCACTAGGGCGACCAGGCCGAGGATGAGGCTCAGGCCGAACAGGGGCAGTCCGACCTGCAGGATCAGGGTCAGAAGGCCGACCCGCCAGGACCAGAGGTCGAACTTCACCCCCAGGGCGGCGACCATGAAGTAGACGGGCAGAAACAGCGACAGGGCCATAGAGGCCTGGGCAAGCTTAAGTCTCATCGGAGCCTCCTTCTCGCGCCCGGCGGGGCCGCCGGCTGGGTCTCACCTGTCTATCGAAACACACGCGAAGCGATCAGGCTACGCTGGATCACCGTGAGAATACACAGGGCGGCGAACACCGAGGCGATGATCGGGAACCCGGCTGGCCAAAGACACATCAGGACGAAGGCGAGGAGGGTCTCTCCGCCTTCGGCCAGACCCGTGCTGTAGAAGAAGCTCTTCGGACCATGGGCCTGTGTCTCCAGGCCCCGCTTGGCCGCCAGCGTCGCATAGGCCAGGAAGCTCACCGCCGTCAGGGTGAAGGACGCCGTCAGCACAAGGGCGAAAGGCAGGTTGGCCGGCGCGGCGAAGCCGAAGCCCAGAGGAATGGCGAGGTAGAAGACGTAGTCGCAGACGATGTCGAGGTAACCTCCGAGGTCCGTCGTCCCGCGATGGCGTGCGACGGCGCCGTCAAGCCCGTCAAGGAGGCGGCTGGCGAGGATCAGGGCGAGCCCCGCAAGCGGGTGTCCGAGCCCGATCGCAAGGCCCGCCAGCGCCCCGCAGGCGGCGCCGGCCGCCGAGACCTGGTTGGCGCTGACCCCGCGGCGGGCTAGGGCCGCGCCCATCCGGTTCAGCGCAGGATCGATGAGCGGGCGGAGGCGGGCGTCGAACATGCGGCTCAGAAAACCCCTGAGACGAGACCGATCACCGCTCCCGTCATCGCCGAGGCCATGTTGCCGGCGATCCACGCCTTCATCCCGAGGGCCGCTGCTTCCGAGCGCCGGGAAGGCGCCAGTGCGCCGAGAGTGGACACCAGCAGGCCGACGCTGGCCAGGTTCGCAACTCCACACAGGGCGTAGGTGACGATCAGCTGGCTTCGCGGGTCGAGGGTTCCGGCCGGCAGGGCCGCGAGGTCCAGATAGGCCACGTATTCGTTCAGGATGGTCTTTGTCCCCATCAGGGCGCCAGCCTGGGGAGCCTGGTCCCAGGGTACGCCGAGTGTCCACATCAGGGGCGCGAACAGCCAGCCGAAGATCCGGCGCAGGGTCAGGGCCTCACCTTGGACGGCGGGCGCCAGGGCCAGGGCCTGGTCCACCAGCGAAACCAGCGCAAAGACCACGATGATCATGCCGATCACCGCCAGAAACAGCTGTATCCCGTCCAGGGTTCCCCGAACGATGGCGTCGATGCCGCCCTCGTAGCGCAGCCCCGGCTCCTCCTCCGAGGTTTCGGTCCGCCCCTCTCCAGGAACCATGAGGCGGGCGATCAGCACGGCGGCGGGCAGGGAGATCAGGGAGGCCGAGATCATGTGGCCGACTGCGTCCGGAACGGTCCGAGACAGGGTCTGGGCGTACAGGATCAGGATGGCGCCGGAGATGGTCGACATCGCCAGGGTCATGACGGCGAAGAGTTCGGAACGGCTCATCCTCTCGAAGTAGGCGCGAACCACCAGCGGCGACTCCACGACCCCGAGGAACAGGTTCGCCCCTCCGCTCAGGCCCACCACCCCGCTGACGCCGAGCGTTCTTTGCAGCGCCCACGACAGCCCGCGAACGATCCAGGACAGGACGCCCCAGTGCCAGAGGAGGGCGGCCAGCGCCGAGTAGACGATGATGAGCGGCAGGATCTGGAACGCGATGATGACGGGCGCCGAGGCGCCTTCCTGAAGCTGGAAGGGGGCCGGGGCCCCGCCCGTGTATCCGAACATGTAGCTGGAGCCGACCAGTGTCGCCGTCTCGATGGCGGCCACCGCATGGTTCGCCAGTCCGATCACCGACCAGACCAAAGGCACCCTGACCACCACAGCTGCGATCAGGACCTGAAGAACCAGGGCGCCGAGTATCCACCGCATGCTCGGGCGGGCGCTGCGGTTCTCCGACAGGGCCCATGCCCCCAGGGTGATGAGGCCAAGCCCGATCAGTCCCTGCAGCTGCTGGAGGACCTCCGTGACCACCGACATGCCGTCCTCCCGCGCCCCGTCCCGACTGCATACGCCTGACCGGTGGCCTTCGGGAACCGGAATCCGCGGCGGTCCTCCTTCCCGGCGGGCTTGATCTTCCTGCAGCAGGGCGAGAGGGTCGCTGCGAATGCACAGGGAGGAATGGCCATGGCGGGCTGGGATGGACGGGGTCTGGTGTCGACGGCGTGGCTGGCCGACCACCTGGACGATCCTACAGTACGGATCTTCGACGCCACGGTGCATCTTCGGCCCGCCCAGCCCGGGCCCTACCGGGTGGAGAGCGGACGGGCGGACTACGAGGCGGGACACATCCCGGGGGCGGCCTTCGTCGACCTCGCGAGGGATCTTTCCGACACCTCGGCCGCCCTCGGCTTCACGCGGCTGAAGGGCGAGGCCCTGGCTGAGGCCCTGGGGGCGGCCGGGTTCGACCCGGCCCTGAGGATCGTCGGTTACAGCACCTCGACCCCGATGTGGGCCACCCGGCTCTGGTGGATCCTGAGGGCGGCGGGCTTTCCCGATGTCGCTGTCCTGGACGGCGGGTTCGCCCGCTGGTCGGCCGAGGGTCGCCCGGTCGAGTCCGGGTCGAGGACCTATCCTCCGGCCCGCGTCCGGGTCCCGGAAAGGCCGGATGCGTGGGCCGACCGCGACGATGTCCTCGCCGCCATCGGCGACGGCGGGGTCTGCACCCTCAACGCCCTGCCCGCCGGGGTCCATACCGGCGAGGCTGAGGTCAACTATGGCCGCAAGGGACACATCAAGGGCAGCCGGAACGTGCCCTACGCCGCCCTTCTGGACGATGACGGCCTGTATCGCAGCGATGAGGACCTGCGCGTCCTTTTTGGCGCCGTCGGGGCGCTGGAGAGCCCCCGCGCCATCGTCTATTGCGGCGGCGGCATCTCGGCGACCATGGACGCCCTGGCGCTGGTCCGGCTCGGGCATCCCTCCGTGGCGGTCTATGACGGCTCCATGTCGGAATGGACCCGCGACCCGGACCTGCCGATGGAGACCGGCGCCTGATCCCGTGCGTCAGAAGCTGGCCGTGAGGGCCAGGGAGACATAGTGGGTGTCGCCTGAAGGATTGGCGTTCGGCGCCTCCGCCAGCAGGCCCTCCTTCTTCAGGATCGCGGCGTTCAGCTCCGCCCTCAGGGCGTCGGGTCGTATCCAGTAACGGGCGCGCCCCTCGAACTGGTAGCCCGCGAACCGCCCGGAGGCGCCGGAGGGGTCCCTGACCCCGGTGGTCGAGAAGCTGTCCCTCGCGCTGTCCGCCCAGAGCGCCCGGCCGCTTGCAAAGACATCGAGCCGGCGGGAAGGCGTCGCCTCGAGACGAAGGCCGAGGGTCTCAAGGTTCGTTCGGCCAAGGGCGGCGTAGATGCCTGCGGGAGCCAGGTCCGCCCGCCGCATGCCGAACAGGGTGTCGAAGCGGGTATAGCGCCCGCCGGGATCATCGCCCGTCGCCCGGTCGTACTCCACCGAGAGCCTCGGCCGCCAGACATGCTGGAAGCTGTAGCCCGCATCCGCGTGGACGAACCAGGCGCTGACGTCCAGCAGGGGCGCACTGTCCTGCAGGCTCGCCCGGACATGTCCCGTCTGGCGGATCAGCTCCAGCTCGTAGTCGATCCGGCCGGGCTTCGCGTCGGTGATCACACGGGCGGAGACCGAGTGGAGGTTCCGGTCCCGGGTCGGCCTGTCGCGGCGATCCGTCTCCCGGAACCGGACATAGCCCGCCTCCGCAAGGCCGGCGCCTCCGGGGAGAGGGCGACTGACATACCCGCCGTAGAGCCGCTGGGAGCCATCTTCGCGGTCCAGCTCGAAGCTGTTGTTGCGGAGCGCCTCGGGATCCTCAGGGCGGCGTTGCTGGGGCAGGGTGTAGAAGAGGGTCGCGCCCGACCGGTCGGGGAAGCGAAGGTCTGCCCGCGCGCCGGTATAGCCGTTGGTGGTGTTGCGGTAGTCGTCGGCGGCGACCAGCCGGCGGGATCCCAGGTTCAGGGTGAAGCGTCCAGCCTGCAGGGACAGGCGGCTTTCCTTGCCGAGTGCGTCCTTGAAGTCAGAGGCAAGATAGAGCTGAACCGGCTCGAGGACGTTGACCTCGCCGGTGGTCGGCGCCCTGCCCGCGCCCACTCCGAAGGCGCGGCTGTCATGAATCTCCCCTGCAACCCGGAATGGGCCCGGGTTCCACTCCGCGAAGAGAATCGATCGCAGGCTCCACAAGTCGTCCCTCGGCGGACGCCCCGGTCGGAACTGGCCCTCCAGGGCCTCATACCGGACCCGGATCGAACCGGCGACGCTGACCGCCTCGGCCGGACGCCCTACCGGCTCCTGGCCGTGCGCCGACGGAGCCAGCGCAAGGACGATACCGAGAGAGAGAAGGATCAATGGCGGGTGGTTCATGGTCAGGGCGATCCGTCTGCATCCCGGACGCCGGGGCGTCGAGGACTGGGTGGCGGGGCGGCTCAAGGTATCCTAGCCTGGCCGCGCCATGTATCCTTGCGGCTTGACGAAGCCTGCGGCGATGCACATTTGCGGGTTCGGGGGAAAGCCATGGGGTGCAACCATTCCTGACGTACAGCTCATCCGGCGGATTTCCGCCGCTCTTGCGGCCCTGGCGCTTGTCCTGGTCGTCATCATCGCCGCCGGCACGACGGTGGAGCCCGGCAATGTCGGCGTGAAGATCCGCACACTCGGACCGCAGGCGGGGGTGGACGCTGATCCCCTGCCGTCCGGGTGGCATTTCCGGGGTCTCGGCGAGCGCATTGTCGAGTATCCTGTCATCCAGCGGACCTACAGCTACACCCGTGAGCCCGACGAGCGAGGCCCGCAGAACGACGAGATCGCCTTTGCGGACAACACCGGCCTGCCCATGACGGCGGACGTGGCCATCACCCTGCAGGTCACCCGCGCGTCCGCCCCGAAGCTGTATGAGACCTACCGGTTGACCTTCGACCAGCTGCTCGACGGTCCGATCCGCAATGACGTGCGCTCTGCGATCGCCGCTGAGGCCGAGAAGGTCAACGTCGAGGCTCTCTACTCCGGCGGGCGGCAGGTGGTTATCCAGCGCGCCCTCGCCCGGGTCTCCAACAAGTGGTCCCGTTTCGGCGTGGTGGTCAGCCAGCTCGACTGGATCGGCACCATCCGGTACCCCGACGTCATCCTGCAGGCCATCCAGGCGAAGACCCGGACCGACCAGGAAACCCTGACGGCCCGTTCCCAGGTCGCCAAGGCCCAGGCCCAGGCCGAGGCGCGGATCGCCGCCGCGCGCGGTGAGGCGGAGTCCATCCGGATCATCAACCAGGCCCTGGCTGCGAACCCGCGCTATGTCGACCTCAAGGCGGTCGAGAAGTGGGACGGCAAGCTGCCTCAGGTGACCGGAGCGGCTGGAGCGCCCTTCATCAACCTCAGGGAAGACGCGCGCTGATCGCGGCCTGCCCTCCGGGGCTGAACAGGACGACCTGAGACGGATCACAGCCCACCCGCACCCGATCCCCGGGGGCGGGTGGCGCTTGTCGGTCGGTGACTGTGAGGACCAGGTCATCAATCTGAAGCTGAAGGCGATACCCGTCGCCGGCGAACCGGACTGCCCGGACCAGCGCTTCGGGGCCTGATCCGCCCAGAAGGATCGCTCCCGGCCGCAGGCCCACCTGTACAGGTCCCGCCCGGAGCCCGGGCGCGGGAAGAGGCCCCAGGGGCGTTTCGACATGCCCGCCGCGCGCCGCCCCCGGGATCACGACCAGTTCGCCCAGGAGGCGGGCGGCGATCAGGTTCACAGGCCGTCGGTAGCAGTCCTCCGGAGACCCGGTCTGCAGGATCCGTCCCGCCGACATGAGGATCAGGTCGTCGGCGATGGCCATCGCCTCTTCCGGGTCATGCGTCACCACCAGCACTGTGGCGCCCAGCCTTCGCAGGTCCTCCAGCAGGGCGTCGCGCACCGTCTCGCGGAGACCCTCGTCAAGACCCGAAAAGGGCTCGTCGAGCAACAGCAGGGCGGGCACGCGCGCGAGGGCCCTTGCGATGGCCACCCTCTGCTGCTCCCCCCCGGACAGGCTGTGAGGCCAGGCGTCCGCGAGGCCCTGGATGTGAAACTGCTCCAGCAGGCGGTTCACCCTCGCAAGTCGCTGTGGCCTGGGTTGCCGGGCCAGACCGAAGGCGACATTGTCCCTTACGTTCAGGTGGGGAAAGAGGGCGTTGTCCTGGAAGACCAGGCCCACGCCTCGGGCCTCGGGCGGCAGGGCGCGGCTCGCCGAAGCGGCGATGGCGCCGTTGATGCGGATCTCGCCTTCGTCAAGGGACTCCAGTCCGGCAATCATTTTCAGGAGCGTGCTCTTTCCGCATCCGGAGGGGCCGAGCAGGCAGGCGACGCGGCCTTCGATCAGGCTCAGCTTGGCGGCGGCGACGACGGTGCGTGTCCCAAAGCGCCGGGTCGCCCGCCGCACCTCAAGAACCCGCCTCATCGGGAAAGCTCCTGCGCCGGCGATTCGATCCTGAGGGTGAGCCAGACCACGGCGGGCGCCGAGAGGGCAAGGATCATGAGCGAGGGCAGGCCTGCCTGACCAAGGCGTTCGTCGAGCGCGTAGTTGCTGGAAAGGACGGCCAGGGTGTCAAAGTTGAACGGGCGGAGGATCAGGGTCGCCGGCAGCTCCTTCATGATGTCGACCAGCACGATCAGACCTGCCGTCAGGAGGGATCCGCGGGCCAGGGGAAGACTCACGGAAAGCGCGGTCCCGGCTTCACCGCGGCCGAGGTTCCGGGCGGCTTGGGGAAGGGCGGGATTGACCCTCGCAAGCCCGGCGTCGATCGGCTCCAGGGCGGCGGCCATCAGGCGCGACGCGTAGGCGAGGATCAGGAGCCCCAGGGCCAGTCCGGCCCCGGGGCCGGCGGACAGAGCCCAGACCAGGCTGGCCGGGGCCAGCAGTCCGATCGCCATGACGGCCCCCGGGGTGGCGTAACCCAGGCTGGCCAGACGGGTGGCCATTGGAAGGGTCCGGCCTCCGAGGGCCAGGAGGGTGGCCAGTCCGACCGTCACCACCGCCCCTGCTGCGGAAAGTCCCACAGTGTTCCCGGCGGCGCGCCACAAGCGGGTCCAGTCCGGGTCGGCGAGGGGAAGCTGTGCGACGAGCCAGCCTGCCGGCGCCAGAAGTCCTGCGGTGATCAGAAGGAGGCAGAAGCCACATGCCGCCGCCGCCGGCAGCCCCCGGAGCGCCGTGGCCTGCTGACTGCGCCAGCTGGACTTCCCGGACTCATGGATGCGGCCCGTCCGGCCGGCGCGTTCGACCCAGAGCAGGAGGGCGGCCGCGGCCAGAAGCGGAAGGGCCAGCCGCGCTGCATCGACCGTGGATCCATAGACCGACCAGGCTCGGACCACGCCTGTCGTCAGAGTCTGGACGCTGAGGAACCGCACGGCGCCATAGTCGGCCAGGGTCTCCATCACCGCGAGCGCCACCCCCGCACCGAGCGCCGGGCGTGTCAGGGGAAGGGCCACCGTGAAGAAGGCGCACAGGCCGCGGCGTCCCAGCATGGTCGCCGCATCCAGGGCCGAGCCCGGCAGATTCAGCAGAGCGGCGCGCATGGCCAGGTAGACATAGGGATAGAAGGCCGCGGAGAGCACGAAGGCCGCGCCTCCTGTGGTGCGGATCTCGAAGGGCAGATCGTAACCTGTCCACTCGCGCAGCCCGACCCGCAAAGGCCCGGCGACATCCAGGAGATCGGCGTAGCCGTAGGCCACGGCGAAGGCGGGCATGGCGAGGGGCAGCGCCAGGCCCCAGGCGAACAGGTCGCGGCCCGGAAAACGATGCATGACCACCAGCCAGGCCGCAGCGGCGCCGATCACGCCGGTGACGAGACCCACAAGCCCGGCCAGGACAGCGGTTGTCGTCGCGTATCGCACGAGGTCCCGGGTCGGGATGTCGGCTCCCGACTCGCCCAGCGCCGCCAGAACCACACCCGCCAGCGGGGCCAGCACAAGGGCCGCCGCGACGATGGCGAGGAGGCCGAGACTCCCCGGTCTCGCAACCCGGATGAAGGCTGCGGCGGTCAGCGCCAGCCTGCTGAGCTCATTGCGGTCTGCGCTTCCGGCTGCCGTGCGGCGAAGGCTGCGACGCTCATCGGATGGGCGGGAACAGCCGCGAGGTCGCGCAGGGACTCCGGAGCCGCAACGTCAGGCGAGACAGGAAACTCGAAGTTGCTGGCCGAGATGTGGGTCTGGGCCTCTGCAGACGTCAGGAACTCGAGGAGCCGAACGGCGTTGTCACGGTTCGGCGCGGTCCGTACGACGCCTGCGCCGGCGACGTTCATGTGGGCGCCCTTTCCGTCCAGGCTCGGGAAGGCCAGCTTGACCCTCTCCGTCACGGCCTTGTCCGCCGGATCCTCGCCTGAGGCCATCCGGAGGTAATAATAGCTGTTGGTGATGGCGATTTCGCAAACTCCCGCCGCGACGGCGCGGATCTGGTCGCGGTCGCCGCCTTCGGGCGGCCGGGCCATGTTGGCGACCACGCCCTGCACCCAGGCCTGCGCCCTCTGCGGCCCCCACGCCTCGATCAGGGCGCCGACAAGCGAGAGATTGTAGATGCTGTCCGAAGACCGGACGCAGATCTTTCCACGGAACCGCGGCCCCGCCAGCTTGGCGTAGTCGTCGATCTCCTCGGGTTTGACCTTTCCGGCGTCATAGGCGACGACCCGCGCTCTCCGGGAGAAACCGTACCAGGCGCCCTCGGGCTCTCGCAGACTGGGGGGAACCCTGGAGGTCAGTGTCTCCGAAGTCACCGGCTGGAACAGTCCGGCCTCCTGGGCGCGCCACAGCGCCCCGGCGTCTGCGGCGATGAAGAGGTCGGCGGGGCTGGCCTGGCCCTCCGCTCGCATGCGCGCCACCAGCTCGTCGGCCTTGCCCTCGATCCGGTTGACCTTCACGCCGGTTTCCCGGGTAAACCGCTCATACAGGACGAGATCGCTGTCATAATGGCGGGCGGTGTAGACGTTGACGACCTTTTCGGCCTCGGGTGGCGGCGAGCAGGCCGCCAGCCCGAGGGTCGCAAGAGCGAGGGAGAGCAGGACGGCTTTCAAGGGGCGGACCTCCGGGCGGAACCCGGAGTCGGGCTCAGGCGCCAAATTGCGAAACGTTCTCAACTTACAAACACGCGGGCTGCGAGCGGGTCAAGAGCTTTGGTCCTCAGGTGGCCGGCGCCAGGCCCGGATTCAGACTCGTCCGGGTGTCTCATCCGAGATCCAGTTCCAGCTGGGCCGATCCGGCCGGGCGCGCCCGGCGCTCGCGTCGCTGGACAGCCTGAGGCAGGCCGGAC
>NZ_JADCBG010000142.1 GCF_020253645.1 Phenylobacterium sp.
AGGAACCCTTCGACCTCTCGTCGGCACTCAGACCAGTCCAGGAACTGTTCGCACCGGCCGCAAGGGAAAAGGGGCTCGAATTCGGGCTCCGGATCACGCCGCAGGCCGAGGGCGCCTGGTGTGGGGATTCCGGCCGTTTGCGCCAGATTCTGAACAACCTGGTCTCCAACGCGGTGAAGTTCACGCATTCGGGTTCCATCCAGATCCTCGTGGATCAGGTCGCCGACCAGCTGGTGATGACGGTCCGCGACACGGGGATCGGAATCCCGGCGGCCAAGCACGCCTCGCTCTTCGACAAGTTCGTCCAGGTCGACAACTCGGCCACCCGGCGGTTCGGAGGAACCGGCCTCGGCCTCGCCCTCTCGGCCGAGCTCGCCCAGATGATGGACGGACGCATCAGCTTCGACAGCACCGAAGGGCTGGGGTCGACCTTCCGCTTTTCGGCGCCGTTGCCGCGCGCCGAGGCCTTCGCCGAAGACCGGGCGGAGGACGACCTCTTCGCCGACGAGGACTCCTGGCCGCCTCTTCGCGTACTCGCCGCAGAGGACAATCCCACCAACCAGCAGGTTCTCGCGGCCGTGCTGGCGGCCGTAGGCTACAGCCTGGAGATTGTCCCTGACGGCGCAAAGGCGGTCGCAGCCTGGAAGACAGGTCGCTTCGATGTGATCCTCATGGACATCCACATGCCGGTGATGGGGGGTGTGGAGGCGACCCAGGCGATCCGGACTCTCGAGCGAAATCGGGGCCTGCCGAAGACGCCGATCATCGCCCTGACGGCTGATGTCCTGGGGCACCGGGTCGCCGAGTATCTGCAGGCCGGGATGGATACCCATCTTTCCAAGCCGATCGAGATCCGCAAGCTCGTCGAAACCCTCGGACAGGTGGCGTCCGCCCCCGACCTGGGCCTGACCCTGCGCGCCGGGTCGCGCTGAGGCGCACGATCCACCGGGCGGACGGCCTCAGGCCTCGATCCGGACCTCCGGCCAGCGGGCGATGATCCCCGACACCTTATCGCGGAAACCCGGGATGCTCCGCGCCGGGTTCGGGCGGAGGCGAAGGCCGAACAGGTCCTCCAGTCCAAAGGGGGCGAACACGGTCAGCCGGTCGTCGGTTTCAAGCCGGACCCCCACCGCGTTGACCGTCGCGACGAACCTCTCAAGCGCCTCGGCGCTGCACGACAGCGGCGCATAGGGTTCCCCGAAGCGTCCTTCGAACCAGAGGTGGACCCGAGCCTGGTTGCGGACTTCAAACAGTTGGTCGAGGGGCGCGGGCAGGGACGCTGCGGCCCGCCGGATCACCTTGTCCTCAGCCTCCCAGCTGAGGTCGCCGGCGTCGAAGTAGGCGAGGTCATAATCCTTCAGGCCATAGGTTTCCGGCCGACCGGTCAGGTGGTTCAACACCTTCTGGTAGACGGATCCGGAGAAGATGAGCCAGTCGGGCAGGTCAAGGTCGCGGGCGGCCCTCAGCGCCGACATCAGGCTGTCGGACTGGCGGACGAGGAACTCCAGTTCGTCGGCGTGCTTCACGCCCGCCCCCGGAGAGTCCAGGCGTGATCCAGGGGGCCGTGTCCTCGGCCCAGGCCCGGCGCCCGGGCAATGGCTTCCTGGACATAGGCCCAGGCCCGCGCGACGGCGGCCTCCAGGCTCATTCCCTGGGCCAGCCCCGCAGCGCAGGCGGACGCCAGGGTGCAGCCTGTCCCGTGGGTGTGGCGGGTGTCGATACGGTCGGCCTCGAAGAGGGTTTCGCCGGACGGCGTGATCAGGATGTCGGTCAGCCTGTCCCCGGACAGGTGCCCGCCCTTCATGAGGACGGCTCCGGCGCCCAGGGCCAGGAGGGCCTCCCCCGCCCGCCTCAGGTCGTCGGTTGTCTCGACCGCGATCCCGGTCAGGGCCTCGGCCTCAGGAGCGTTGGGCGTGAGAAGGGTGGCGCGGGGAACCATGAGTTGGCGGACCGCGTCCATGGCCTCGTCGGCCAGAAGGGCGGCGCCGCCCTTGGCGGTCATGACCGGATCGACGACGGCGGGAACGCCGGGCGCGGAGTCCAGTATCGCCGCGACGGTCTCGACCATGGCCAGGTCGCCCAGCATGCCGGTCTTGAGGGCGTCGGCCCCGATATCGTCCAGCACAGCCCGGGCCTGGGCCGTGACGAAGGCCGCCGGCACCGGGTGGACGCCGCTCACCCCCAGGGTGTTCTGCACGGTCAGGGCGGTGACGGCCGTCGCCGCAAAGCCGCCCAGGGCGGTCACGGCCTTGAGGTCGGCCTGAAGGCCGGCGCCGCCCCCTGAATCGGAGCCGGCGATGATCAGGACTCTTCCCAGCGCCTTGGACATGCCCCCTTCCTAGCCCGCCCCGCCCCGGATTGCACGAGGCCTCCGTTCCTTTTGAGCGTGACCACCGGCTCCCCAATTCCTCCCCCTTCCAGGGGGAGGTGGACCGCGAAGCGGGCCGGAGGGGGTCAGCGGCGACGGGGATTCACCCCCCGTGCGCAGGCCGCCGATTTGACCTAGGCTGACGCCATGACCGCTTCTGACCTCCCCGCCCCGGGCGTCGCCGTCGTCACCGGCGCCGGTTCCGGCATCGGCCGCGCCGCGGCCCTCGCCCTGGCCTCGCGGGGCTGGGCCGTCGTCCTCGCCGGTCGCCGCGCAGAGGCCCTCGCGGCCACCCGGGCCCAGGCGACCGAGGGCGCCCGGCTCCTCGTCCAGCCCACCGACGTGGCCGACCCCGCCCAGGTCGAGACCCTGTTCGACGCCGCTGTCGCCGCCTTCGGCCGGGTGGACCTCCTGTTCAACAACGCCGGGACGGGCGCGCCGCCGGTTCCGCTGGAAGACCTGTCGCTGGAGGACTGGCGGCGGGTGGTGGATGTCAACCTGACCGGCGCCTTCCTGTGCCTGCAGGCTGCGTTCCGGCGCATGAAGGCCCAGACGCCGCAGGGAGGGCGCATCATCAACAACGGCTCCATCTCGGCCCAGGTCCCGCGTCCCCGGTCGGTCGCCTACACCGCCACCAAGCACGCCATGACCGGCCTGACCCGGCAGGCCAGCCTGGATGGCCGCGCCTACGGGATCGCCTGCGGTCAGATCGACATCGGCAACGCCGCCACCGAGATGACGGCGCGAATGTCCCGAGGGGTCCTGCAGGCCGACGGCCGCCTGGTCCCTGAACCGACCATGGACGTCTCCGCCGTGGGCGAGGCGGTGGCCTACATGGCGGGTCTCCCGCCCGACGCCAACGTCCAGTTCATGACCGTGATGGCCACCGCCATGCCCTTCATCGGCCGGGGCTGACCCCTCCGGATTCGATGGCCGCCTGAACGGCGAGGGCCTGGACCGTCGCGGCGACATCGTGGACCCGGACCGCGGCGATCCCCGCCCTTGCGCCGGCGAGGGCGGCGGCCAGGGAACCGCCCAGCCGCTCGCCAGGGTCGGCGCCCCCCGGTCCTATGGCCTGGATGAAGCGCTTGCGGCTGGCGCCGAGGAGAACCGGGAACCCCAGGGCGACAATCCTCTCCAGTCCCGCCAAAAGGGCGAGATTGTGCGCCAGGGTCTTGCCGAAGCCGATCCCCGGGTCGATCCAGATCCGGTCCCGGTCCACCCCCGCCGCCATCACCCTCTCCGCACGGTGGGACAGGTACTCGCAGACCTCCGCCAGGACATCCTCGTAATGCGGCGCCGCCTGCATGGTCCGGGGTTCGCCCTGCATGTGCATCAGGACGACCTCGCATCCGAGGGACGCCGCCATTTCCGCAGCGCCCGGGGCCCGGAGGGCGGTGACGTCATTCCAGATATCAGCCCCGGCCAGGATGGCGGCCCGGGCCACTTCGGGCTTGCAGGTGTCGATGGAAAGTCTGGCTGGCGTGAGGGGTCTCAGGGCCTTGAGCACCGGAAGGACCCGCCGGAGCTCGTCCTCGGCGGACACAGGCTCGGCGCCGGGGCGGGTGGACTCCCCGCCGATGTCGAGGATATCCGCGCCTTCCGCCTCGAGGGCCAGGGCGTGGGCGACCGCAGCCTCCGCACTGTCCAGCCTGCCGCCATCCGAGAAACTGTCGGGGGTGACGTTCACCACCCCCATCACCCGCGGTCCGGGCCGGTCAGCCTGGACGGGGTTCACGCGGGCTGGGGGCGGGCCGCCGAGGGGGTCAGGGGCACGGAGACCGAGGGCTGGAACACCCCGGCGTCGCCGGGATCGTCCCGCCGGGGCATGACCCCCTTCAGGGCGTTGGTGATCTCTTCCCCGGTCAGGGTCTCGTACTCGAGCAGGGTCTTGGCGAGCCTGTGCAGGTCCTCGATCCGTTCGGTGAGGATGCGCTTGGCCTCGTCATAGCCGCTCTGGACCAGGCGCTTGACCTCCTCGTCGATGATCCGCGCCGTCTCTTCTGAAACGTTCTGGGTCCGCGAGACCGAGTGACCGAGGAAGACCTCATCCTGGTTCTCGCCGTAGGAGACGACCCCCAGCCGGTCAGAGAAGCCCCACTTCGTCACCATCGCCCGGGCCAGACGGGTGGCCTGGTCGATATCGGAGGAGGCGCCCGAGGTGATCTTCTCCCGGCCGAAGATGATCTCTTCCGCCAGCCGGCCGCCCATCAGGATGGCGAGGCGGGAGGTCATCTGCTGGTAGCTCATGGACAACTGGTCCCGCTCCGGCAGCTGCATCACCATCCCCAGGGCCCGGCCGCGGGGGATGATCGTCGCCTTGTGGACGGGGTCCGAGGCGGGAACGCTCAGGGCCACCAGGGCGTGGCCGCCCTCGTGATAGGCGGTCAGGCGCTTTTCGTCGTCGGTCATGGCCATGGACTTGCGCTCGGCGCCCATCATGACCCGGTCCTTGGCGTCCTCGAAGTCGCGCTGGGTGACCATCTTGCGGTCCTTGCGGGCGGCCATCAGGGCGGCCTCGTTGACCAGGTTGGCCAGGTCCGCGCCCGAGAAGCCCGGCGTGCCGCGGGCGATGGTGCGGATGTCCACGTCCGCCGCCAGGGGCACATTGCGCATGTGGACGCGCAGGATGCGCTCTCGGCCGTTCACGTCGGGATTGCCCACCACCACCTGGCGGTCAAAACGGCCCGGACGCAGCAGGGCGGGGTCGAGCACGTCGGGCCGGTTGGTCGAGGCGATGACGATGATGGCGTCGGAAGGGTCGAAGCC
>NZ_JADCBG010000143.1 GCF_020253645.1 Phenylobacterium sp.
CAGATGGCCCGGCGCTACCGAAACTGCCCGGGCCTGCTGGAGGACGTCCTGGACGGGCTGTTCCACATCGCCGGCGCCGACGGCGCAGTCTCGCTGGAGGAGGAGTCCTACCTGGAGAGGGTGGCGGAGTTGTTCGGCTTCGGTCCCCTGTCCTTCCGCCGGATCCGCGCCGCCCACCTGGGCTCCCCCGCGGATGATCCCTATGCCGTGCTGGACGCTCCCCATGACGCCACGGACGAGGTCCTGAGGGCCGTCTGGCGGCGCCGCATCGCCGACGCCCACCCCGACCGGGTCCGCGCCCTGGGGCTTCCCGAGGAATACCTCGACATCGCCCACGCCAAGGCCGCCGCCCTCAACGCCGCCTACGACGCCATCCGCCGCGAGCGGATGGAGATGGTGGGCGCGAGGGCGTAGGGGCTCGACCCGGAATTCGAGACCAGAGCCGCTCCCGGTTCAGGGATGGACAGAGGGCTTCAGTCCAGTTCATCCAGCCAGGCCCGAAGGAAGGCGGCGCCTCTGGCGCGAAGGCCCGCACGTTCATTGCGCTCCGTCTCCCGCAATCCGCCCAGGTCGACGCCCTCGGCCCGGAGCTCGACATGGTGGCCGATGAGCCAGCGTTCGAAGCCACCATCGGTCGCCTCGGGATGAAACTGGCAAGCCATCACCCGGGGCCCGATCCGGAAGGCCTGGTTGGTGCAAAGGTCGGTCGAAGCGAGGCGCTCGGCGCCATCCGGCAGTTCAAAGGTTTCCCCGTGCCAGTGCAGCACCGGTCCGCCTGCAAGGGCGGCCAGGGGTGATCTTCCGCCAGCCTCAGTCAGCACGATTGGCGAAAATCCGATTTCCTTGGACTTGGCGGTATACACCCGAGCGCCCAGAGCCCGGGCCATGAGCTGCGCGCCCAGGCAGATGCCCAGTAGCGGCAGGTTCCGGTCCATGCGGTCGCGAACGAGCCGGATCTCCCTCCCCAACCAGGGATAGAGCCCCTCGTCGTTGGAGGAGACCGGCCCCCCGAGAAGGATCAGAAGGTCCGCATCCCGCGCCGAGTCGAGAGAGTCACACCCGGCCTCCAGGTACCGGACATCATAGCCGCGGCCGGAGAGCGTGTCGGCGAAGCTTCCCAAGTCCTCGAAGGCGACGTGACGGATTACGGTCGCGGTCTTCAGCATGGTCGTTGGCGCGTCTCCGACCTAGCGGCAGTCCGCGCCGGGCAGGCACACGCCTTCGCCGGTCTGGTGCGCCTCCGGCGCGGCGTTCCGGGGCTGGGCGATCAGCTGGGCGATCCTGGCCCCGAGCGTCAGGTCCGGCTCATGGCCAAGGGCGCGATGCCGGATGAAGCCATTCCTGTCTATGAGGACGAGGGAGGGAGTCCCACGCAGACGATAACGCGTCATGGTCAGGGGAACGCCCTCAGGGTCGTCAGGCGCGTCGACGCCAATTGGGAAACCGATCCTGTACTCGTGCAGAAAGACCTCCAGCGAGGCTGGCGTCATCGCCGCGTGATGCTCGAAGACGGTGTGGAGCCCGATCACCGCCACGTCATCCCGGAGGAAAGTCTGCTCGACACGCTGGAGTTGCGGCAGGCCGTTGGCGACGCAGCCCGGACAAAGCATCTGAAACGTCCCGAGCACGATCACCCGGCCGCGCAGGCTGTCCAGGGTCAACGGGTCGCTGTTGAACCACTGCGTCGTGGCCCAGGGATAGGCGGGCTCCAGGTTCATGGCTGTTGGTCTTTCCAGTAGTTGTTGGCAGCGGCGATCGTGGCGAAGTGGGTCGCAACGACCTGTGAGGCCAAGATCAACATCTCTGGATCCCGCCCGTACTGATCCCGCAGGCTCGCCCGGATGTCGCCGTCGGGCTGGGTCAGCTTCACGGCGAAGCGCGAAAGTCTGATCGCCAGACCGAAACCCTCATCGGGATTTCGTGTGAGGAGTGTGGGCGGAATGGGTGCGTTTGACATGCATTTGGCCTCTCGGGGCAAGGTGGGTCCAGATGAGACCGGACCCACCTTGCCCCTCAGTCAGTGGTGGAGGCGGATGACGGGCGTCTACTGATCGACCTTGCCGGGCAGGCTCAGATTGCCGGAGGCGATCTTAAAGACATCTGCAACACACAGAAGCGGCGCATGTGCGCTGGCGTTCACGCGCAGCCCCGCGGTCACCCCGTCGAATGTCGCGGACTTCACGGGCGTGATGTCGTCGAAGGGGACGCGCACCTCGACTGTGTCGCCGGTGAATTGGGGCTGCCAACCTGGGCTATCGATCAGGATGGGCACTCCCGGCCAGGTCCGGGGCAACCTGGGTCGGGCGCCTTCCGGGATGTCCTTGACCTTCAGGCCGCCGGGCCCGCAGGCCTCGTCGGGTCCCAGAACGACCCAGTGCATGTGCCATTCGCCCCCGTCGTTGGCGCGGTTCCCGTCGCGTGTCTCGTCGAAGAGCGGGGTGTCATCGAAGTCCGGATGCGAGGTGACCGCCAGGGCCAGGATGCCGGCCCCGCGCTCGAATCCGACCTCATACGCATCGATGCTCGTCGGCCAGACGTAGGAGAAGACCTTCGATCCCTCAAACCTGCCGGTGGACGTCGGACGCGTCACGCCGGCGCGTCCCGACACCGCCATGTGGAAAATGGCGACATTGCCCTCTGTCCGGATCTTGGCGTGGACAATGTCGAACGGCGCCAGCACCGCCGTGTTCGGCGCGGCCTTGAAGCCGCCCTTGTGCTCATGCGAGGGCGCGATCCGTTCTGTGGCGGGGTCGGACTTCCGGGCGTCACGGCCTTGGTGAGGGTGGGCTTGCGCGGAGACGGCGAAGAGCGCCGCCGCACCCGCGATAAGGATTCTGCTGTGCATTACGCGTCTCCCTTCACGGCCGCCATCGAGGCGCCGAAGTTGATGTGGAAGGGCAGGCCATCGATCACGTAGGCGGGAACCGACTTCACGCCAGCGGCCTCGGCCTCCGCCACCCGATTGGGGGCGGAGTTGAAATCGACAATCTCGACGTCATAGCGCGATGGATCGAGCGCCCTGCCCAGGGCCTGCTCGGCCTCCATGCAGACGCCGCAACCCGCGTGATAGAAAATCGCCTTGGACTTCATTATAGGACTCCTAACAATATAAGGCGCAGAATGCGCTGCGCGCGCGACCCTGGTTCAAGCCAAGGGCGTTCAGGACGAGGAAGCCACCTCCTCGTGTTCGGGACAGTTGATGCGCAGATCAGGTTCGCGGAGGGGCGAATTCATCAAGCGGCAGTGATGCTCGCTGGACCGGTCCAGACTGTCGCTGGCCACAAAGTGTCGGCAGGTCATACAAAGACGCTGCGGTGCGATCCGCCCCGTCCGCTGGAGTTCGCGGATGGTCCGGAGCACGATGCCATGCAGGTCCTCAGCACTCCGGTCGCTCAGCAGGCTGACGATGCTTGCGAAGCCGTCGGGAAGCTGCCCCAGCATGGCGCGTCCCGAAGGGGACAGGACGATCCTGATGGCCCGCCTTTCGTCCGGATCCGGCTGCCGCTCCACGAGCCCCTTGCTGACCAGGGCCGACACGGCGTCGCTCGCCGTGGAGGGACGAACGCTGAGCTGAGCGGCGAGAGCCTTCAGCCTCAGACCGTCACGACGATCGGCGAGCAGTCGCAGCGCATCTCCCTGGGTTGGGGTCAGACCCGCCGACTCGCCCACCTTCCAGTCTTCCTGGCGGGCCAGAGCGGCGAGACGGCTTAGGCCGTAGATGAGCTGATCACGATTCATATTAGGACTCCTAATTAAAGACTTTGCAGATGTCAAGAGGTCGCCGCGGAGAAGCCCGACCTGGTCGACCGATGACGGCAGGCCGCCGACTGACCGCTGTCGTGGCCACCGCCTATCCCGGCGTCTGTCGAGGGCGGATCGAAGTGACCGGGGCGCAGCTGGCGGTGGACCCGGTGCGCAGGACGCAGGCCATGGCCCGGCCCTGGGTCTCGCCGTAGGTGGCCATGAGGCGGGACTGGAGGTCACCCCAGATGCGGATGGTCTCCCCGGTGGCGGCGGACCCGAGTTGTCCGGGGCCAGCCACGGGATAGGGCCCGTTCCGCCCGGACCCTGAGGGCGGTCAAGCGAGACCTCCGCGGGCGCGAGCGGCCGGTCCGTCCAGAGGGTATGGGAATAGAAGTCCTGTGCGGCGTGCAGGGTGCGGCCGAAATGGTGGTCGACGGCGCAGAGGGCGTCAGGATCCCCCAGCAGGAAGGTCCCGCAAGTCCCTCTCACCCGCCTGGCGACGCCGCGGGAGTCCACCAGCCGATCCGCCGCCCGCTGGGGGATCGCCGCCATCGCAATGGGCCGGGTTCCAGACCGTGATGGCGGTGATGTCGGGCCGGCGAGGGGCTGGCTGGAGCCTGTCCAGGGCAGGTGGTATCCAGCAGTCCGGCCGGTCCTGTCCGCCGCAGCCGAGAGCAGCCTCCAGCAGCCGCGTGCGTTCCCCGGGGCCGCCGGCGACCGGGAAGGGATCGAAGGCCCGAGCCGGGAGAGGCGCCATGAGCCCGGCGAGGTCACGCGACAGTCGACCGGCTCGAGGGGAGGCGACCTTGGCGCGGGTGGTGCCGGGCCCATGGACGTCCCTTCGGATCTGTACCAGGCGCATCAAGCGAGCATGCTGACGGCTCGCCGTCTCCAGTAGAGGCCGGAAATCAAGGGGAAATCACGCCTTATTCACGACTTGTCGCAGGGTCTTCGCTCGCAGTTTGACGGCCTCACGTGCAGGATGTCGCCAGTGGAGAGGGACGGGCGCCCGCGAGGGCGGGGAGCGGGGAGAATCGGATGCCGCTGCGAGGCGACGGCGGGCGGCCCTTCGACAAGGAAGGCGGCGCGTCGGGCTTGGGAAACAGTGGGGCGGGACCCGGCTCGGGGAGCAGCGTCTTCGACCTCGCCTTCGAGGCGCTGGTCGCCCGGGAGGGCGGCATGCTGGAGGATCCCCGGGGGCTCGGCGAGGAGATCGCCGTCGGAGACCTGACCTTCGAGACGACGTCCCGGCGACCGGCTCCCCTCCACCGGCGGCTCAGCCCGGCGGCGGCGCCGCGGCTCTATCTCGAGGAATGCTGGACCCCCGCGCTCTGCGACCACCTGCCCCCTGCAGTGGCCCTGGAAGTGTTTGACATGGCGGCGTCCAGCGGACCGAAGGCTGCGGTCCGGGCGCTGAAGGCGGCCCTGCGGCTGGACCCTGACGCCTGGCCGGGGGTTGAAATCCCCAAGGCGGTGCGTCTGGCGGACCCCGTCCGGCTGCGGGCCCGCTTCATGGCCGCCCGGCTCTCGGACATTGCCGGGCATCTCGGAGGGGCGCATCGGTGAGGCCAGGGAGCGGCGGACGCCGCTCCGAGGATATCGATGGGTGGCGTGTGCGCCATGGGCCTGCCGCCCAAAGTCCCTGCGCGGATGCCCCGGGCCGCTGCACTCCGGCGCCTGATCCGCCGGCATCCTGTTCCTCTTGCCTGATTTCTTCCGATTCCCGTTGACGGGACCGTCCGCCGGCCCAACATGCCCGTGAAAGCCGGTCCCGGTTTCCGGGCGGCCTTGACAGAGGAAGAGATGATCCGGGTCGACCTGAGGTCCAGCCCCACCCTTCGGGGTCCCAAGATTGTTCTGGCGATCCTTGCGGCGGTCGCCGGCCTGCTGCTGGCGGCCGTGGCGGCCGTGTTCGCGGCGGCCACCGTCGTGGTGGCGGCGATCGTCGGCGGCGTTCTCCTGTGCGTCGCCGCCGTCACGGGGCGGCTTCGCCGCGCGCCTGCGAGACAGGCGGCCGGGCCGATGGCTGACGACGGCGTGATCGAGGCCAGGCGGGTGGGCGGCCATCAATGGGTCGCCTATGGCTGGACGGAGCGGGACGCTTCCGACCGCTGATTTCCCGCAAGGTGACGCTGCGGCGGGGCTTGCCGCCCGCCAGGGCCGCCTCTACCGTCCGCATCCTCAAACAAACGGAGGAAACGGAATGATCGGCGTCATCGCGACCCTGACCGTGGCGGAAGGCAAGAACGCGGAGTTCGAGGCCATTTTCACCGAACTGGCCAAGCAGGTGAAGGCTAATGAGCCCGGCTGCCACGCCTACCAGCTGACCCGCAGCCGCGCGAACCCGCAGGTCTACAAGGTGCTGGAGCTCTATGCCGACGAGGCGGCCCTGAAGCACCACGGCGGCACGGAATACTTCAAGGCGGCGGGCCCGAAGATGGGTCCCTGCATGGGCGGCCGGCCCGAGATCGAATACCTCGACGGCGTCTGACACGGAGACGAGACCCATGGACCTGGCCTTCAGCAAGGAGGACCTCGCCTTCCGCGACGAGGTCCGCGCCTTCATCGCCGAAGCTTTCGATGACGACATGCGTGCGCGCATGGCCCAGTCGAAGAACGCCCACATCGACAAGGCGGGCCAGGTCCGATGGCTCAAGCGGCTGCATGACAAGGGCTGGATCGCTCCGGACTGGCCGGAGGAATACGGCGGCACAGGCTGGAGCCACAGCCGCAAGTACATCTTCGAGATGGAGATGGCCCTGGCGGGCGCGCCCTCGACCTCGAACATGGGGCTGACCATGTGCGCCCCGGTGGTCATGGCCTTCGGTACGCCCGAACAGAAGGCCCAGCACCTGCCCAAGATCCTGTCCACCGACGTCTGGTGGTGCCAGGGCTATTCCGAGCCGGGCTCGGGCTCGGACCTGGCCTCCCTGTCGCTCAAGGCCGAACGGGATGGGGACCACTACGTCCTGAACGGCTCGAAGATCTGGACGACCTACGCCCAGTGGGCGGACTGGATGTTCTGCCTGGTCCGGACCTCGAACGAGGCCATCCGGCAGGTGGGCATCAGCTTCTTGCTGCTGGACATGAAGTCGCCCGGCATCTCCATCGTTCCCCTGCCGACCCTGGACGGCCCCGCCGAGGGCGAGCAGGAGATCAACCAGGTCTTCTTCGAGAACGTCCGGGTGCCGATCTCCAACCGGATCGGCGAAGAGGGCCAGGGCTGGACCTACGCCAAGTACCTGCTGCAGTTCGAGCGCGGCAATCCCTACGCCCCGGGCCTCACCCACCAGCTGGAGAAGGTCAAGCGCATCGCCTCGCTACAGGCGTCGGACGGCGGCGGAAAGCTGGTCCATGACCCGGCCTTCCGGCGCAAGCTGGCCGAGATGCAGATCAAGGTCGACACGCTGAACGCCACGGAGCTGCGCGTCTTCGGCGCCCGGGTGACGGGCGAGACCCTCGGGGCGGTGTCCTCCATGTTCAAGCTGGAGGGGAGCCAGGCCCAGCAGGCCATCACCGAGCTGGCCCTCGAAGCCGCCGGCGTCTACGCCGCGCCCTTCGTGCGCGACACCTGGGCCGAGATCCGGGGCGAGCGCAACGAGCCCCGGGCCGGGCCGGACTACGCCGCCACCCTGGCGCCGCACTATTTCAACTATCGCAAGACCTCGATCTACGCCGGGTCGAACGAGATCCAGCACAACATCATGGCCAAGATGGTGCTTGGCCTCTGACCCGGGAGGCGGGCGTGTACGCAGGCTTTGAGAAGGCCCTGGAGGCGGCGGTCGCCTCCGGGCGGATCGCCGGCGCCGTGGCCGCCGTGGCGGACCGGGACGGTGTGACCTATTCGCGGCAGGCCGGGGTCCGGCAGGCGGGCGAAGCCGCCGCCATGACCCAGGACACCATCTTCTGGCTGGCCAGCATGACCAAGGCGGTGGTGTCGGTGGCGGCCTTGCGCGAGGTCGAGGCCGGGCGGCTCAGCCTGGACGGCGACCTGTCGGGCCTCCTGCCGGAATTCGCGGACCTGAAGGTGCTGGAGGGCTTCGGCGAGGATGGCGCCCCGCGCCTGCGCCCCGCCCGGCGCGCGCCGACCCTGCGGGACCTCCTGATCCACACCTCGGGCTTCGGCTATGGTTTCCTCAGCGCCGATCTGACCCGCTGGCACGCGGCGACGGGCGCCCCCGACCCGAACGGCGGGACGCGGGCGGCCCATGTCCTGCCACTGCTGCACGATCCCGGCGAGGCCTGGAGCTATGGCATAGGCATCGACTGGGCGGGTCTTGCGGTCGAGGCCGCCAGCGGCCAGCGCCTGGACGCCTATCTGAGCGACCACATCCTCGGGCCCCTGGGCATGACGGACACCGGCTTCGCCCCGGTGGACCCGTCCCGCAGGGCGACGGCGCACCTTCGGGTGGAGGGAACCCTCTTCCCCGCCCCGACCCCGCCCGGCGGGACGGAGGCCGAGGTCCTGTCCGGCGGCGGCGGCCTGCACGGCACGGCGCCGGACTACCTCCGCTTCCTGCGCATGCTGCTGAACGGCGGCGAGCTGGACGGGGCGCGGGTGCTGAGGCCGGAGACCGTGCGCGCACTCAGCGAGGTGCAGACCGGCGCGCTGAGAGCCGGGGCCTTCAAGACCGCCAACGGCGTCCTGACCACGGACTTCGACCTCTACCCGAACATGCATACGGGCCACGGACTGGCATCCGTCGTGACCCCGGAGGCGACGAAGGAGGGGCGCAGCGCCGGCGCCCTGAACTGGGCGGGGATCTTCAACACCTATTTCTGGGCGGACCCGGAGGCGGGCAAGGCCGGCGTCCTGCTCACCCAGCTCATGCCCTTCGGCGACCCGGACGTCCTGGCGCTGTTGCGGGCGCTGGAGAAGGGCGCCTAGGGCGAGCGCCGATGACCCCCTCCGTCCCGGGACTGGCGTCCCGGTCCACCTCCCCCTGGGGGGAGGAATTGCGACCCCTAATTGCTCCCCATCAGGGGGAGCTCCCGGCGAAGCCGGGTGAGGGGGGCAATCCCCCTCGCCGTTCCCCTCCCTACAGCCGGGAGGGGATCACCACCTGCATGCTCTCATAGCCCTTCACGAAGGACGAGTAGACGCGCTCAGGCTCTTCGACGACCTGGATTTCCGGGAAGCGCTGGAGGATTTCTTCCCAGAGGATCTTCAGCTGCAGCTCGGCCAGGCGATTGCCCACGCAGCGGTGGATGCCGAAGCCGAAGGACAGGTGCTGGCGCGGGCGCTCGCGGTCAATGATGTAGCTGTTGGGGTTCTCGATGACCTCGTCGTCGCGGTTGCCGGAGACGTACCACATGACGACCTTGTCGCCTTTGCGGATGGTCTTGCCGCCAAGCTCGTAGTCCTGGAGGGCGGTGCGCCGCATGTAGGCCAGGGGGGTCTGCCAGCGGATGGTCTCGGAGACCATGGAGGGGATCAGGTCCGGGTTGGCCTTCAGCTTGGCGAACTGGTCCGGGAACTGGTTCATCGCGTAGACGGACCCGGTCATGGTGTTCCGGGTGGTGTCGTTGCCGCCGACGATCAGCAGGATCAGGTTCCCCAGGTACTCCATGCGGTCCATGTTCCGCGTGGCCTCGCCGTGGGCGAGCATGGAGATGAGGTCGCCCTTGGGCTCGGCGTTGACCCGCTCGTTCCAGAGGCGGGTGAAGTAGTCGACGCACTCGAAGAGGTACATCTTCCGCTCGGTGTCCGGATCGTCCGTCTTGAAGAGCTTGGACGTCAGGTCGGCGGTGGCGATGTCGGACCAGAAGGTCAGCTTGCGACGGTCCTCGAAGGGAAAGTCGAAGAGGGTGGCCAGCATCTGGGTGGTCAGCTCGATGGACACCGTGTCCACCCAGTCGAAGGGCTTGCCGATGGGCAGGGAGTCCAGGGTGTTCTGGATCCGGCTGCGGATCAGGGGCTCCATCATGTGCAGGTTCTGAGGCGAGACGATCGGGCTGACCGTCTTGCGCTGCAGGTCGTGCTTGGGCTGATCCATGGCGATGAACATGGGCAGGGTGAAGTCCTCGTCGGGATCGAAGAGGGTGATCGCCGGTTCGGAGGAGAAGACCCCGTGGTTGGTGTCCACGGCCATGATGTCGTTGTACTTGGTCACCGACCAGAAGGGCCCCTGTTCGTGGTGGCCATCGGGATGAAGGTGGACCGGGTCCTCCTTCCGCAGGCGCTCGAAATAGGCCCACTGGGTGTCGGTCCTGAAGAGTTCAGGGTCGGCGACATTGATCTCGTCGAGGGGGATGGAATAGGCCCGGGCGCGCGCCTCGGCCTTCAGGTCAACGGCACCGTCGCTCATGGCGGACTCCTCAGTCAGGCGCGCACCGGCGCGAGCCGCCGACCGCGATTTGAGCATTGTTCAGACCATGGCGAAGCGCAGTCCAAAATGCAAGTCGCCCCCGCCTCCGGTCGGACCCGGATTTTCGCCTGACGCCGGCGCGCCGAGCGTGCATAAGGTCGCCCCGACATACCGAAACCGGGGTCCGCCGAGATGGCCCCGACCCAGGAGACGCCGCCCATGGCCGCCGAAGCCCTCTTCCAGCCCTGGTCCTTCAAGGGCCTGAACCTTAAGAACCGCCTGGTGATGGCGCCCATGACCCGGTCCTTCTCGCCCGACGGCGTGGTGACCGAGGAGGTGGCCCAGTACTATCGCCGGCGGGCCGCCGGCGAGGTGGGACTGATCATCACCGAGGGCACCGGGGTCGACCGCGCCGCCTCGCTGAACGACCGCAATGTGCCGCGCTTCCACGGCGAGAAGGAACTGGCCGGCTGGAAGCGGGTGGCCGACGAGGTGCACGCCGCGGGCGGCGCCATCGGCCCGCAGCTCTGGCACGTGGGCGCGGTGCGCTCGCGCGACCCGGAATGGAAGCCCGAGGGCGGCTATGACAGCCCCTCGGGCCTGTCGAGCCCCGGCAAGAAGTTCGGCGAGGGCATGAGCGAGGAGGCCGTGGCCGACGCCATCGACGCCTTCGCCCGGGCCGCGGCCGACGCCAAGCGGCTGGGCTTCGAGACCGTGGAGCTGCATGGCGCCCATGGCTACCTGATCGACCAGTTCTTCTGGGACGGCACCAATGAGCGCGAGGACGCCTATGGCTCGAAGGACCTGCCCGGCCGGGCGCGCTTCGCCGGCGACATCCTTCGGGCGGTGCGCAAGGCGGTGGGGCCGGACTATCCGGTCATCATCCGCATCAGCCAGTGGAAGCAGCAGGACTTCACCGTGAAGATGGCGCCGACGCCCAGGGAGCTGGAAGCCTGGCTGACCGCCCTGACCGACGCCGGCGCCGACATCCTGCACTGCTCGCAGCGCCGCTTCTGGGAGCCGGAGTTCGAGGGCTCGGACCTCAACTTCGCCGGCTGGGCCAAGAAGCTGACCGGCGTGCCGACCATCACGGTGGGCTCGGTGGGCCTGTCGGGCGAGTTCGTCGCGGCCTATGCCGGCGAGGCCTCGCAGCCCGCCTCCATCGACGACCTGCTGCGGCGACTGGAGCGGGAGGAGTTCGACCTCGTGGGTGTCGGACGGGCCCTGCTGCAGGACCCGAACTGGGCGGTGAAGATCCACCAGGGCCGCAATGACGAGCTGATGAGCTTCGACCGCTCGGCCATGGCCAGCCTGTCCTGAGGCCCCAATGGCCCCGGCCGTCAGGCCGGGGTCATCGCCTGGTCGGGATGGGTGACGTACCAGTCGAGGTCGGCCAGGGTGGTCTCCCAGGCGGCCTCCCATTCCGGCCGCCAGTCGTCGCCGCAGACCTCGCGGACGGCGTCCCGCACGGTGGCGAAGAAGGTGCGGAAAACCTCCGGCGGCACGTCATAGCCCTCGTGCACCACCACCTCGCTCTGGATCAGGGTGCGGGAATAGAGCCGCTCGCCCACGAAATCGAGAATGGCCTGGAGCACCCGGGTCAGCATCTCGCCGCGGATCTGGTGGTTCTGGTCCCGCCAGAAGAGGATCTCCATCTCCGGTTGCTCGCGGAACAGGCGGTCATAGACCACCGGCGTCAGGTCCTCGCAGAGCTCGCCCGCCCGTTCCAGGCTGGCGACGATCTCCGGCTCGTGAGGGTCGGGGGCGCGGGGCATGGCCGGCCTCAGGCGTTGAAGTTGAGCTTCAGGCCCGGCCGGGGCCAGGTCGCGCGATAGAGCTTGCCGGTGGCCGAGGCGGTGATCCAGGCCGTGCGCATGTCCGCCCCGCCGAAGCAGATGTTGGTGGTGATGAGGTCGGGGACCGGGAAGTGCTCCACCGAGCCGTCTGGGTCGAAGGCGGTGATCCCGCCGTTGATGATGGTGGCCACGCAGACCTTGCCGCCGGCCTCCACCGCCAGGCTGTCGAGCAGCTGGTAGCCTGGCAGGTTGCAGATCACCCGCCCGGGGGCGAAGCCGTCCGGCGGCGCCAGAACGCCCGGCTCGGCGATGTCGAAGGCCCAGAGGCGTCCGAGGTTGGTGTCAGCCAGGTAGACGACCTTCTCGTCGGGCGACAGGCCGATGCCGTTGGGCGAGATCAGGTGATCCTTCTGGCGGCTGATATGGCTGCCGTCGATCTTCGCATAGTAGATCGCGCCGAACTTGCGGCCCTCCGGTGTCGAGCAGCCGTGGTCGGAGAACCAGAAGCCGCCCTGCCGGTCGAAGACGATGTCGTTGGGCCCGATCAGCCTCCTGCCGTCACACTCGGTGTAGAGGGTCTTCAGCTCGCCGGTCTTCAGGTCGAAGCGCTGGATGTAACCACCGGTGTGCGAGGGCGGGGTCGGACCGGGGACGGTCATGCCCATGTTGTCCAGCCACTCGAAGGACCCGCCGTTGTTCGTGATGTAGATGGCGCCGTCCGGGCCGATGGCCGCCCCGTTCGGACCGCCGCCGGTGCTGACCAGGATCTCCTTGGACCCGTCGGGCTTCACCCGGGTCAGGGTCTGGCGCTTGATCTCGGTCAGGATCACCGAGCCGTCATTCATGGCGATGGGGCCTTCCGGAAACTGGAAGTCCTCGGCGATCAGCTGCAGGTCCACGGCCCGTCTCCTCCCCCGGATGTCTCTCAAAGGACTATGGGCGAGGGGTGCGGCCAGGGGAAGGGGCTCAGGCCCGCTCCAGCACCCGGAAGGTCACGGGATGCTCGTCGCCCTCGCCGGCGGGGAGGTCCTCGCGGCGGACCTCGCGCCAGCGGCTTTCGTCGAAGGGGGGGAGGGTCACGTCGCCCTCCACGTCGGCGTGGACCTCGGTGAGGTAGATGCGCCGGGCGCGGGGCAGGGCCAGTCCAAACAGCGAGGCGCCGCCGATGACGCAGACTTCCGACGCGCCGTCCTCCTCGGCCTGTTCCCGGCCGATGGCGACGGCCTCGGTGAAGTCCTCGCAGACCACGCAGCCCTCGGGGGCGTAGGAGGCGTCCCGGGACAGGACGATGTTGGTGCGGCCCGGCAGGGGCTTGCGGGGCAGGCTCTCCCAGGTCAGCCGGCCCATGATGACCGGCTTGCCCATGGTCAGGGCGCGGAAGCGGGCGAGGTCGGACTTCAGCCGCCAGGGCAGGGCGCCGGCGCGGCCAATGACGCCGTTGCGAGCCCGGGCGATGGGGCCGGCGGTGAGGAGGGGGGCGGCCATGGCCGTCAGACCGCGATGGGGGCGGAGATGGCCGGATGGGCCTTGTAGCCCTTGAACTTCACGTCCTCGGGCTCGAAGGCGAAGAGGTCGTCCCGGGCCGCCAGCTCCAGCCGGGGCGGGGGCAGTGGCGTCCGGGTCAGCTGCTCGCGGGCCTGGTCCAGGTGGTTCAGGTAGAGGTGGGCGTCACCCAGGGTGTGGACGAAGTCGCCGGCCTCCAGCCCCGTCACCGCCGCCACCATGTGGGTCAGGAGGGCGTAGGAGGCGATGTTGAAGGGCACGCCCAGGAAGACATCGGCCGAGCGCTGGTAGAGCTGGCAGGACAGTCGCCCATTGGCCACGTGGAACTGGAAGAGGCAGTGGCAGGGGGGCAGGGCCATGTCGTCGACGTCCGCCGGGTTCCAGGCGGTGACGATGTGGCGGCGGCTCTCCGGGCTGCGCTTCAGGCCCTCCACTAGGGCGGCCATCTGGTCGATGACCCGGCCGTCCGGCGCGGCCCAGGAGCGCCACTGGCGGCCATAGACGGGCCCAAGCTCGCCCTCGGCGTCGGCCCATTCGTCCCAGATGCTGACCCCGCGCTCCTGCAGCCAGCGGACATTGGTCTCGCCACGCAGGAACCAGATCAGCTCCACCACGATGGAGCGCCGGTGCAGGGTCTTGGTGGTCAGGAGGGGGAAGCCGCGGGACAGGTCAAAGCGCATCTGACGGCCGAAGACGCCCCGCGTGCCGACGCCGGTGCGGTCCGGCCGGTCGACGCCGTTGGCCAGGATGTCCGCCAGCAGGTCCAGATAGGGCTGTTCGAGCGCAGCCTCGCCCTCCTGGACGGGATCTTGGGCGGCGATGCGGGCGGGGGCGTTCATGGCGGCTCCGGGAGTCGCTTCACTCCACCCGATTCGCACCCCTGCGGAAACCGGGGGCGGCCCCTGGGTCCACAGGCGGGGCGGACTTATCCCGCGAATCCGCCGTCGGCGAGGAAGGCCAGCTCGGCCGGCGTGCTCTCCCGGCCCAGGGCGGCGTTGCGATGGGGAAAGCGGCCGAAGCGGTCGATGATGTCGCGGTGCATCTCGGCGAAGCGGAGCAGCTCGGTGTCCCCGGTCTCGGCGCAGAGGGCCTGGATCAGCCGCACGCAGTCGGCCTGGTCGACCGGGTCTTCCGAATGTTCGAGGGGCAGGTAGACGAAGTGCCTCAGGTCCGTCTCCACCTGCAGGTCGAGGCCCCGGCGAAGGGCCAGGCGGGCCATCTTCCGGGCCTTGCCGTCGGTGGCGAAGGCGTGGGCCGTGTCGCGGAACAGGTTGCGGGGGAACTGGTCGAGCAGGAGGATCAGCGCCAGGGCCGGCTCGGCCTCATAGGCCCAGTCGTCGTACTGGCCCCGGGCGGCGGCGAAATGGACGGGCTCGAAGCGCAGGCGAAGGGCCTCGTCGAAGGCGGGATCCTTTCGGAACCAGCGCCGGGGACCGGCGTTGCGCCAGTAGCCGACGACATCCTGGGGCAGGGCGGGCATTCCTTCGATCCTCGGGTCTGGCGCGTTCAAGCGCGGTTCAGCTTGCCCTTCCTAATGTGATGCGTGCGGGGGCGACAACCGCCCGGGGCGCGCGCCGCCCCGGCCCAAGGAGGCAAGCACCATGAACCGCAAGGCCGCCGGTCCGTTCCTCATGGCTCAGGCCCTGATTCCCGCCCTGCTGCTGGGGCTGGGCGCAGCGTCCGCGGCCCGGGCCCAGGAGTTCGACGCCGCCGAGGCGCCCGCCCCGGTCGACACCGCCTTCCAGCCTCCGCGGGGCGAGAGCCAGCGCTTTGATCCCCGGGGCGAGCCCCTCGACGGTGCGGCGGCGCCGTTCTCCGCCCCGACGCCTCCGGCCGCGCCGGAGCCCCGATCCGACAGCCGGCCCGACAGCCGACCCGAGGCCTGGGATCGCTATGGCCGGCCGCGGGAGAGGCAGACCCCGCCGCCGCCGCCGGAGACGCAGCCGTCTCCGGACCGCAGCGAGCGCGACCGGCGGGACGAACACCGACGCCGCGACCGGGGCTATGGCCACTCCGACCGCTACGACTGGCATGGTCCCCCCTATGGCCATGGCGGGTGGGGATGGCGCGGATACGACTCCTACGGCCGCTACTCCGGGCATGACCGCCACAAGAGCCGCCGCCCGCCGCCGCCGCACTATGACCCCCGCTGGTACCCGCCGGTCTGGATCCCGTCCTATCGCTATCGGGGCGGCCCCTGGGTCCCGCCGCCGGGCTTCGTCCCGCGCCGCTGGTCCCACGGCGAGGTCCTGCCCTGGACCTGGTGGACGCCGCGCCACCGGATCGAAAGCTGGTGGTCCTATGGCCTGCCGGTCCCGCCCCTGGGCTTTTCCTGGGTGCGTCTGGGCCGCGACGCCGCCCTGGTGGACCTGTGGACCGGGCGCATCGTCCAGGTGGCCTACACCCTCTTCTGGTAGGGCGACGGGCCCTCCGGCGACCCTGCCGGAGGGCCGGCCTTGCTTGACGCGGCGGGAAATTTCCCCTTTGTGCGGCGCACTTCCGCGCAGGCGCCGAGTGGCCCCGCGCCCGTCTTGTCCAAAGGAGACCGCCCATGCGCGTCTATTACGATCGCGACGCCGACCTCGCCCGCATTCTGGACAAGAAGATCGCGATTGTAGGCTATGGCTCGCAAGGGCGGGCCCACGCCCTGAACCTGCGCGACTCCGGCGTGAAGAACGTCGCCGTCGCCCTGCGGCCCGACTCCGCCACCGCCCGCAAGGTCGAGGCCGACGGCCTGAAGGTGATGAGCGTGGCCGAGGCCGCCAAGTGGGCCGACGCCCTGATGGTGCTGGCGCCCGACGAGCTGCAGCGCGGCATCTACAACGCCGAGATCGCCCCCAACCTGCGGGACGGCGCGGCCCTGCTCTTCGCCCACGGCCTGAACATCCACTTCAACCTCATCGAGCCCAAGCCGACGGTGGACGTGCTGATGGTCGCGCCCAAGGGCCCCGGCCACACCGTGCGCGGCGAGTACGAGAAGGGCGGCGGCGTGCCCTGCCTGATCGCCATCCACCAGAACCCCACGGGCAACGCCCTGGACTTCGGCCTGGCCTACGCCTCGGCCATCGGCGGCGGCCGCTCGGGCGTGATCGAGACCAGCTTCCGCGAGGAGTGCGAGACCGACCTGTTCGGCGAACAGGCCGTGCTGTGCGGCGGCCTGGTGGAGCTGATCCGCGCCGGCTTCGAGACCCTGGTCGAGGCGGGCTACGCCCCCGAAATGGCCTATTTCGAGTGCCTGCACGAGGTGAAGCTGATCGTCGACCTCATCTACGAGGGCGGCATCGCCAACATGAACTACTCGATCTCCAACACCGCCGAGTACGGCGAGTACGTGACCGGCCCGCGGATCATCACCCCCGAGACCAAGGCCGAGATGAAGCGCGTGCTGGAGGACATCCAGTCCGGCCGCTTCGTGCGCGACTTCATGCTGGAGAACCAGGCCGGCCAGCCCAGCTTCAAGGCCACCCGCCGCCGCGCCTCCGAGCACGGCATCGAGGAGGTGGGCGCCCGCCTGCGCGCCATGATGCCCTGGATCAGCAAGAACAAGCTGGTGGATACCGAGAGGAACTGATCTGCGAGACGGCCTCCCGAGGCCGAGAGGCCGTCGTCCGTCACAGCGAGGTCGAGCCCGTTCTGATCGGTGCCTGGCTTATCATCACGTAATGGGTGCCCCTGACGGTGCTTGGCTCCGAGGCTTGTCTAAAGTTATGTTCGCCCCAAGACTATCGTCGGGTGCCCATTGAACGATTCACCGATCATCGTGGCGGCCATCATTGCCGCATTAGCGGGCACATTGGGTCTTGTTGTCGGCAGAGAGCAGAAGACGGCGGAGTTTCGTCAAGCTTGGTTGGACGCCCTGAGGGCTGAATGTGCCGCCTTGGTCGCGCAGGTTCAACTCATGGCCCATGTGCCGCAAGGGGGTGCCAGCGCCGTCGATCGGCGGACTGAGTCCATCGTAGCGTTCCGAATTTCGGAGGCGGCCATCCGCCTTAGGCTGAGCCGTGATTTCGAAGAGTCCCGCAGCGCGATCGTCTTTCTAGACCAGCTTTCGGAGCGGGTGGCGCGAGGCGACCTAACCAGCGAGTCCCTGACGCCGCTCGCGGAGCGCTTCATCCAATCTATTCAAAAAATCAGCAAGAAGGAATGGCGGAAGATCAAGAGTGGAGGGGTTGCCTCCTTCGTCACCTTAATCCTGATCTTAATCTGCTTGATCCTCTCTTTCTGGTTTTCATCCAGATCTTCACCAAAGGCGCAGGCTAGTGGTCCTTCCGGGGCACCCCCCTACAACGCCCCCGCCGCCAGGGCGTAGAGGGGCAGGCCGAGGATCAGGTTGAAGGGGAAGGCCACGCCGAGGGAGAGGCCGAGATAGACGCCGGGCCGGGCCTCCGGCAGGGCGGTGCGCATGGCCGCCGGCGCGGCGATGTAGGAGGCCGAGGCGGCCAGCAGGATCAAGAGCGCGCTGTCGCCCGGGGCGAGGCCGGCGAGGCGGGAGGCGACATAGCCGGCGACCGCGCCGGCCAGGGGCAGGGCGATCCCCAGGGCCAGCACGCGGACGGGCGGCCGGCCGGCGTCGGTGAGGCTGCGGGCGGCGGCCAGGCCCATGTCGAGCAGGAAGAGGCAGAGGGCGCCCTGGAAGACCGGGTTCACGAAGACGTCGAGCCGGGCCATGCCGCGCTCGCCGGTGGCAAGGCCGATGATGAAGCTGCCCACCAGCATGAGGGCGGGGCCGCCGAGGAAGACCTCGCGCAGGATGCCGCCCATGGAGTGGCTGGCGCCGGTCCCCTCCGCCGCCCGCCGGGCGATCAGGAGGGCGGTGAGGATGGCCGGCGCCTCCATGATGGCGAGGACCGCGGTCATGTAGCCGCTGAAGGGCACGCCATGGGAGGTGAGGAACTCGGCGCCTGCCGCATAGGTGACCACCGAGACCGAGCCGAAGGCCGCCGCAGTGGCCGCCGCCGTGGTCCGCTCCAGGCCTCCGAGCCGGCGCAGGACCGGATAGGCGACGAGGGGCCAGGACAGGGACAGGATGAGGCCGGCGATTCCGGCGCGGACAAAGCCCTCGCTAAGCCCGGCCTCCGCCGCCTCCACCCCGCCCTTGAAGCCGATGCAGAGCATGAGGAAGAGGGAGAGGGTGCGGCTGGTGGCGGCCGGCAGGGACAGGTCCGAGCGCGCAAAGCCGCCGAACAGGCCGAGCACGAAGAAGAGGATGGCGGGCGCCAGGAGGTTCTGGACGCCGAGGGCGGCGGCGGAGGCGAGGACGTCTGGCATGGCCTTCCCGGAAGGATCAGGGCGCCCCCCCGGGCGCCGGAGGCGGACCTTTAGGGTGTGTCGGGGGACAAGGCAGGTTGAAAGGTGCTATTCCTGAAATGAGGGAAACTCATGACAGGGTGGGGCCATGGCGCGTGACGTCAATCTCGATCTCGATCTGGTCCGCACCTTCGTGACCATCGCCGACACCCGCAGCTTCACCCGCACCGGCGAGAGGCTGGGGCGGACCCAGTCGGCGATCAGCCTGCAGGTGCGCCGGCTGGAGGAGCGGCTGGGGGTGAAGCTGCTGGCCCGCGATCCGCGCAGGGTGGGCCTGACCGACGCCGGAGAGGCCTTCCTGCCCAAGGCCCGCCGCCTCCTGCGGGTGAACGACGAGATCGTCGCCGAGGTGACGGGAGAAGACCTCGAGGGCGAGGTGCGGCTGGGCGCGCCTGAGGACTTCGCCACCGTCCACCTGCCCCAGATCCTGGGCGCCTTCGCCCGGTCTCACCCGCGGGTGGCCCTGGCGGTGACCTGCGACCTGACCCTGAACCTTCTGGACCGGTTGCAGGCCGGCGCCCTGGACCTGGCCCTGGTCAAGCGCGAGCCCCTGGGGCCGGACCTGGGGGTGCGGGTCTGGCGCGAGCCCCTGGTCTGGGTGGCGTCGGACCGCGAGGTGCTGAAGCCGGGGGAGCCGGCGCCCCTGGTCATCGCCCCGGCCCCGTGCGTCTATCGTCGCCGGGCGGTGGCGGCCCTGGAGGCCCGGGGCCGGTCCTGGCGGGCGGCCTACACCAGCCCCTCGCTGGCCGGGCAGCACGCGGCCCTGAGGGCGGGACTGGGCCTGACCGTCCTGCCCCGGGACATGGTCCCCGACGACCTGACCCTCCTCGGGGAGGTGGACGGCCTGCCGCCCCTGGAGGACGCCGAGATCGCGCTCCTGAAGGCGAGGGGCGGGGCGCCCCGGGCGGCGGACCGGCTGGCCGAGCACGTCCTGGCGGCCCTTGACCGGCGAACGGGCCGGTCGGCGGCCTGAGGGCCTGCCAACCGCCGTGGCGCCCCCTCACCCGCAGGGGAGCAATAGGCTCCGTAATTCCTCCCCCTTCGGGACCCCTGCGTTATGACCCCAATGATCCCGGAGATGCGCTGAAGGCGTGTTTTGGCGGCCTGTGGGTGGGTTTTGGGGGTGATTTTGAGGTGTCTGGACGGACTCCGGGCGTGTCAGGCCGTCATTGCGGCGGCGCGGC
>NZ_JADCBG010000144.1 GCF_020253645.1 Phenylobacterium sp.
AAGCCGCCCATGGTTCGCGCTGAGGCTTTCGCTTGCTCCAATTCCAACGGTCCCACCGGGGTCGTTCGAATGCGCACGCCTTGAGCTGACGCCGCCTCGAACCAGACCCCGCCAACATCGGTCGGGGTCTGGCAAGACCACGAACCCGCCCAACCCTCCTGAATCGGATCGTTCCCGTGTCCACCCCATTCTGGCTTCCCATCGAGACCGAGCGGCTTTTGCTGCGCGACTTCCGTGAAGACGACTTCGACTCCATCCACGCCTACGCCACCGACCCGGAGGTGGTGCGCTACATGCCCTGGGGCCCCAACACCCTGGAGGTCACCCGAGAGGTGCTGGACCGCAATCTTGAACGGCAGAAGACCTGGCCGCAGGAGGAGCTGAGCCTGGCCGTCGAGGTGAAGGCAACGTCTGAAATGATCGGCTCCATCTCTCTGCACGACGCCAACAGCGACAACAGCGCCTTCGGCTATTGCTACAGCCGGGACGCGTGGGGGAAGGGCTATGGGACCGAGGCGGCCCGAGCCCTAGCCCGGATCGCCTTCACGGAGTTGGGCCACCACCGCATCTGGGCCACCTGCGACGCCCGCAACCACGGCTCCTATGCGATCATGGAGAAGGTGGGGATGCGCCGCGAGGGCCATATGCTGAAGAACCTCAAGGCCCGTGACGGCTGGCGCGACAGCTATGTCTACGCGCTGCTGGCTGACGAATGGCTCGCGGCCAATCGCTAATAACATCCGGGTATAATTGACGAAGGCGGGTCGCCGCTGTGAGGAGCCCGGCTCACGTCGAGGATGAGACCGTGGACAAGCAACGCCGCCGAGACACTGTTCAGGCCTGGAAGGAGGGTCGCAAGTCCCGGGCGGGGATCTTCCGCGTGGCGTGCGCGCCGGCGGGGAAGGCCTGGCTGGGCGTGAGCCGGAACCTCGACGCCCAGCAGAACAGCATCTGGTTCAGCCTCCGGCACGGCGGCTCGCCCAACCGCGAGATGCAGGCGGCCTGGAAGGCCCACCTGGTCAATCAGAAGTTGCAGGAACGCCTGCGCTTGTGATGCGCTGAGCTTGGTGCAGGGCTGGTCGTGGCCTGATCCCTCAGGGCCGCTCAAGCACCAGGGTCGCCCAGGCGTCGCGGTGGATGCGGCGCAGCAGGCGGAAGCCGCGGGAGCGGTAGGCCGCCAGCACCCGCCGTTCCTGGGTGCGCAGGAGGCCGGACAGGATGGCCACCCCGCCGGGCCTCAGGGCGCCGCGGATGTCCTGGGCCAGGGCCACCAGGGGCGGGGCCAGGATGTTGGCGAAGACCAGGTCATAGGGCGCGGCGGAACGCACGCGCTGGTGGCCGAGGCCCGAGGCGTGGACGAACTGGGCCCGGGCGCCGTTCAGGGCGGCGTTCTCCCGGGCGATCCGGACGGAGGGGGCGTCGATGTCCGTGCCGCGGGCCAGCCGGGCCCCGGTCCGGGCGGCGGCGATGGCCAGGACGCCGGTCCCGGCGCCGACGTCCAGCACCCTGTCGAAGCGCCGCGACTTGATCAGGTCGTTCCAGGCCAGCAGGCAGCCCACCGTGGTGCCGTGGTGGCCGGTGCCGAAGGCCGCGCCGGCCTCGATTCGCAGGGCGACGGCGTTGGGCGGGACCTGTCCCCGGTCGTGGGCGCCATAGACGAAGAAGCGGCCCGCGCGCACAGGCGGAAGGCCTGAAAGGGACATGGCGAGCCAGTCGGCGTCGGCCAGGGCCTCCACCGTGACCACAAGGCCAGGCTGGACGACCAGCCGGGCCTTGAGCGCATCGGCTTCCTCGCGCGTGGTGGGAAAGGCGTCGATCCGCCAGACGTCGTGGTCCTCGTCCTCCTCGAGGATGGAGTAGGTCGTTCCCTCGAACAGCGGGTCGGCGTCGAGGACGGCGGCGGCGGCCTCGGCCGCGGCTCGGGGCCCGCGGGCGATGATCTGGACGGCGTCTTCGCTCATTCGCCCTCCTTAGGGCGGTCCGCGCCGGAAGGCGAGGGGGCGGGCGCAGGCCCAGGCCCCAGTGCAGGACCCGGTGCAGGCCCAGGTGCAGGGGCGGCGGCGGGAGGCGGAGTCTCCGGCATGTCGACGGCCTCAGGCGGGCGCTCTATCGCCGCTTCGGGCTCGGGCGCGGGCTCCTCCCAGGGCGGCGGTGGCGGGACGTCCAAGGGAGGCGGCTGGCGGGAGTCCGTGCCGACCACATAGTCCGGAACCGAGCCGAACCTGCCCCACCGGCCGCCCCAGCCGGCGGAGGGGTCTGCACCGCCAAAGCCCTCGGCAGGCGGCCCGGTGAAGCCGGGCGTCGCGAAGGCCGGGTCGGGACGGAAGTCCGCGGGCTGAGGTCGCAGCAGGGCGCCCGCGATCAGGCCGAGGCAGGCGAAGGCCGCCGCGCCCGCCAGCTCGACCTTCATGCGGCCCGGCGGACCGCCCGTTCGATCAGATCGCAGACCTTCGGGATCAGGGGCGCCGGGATGTTGTGGCCCATGCGTTCCAGCACATGCATCTCCGCCCCCGGCACACAGGCGGCGGTGTCATGACCGCCCTCGACGGGGACAAGGGGATCGTCCGCTCCGTGGATCACCACGGTCGGCGCGGTGATGCGGCGAAGAGCCTCGCGGCGATCGCCGCTGCCCAGGATGGCTGCGTACTGGCGCAGGAAACCGACGGGGTAATAGGCGCGCCGGAAGGACTGCTCGATGCCGGCGCGCTCGGCCGCCTCGTCCAGGACCCCGGCGGGCCCCGCCATCACCCTGGCCGAGGCCAGCCCATGGTCGAGAAAGGCCTTGAGGTCCGCATGCGGATCAGGGCCCCGGTTCACGAGGAAGGCCACCGCCTCGGGCCGGGCCGGCGGCAGGTTGGGATTGCCGGTGGAGGACATGATGGAGGTCATCGAGCGCACGCGGTGCGGGTGCTCCGCCGCCAGCATCTGGACGATCATGCCGCCCATGGAGGCGCCGACCACATGGGCGGAGCCAAGCCCCAGGCCCTCGATCACGCCCGCCGCATCGGCGGCCATGTCCGACAGGAAGTAGGGAACCTCGGGTCGCCGGCCCTCGCGCACCGCCTTGGCGACCTCGCCGATGCTGGGCGGCGGAACGTCGTCGAAACGGTGGGACAGGCCGACGTCGCGGTTGTCGAACCGCACCACGCGATAGCCGCGCCCGGCCAGGTCCCCGACCATGTCCATGGACCAGCGGATCATCTGGGCGCCCAGGCCCATGACCAGCACGACGGGCTCCCCGCCCTCCGGCCCGTGGACGTCGTATTCGATCTCGATTCCGTTCGCGGTCAGCCTTGCCATCTGTCTCTCCCTGTCAGGGGCTGCACGATGGCGCGCCGGTCGCCGGGCCGCAAGCGCGGCGAGGTCTCAGGCCTTCGCCACGAAGCTGTCCAGCACCTTCTTCTCTCCGGCCTTGTCGAAGGCCACGGTCAGCTTGGAGCCCTCGGCCACCAGCACCCGGCCATAGCCGAACTTCTGGTGGAAGACCCGGTCGCCCCGGGAATAGGCGCTGGACTGGGGGTCGGAGACCGCCAGCAGCTTGCCTTCGCCCTCGATGACGGCCTTGCGGTTGACGGGAGCTGCGGGGCGCCCGCGATCCTGCGCCCGCCGCCAGCCGGGGGAGTCGTAGCCGGAGCCGAAGGCCGGGGTCTCGTCCCAGCG
>NZ_JADCBG010000145.1 GCF_020253645.1 Phenylobacterium sp.
GCCAGGAAGATGTCCCGCCACATGGTGGGGTCCGAGGCGGCGATGCGGGTGAAGTCGCGAAAGCCGCCGGCGGAGTACTTCATCACCTCGGCCCGGGTGACCTCCTCCATGTCGGCGGCTGTGCCCACGATGTTGTAGGCGATCAGGTGGGGAAGGTGGCTGGTGACGGCCAGGACCAGGTCGTGGTGGGCGGCGTCCATGGTGTCGACCTGTGCGCCAAGGGCGGCCCAGAAGGCGGAAAGCCGCTCGACGGCCTCCTGGTAGGCGGCGTCACCGTCTGGCTCCGGCGTCAGGATGACCCAGCGACCGCGAAACAGGTCAGCGAAGCCTGCGCCTGGACCGGACTGCTCTGTGCCCGCAATGGGGTGGCCGGGGACCAGGTGGACGCCGGCGGGAATGGTCGTGCGCAGGGCGTCGGCCACGCTGACCTTGACCGAGCCCACGTCGGTGACCGTGGCGCCGGGCTTGAGCGCCGCCGCCGCCGCCGCCGCCGCGGGCCCCATGGCCAGCACGGGCACGGCGAAGACCACAAGGTCGGCGTCGCGGACCGCCTCGGCGGGGTCGGCTGTGATCAGGTCGGCATAGCCCAGGGCTGCGATCTCCGCCCGGTGGGCCGGGTTGGCGTCGGCGACGGTCACGGCGCCCACGGCCCCGGCCGCCCTCGCGGCGCGGATGACCGAAGAGCCGATCAGGCCGCAGCCGACGATGGCCATTCGCGGATAGATCAACGGCCTTGTCCCATGAAGGCCGCCAGGGCTTCGACCAGGGCGCGGTTGTGTTCCTCAAGCCCGATGGTGAGCCGCAGGTGGTCCGGCAGGCCGTAGCCGCCCACCATCCGCGGGATCAGCCCCCGGGCGCTCAGGAAGGCGTCCGCGTCGGCCGCCGTCCGGCCAGGCGTCTGCGGGAAGCGGGCGAGGACGAAGTTGGCGCTCGAGCGGGTGGTCTCCAGTCCCAGGCCGCCCAGCTGCTGGGCCAGCCAGGGCCGCCATGTCCGAACCAGCTCCAGGGACTTCGCCTGGAAGTCCTCGTCCGCCAGGGCGGCGATGGCGGCGCGCTGGGCGGGGATGGAGACGTTGAAGGGCAGGCGGATCCGGTCGATGGCGTCGGCCATGTCCTGCGGCATGTAGGCCCAGCCTACCCGCAGGGCGGCCAGGCCGTGCAGCTTGGAGAAGGTCCGTGTCATGATGACGTTTGAGAAGTTGCGGACCAGGTCGACCCCGTCCTCGAAATCCGGATCCTCGGCGAACTCGGCGTAGGCGCCGTCCAGCACCAGGACCACATCGGCGGGCAGGGCGGCGTGAAGACGCCGGATCTCCGAGCCGCCGACCACCGTGCCGGTCGGATTGGCGGGGTTGGCCACCCAGACGATCCGCGTCCGTTCGTCGACGCAGGCCAGCAGCTCGTCGACGTCGATGCGCAGGTTGACCTCCCGGGCCATGCGCACCTCGCCGCCAGCGGCCCGGGTGGCGATGGCGAAGGCGCCGAAGCCGTGCTCGCCCTGTACGGCGTTGTCGCCGGGCTGGAGGTAGGCCTGGCCGATCAGCTGGAAGATCTCGTCCGAGCCGCAGCCGAACAGGAGGCGCTCGGGCTCCAGTCCATACCTTGCGCTGATCGCCTCGCGCAGGGCGTTGCAGCGGCCGTCCGGGTACATGTGCAATTCGTCGATCGCCGAGGCGAAGGCCGCCTTCGCCTGCGGGCTGGACCCGAGGACGTTTTCGTTGGCCGACAGCTTCACCGGGTGCGCCACCCCCTCCACCGCGGCCTTGCCGGGCTTGTAGGGCGTGATGTCCAGGATGCCGGGCTTGGGCTGGGGACGGTCTGTCATGTCGGTCTCAGAGGTCCAGGGGCGCGGACGCCGCGCCGATCACCCCGGTCAGCCGTCCGGGCGCACGGGTGAGCCGGGCGTCGTCCGACTGGTAATAGCCCACCAGTTCGAACAGGCGCAGGCCGCCGGCGTCGGCCAGCAGCTCGGCGGCGACGCCATCCTTGCTGAGCGCCCCGATCAGGCGTCCGGGCGGTCCGGGGGCGTCGCTGACCCAATAGGTTCGGTCGCCGCCCGTCGGGCCGATCTCCACCTCTGCGGCGGCCAGGGCGGTGGGCCGGCCCCAGGCGTTCAGGCAGGGCAGGGCGGCGAAGACCCGCAGGGTGGGTTCGGCCAGCAGCCGGCCCCACCAGGGGGTGCGGGAGTCCAGGCCCAGCACGGCGACTCCGCCCGGCGTCTTCGCTGCGGCGATCGCTTCCTCGGGCCGGCTGGCGGCGGTGAAGGGTGGCGCCGCGCCAAAGCGCATCCGGGCCGCCTCCCGGACGCCTTCGGGGGCCTGCCCGCCATAGACCGAGACATGATAGGGCCCCTGCCGGGACAGGCTGTCGCTCATCAGCTCGCGCCAGATCCGGACGACCAGCCCGGCAGGCGCGGCCTTCCTCGGGCGGGCCAGGAGGTTGCGCAGGACCTCGGCCTCGCGTGGAGGACGCAGGGCGAAGCGTCCGCCCTCGCCCGCCGCCGCCTTGGCCGCAGCCACCTCCGAGGCGAGGGCCGCCCGCTCGTCGATCAGCTCGAGCAGCCGGCGGTCGACCACGTCCAGCCGCGCGCGCACGGCCTCGAGCGAGCGTGCGTTCGGCTTGGGGTCGGAGGCGTCCATGGCGGTCCCGGGTTTCGGAGGCTTGGGCGATAGGTCATTGCGCCGGGCGGCGCAATACCGGGCTACTGCCCCGGACGATAGGTTCGCACTACGCGACCCTTGAGCTCGTCGGGCCAGAAGTAGACGGGCCGCAGGTCTCCGCTCAGGTAGCGAGGCGCCTGGTCGATGAAATGCTTCGACAGGGGAGAACTGGAGGCCCCCCCAGCCGTGACGGCGCGGGCTCGCACCCTCGGACCAAACTCCACCACGGCGACGAAGCTGTTCCCGCTGGTCCCGTAAAGCCTCTTCTGCCCTTCGGGACGCCGGGCGCCGAAGGAGGCCAGGGCGCCCCATCGGGCCGACGGGAAGGGCGCGGCAAGGCTTGGCGCCGCATCACTGAACGCCTGGACGATCTCGCCGGTCCGGCGCTGGAAGCGGTTGACCTCGCCCCAGGGAACCCTCCGGGTCCCGAAGTCGGACTGGAGCCTGTCGGAAGCCTGGGCCAGGGCCTCAAGCTTGCGGCGCGGAGAGATGCGGCTGGCCATGGCCTCCCAGGTCGTGACGCCCGCATCCCGCGCCAGGGCCTCTGCTTCTGGCCACAGCAGGTCGCCCCAGAAGACCGCCAGGGTCAGGGCCTCCGACTGACCGGACCAACGCCGGTCCCAGGCCCGCAGCAGCCGGATCTCCTCCGCAAGCCTGACGCGAAGGACGTCCGCGCCGGGGGCCGCGTCCCAGGCTGCGACCAGTCCCGGCACAAGGACGTCGAAGGCTGGCAGACGAGTGTTGAAGGCGCCCTGAACCAGGGAGTCGAGGGTGAAGCTCTGGCCCGTTTCGAGCAGTTGAACGGCGTTGGTCCCGCGGGGGTTGGGACCCACCGTGTCCATGTACCGAGGATAGGCCTCCCGCCTGGGGCTCTCGCCTCCGGCCGCCGTCCAGGGCCAGTCGTTGGTGTTGTAGACCCACCCGACCCTGGGCGACTTCACAGAGGGCAGTTCGGACAGGTCGTGCATGCCCTTCCAGTCGGTCGCCGGATCGGAGCCATCGACGGTGCGCGTATAGTCGAACCGGTCATCCCGCCTCGGGACGAACTGGGGATGCAGATAGGCGATCACCCCGTCGGCGTCGGCGTAGACAGTGTTGTTCGAAGCGTTTCCGATCAGGGCCGCCGCCTTCATGAACTCGTCGAAGTTGCGGGCCCGGGTGCGGAGGAAGGACTGGCTGAGGGCCTCCACCGGCCGGTTCATCATGGCGAAGGCGACCCAGCGCTCGCCCTCGCGACGCACCACCGGTCCGTGGTGGGTGAAGTGGACCCGGAAGGTGCTGCGGACCATCGCCCCCTGGGGTGTCCGCCAGTCGACGGCGATCGTCCGCGACTGAACGGGGCGTTCGGCCGCACCGTACCTGTAGGTCAGTCTGCCCCCGCGGTTGATCACCTGCACGGCGAACTCGTCCACGGAGTCCACGCCGCTCGACGTATGCATCCAGCCAAGCCGGGAATTGAATCCCTGGTAGATGAAGAACTGGCCCCAGGTCGCCGCGCCGTAGACGTTCATGCCCGCGTCCGAGGCGACGTGCTGTTCCGCCCGGAAATAGAAGCTCGTGTGGGGGTTGATCAGCAGAAGCGGCCGGCCTCCCGCAGAACGGGAGGGGCCGACGGCGATGCCGTTGGAGCCCCGGGGCTCCTCCAGGCCGGCGTCCCCGGACCGGGCGATGACCCGGGGACGGTCGGAATAGAGGGCGGCCAGATCGTCCAGGGAGATCCGCTCGATATCTCCCCCGATGCTGCCTTCGGAGAAACTCAGGGCCATCCAGGGCTCGAACCGCGTCAGCACCTTCGGCCGCACCTGCGGGTTCATGGCGAGGTAATAGTTCAGGCCGTCGGCCCAGGCGTCCATGAGCTTGCGCAGCCAGGGCGGGCTGCGGCCATAATGAGCCTTGAGCGTCTCGGTATCGACATAGAGACGGGCCCGGAGATCCTGCATGAGGGCGGCCTCTCCCTCGGCCTCCGCCAGGCGGCCCAGGGCGGTGAGATAGTTTGTCTCGATCCGCGCGAAGTCATCCTCCGCCTGCGCATAGATCATGCCGAAGACAGCGTCGGCGTCGGTCTTCCCGCGGATGTGGGCGATGCCCCAGTCGTCCCGGACAATGGTGACCCGCCGCGCCGTTTCCCGCCAGCGCAGCATCTCCTTCGAAGGCGTCGCCGAGGCCGTCAACCGTCCGGCGGTGGCGGTGGCGGTGGCGGGGGCGGTGGCGGTGGTGGCGGCGGCCGCCTGGACGCCCAGGGCGAAGGCCATGGCCAGGGCGAGGATCGGGAACAGGCGTCGGTGCATGGGAGGGACCCTCGGAGCCAGGCCGGAAGGCTAGGCCCCGGCATGCCGGGCGGCAAGACGCTTGCACCCGTCCGCTCTGGCCGTCATGAGGTCCGCTACGGGCCGAAACCAGCTGGAGGATGAGACGATGCAGGACGCTTCGCCAACCCATGTCGACGTGATCATCATCGGGGCCGGCCTGTCGGGAATCGGAGCCGCCCGTCACCTGAAGACCAACTGTCCGGATCGCAGCTTCCTCATCCTCGAGGGACGTCACGCCATCGGCGGCACCTGGGATCTGTTCCGCTATCCGGGCATCCGCTCCGACTCCGACATGTACACCCTGGGCTATTCCTTTCGGCCCTGGACCGAGGCCAAGGCCATCGCCGACGGTCCCTCCATCCTGCGCTATGTCCGCGACACGGCGCGCGAAGAGGGCGTCGAGGCTGCGATCCGGTTCGGCCACAGGGTCGTCTCCGCCGACTGGTCATCCGAAGACGCCGCCTGGCGGGTCCAGGCGGAGACTGCCGATGGCCCGGCCGCATTCACCTGCAACTTCCTCTTCCTCTGCGGCGGCTACTATTCCTACGCGGGCGGCTACACGCCGGGCTTTGCCGGCATGGACAGGTTCGGGGGGCGCATCGTCCACCCCCAGGACTGGCCTGCGGACCTCGACTATTCCGGGCAGAAGGTGGTGGTGATCGGGTCCGGAGCGACCGCCGTCACCCTCGTCCCGGAGATGGCCCGCACCGCAGGCCACGTCACCATGCTGCAGCGCTCGCCGACCTACATCGTCGGTCGCCCGGGCGAGGACGCCCTGGCCCTCAAGCTGCGTCGCCGGCTGCCCGAGAAGCTGGCCTACTCGCTCATCCGCTGGCGCAATGTCCTGATGGGGATGGTCTTCTACAACTTCGCCCGGCGCCGGCCTGACCGGGTCAAGGCCGCCATCGTCGGCCAGGTCCGCCAGGAACTGGGCCCCGAGTTCGATGTCGAGACCCATTTCACCCCCCGTTATAACCCCTGGGACCAGCGCCTCTGCCTTGCGCCCGACGGCGACTTCTTCCAGGCCCTGAAATCGGGCGCCGCCTCGGTGGTGACCGACGAGATCGAGACCTTCACCGAGACAGGCCTCCTGCTGAAGTCCGGAGCCCATCTCGACGCCGACCTGATCGTCACGGCGACGGGCCTGAAGCTGCAGGCGATGAACGGCCTTTCCCTGAGCGTCGACGGCGCCGCCGTGCGCCCGGCGGAGACCCTCAGCTACAAGGGCATGATGTACTCGAACGTCCCGAACCTGGCGTCGGCCTTCGGCTACACCAACGCCTCCTGGACGCTGAAGTGCGACCTGACCTGCGAATATGTCTGCCGGCTCCTGAACCACATGCGTCGCAAGGGCTTGCGCCAGTGCACGCCGGTGCTCCAGGGCGCGCCGCCCGAGACCGCTCCCTGGCTCGACTTCACCTCAGGCTATGTCCAGAGGTCGATCGGAGAATTCCCGAGGCAGGGCGTCACCGCCCCGTGGCGGCTTCACCAGAACTACGCCCTCGATCTCGCCTCACTGAGGTTCTCGGGGCTCGAGGACGGCGTCATCCAGTTCTCCAATCCCGCCCCCCGGGTCGCAAAGGCGGCCTGACGCCCTGGCTATCGCGACAGTCTGACCTTTCCTTCCGAGAGGGTCAGGTCCACCCGGAGGTCGTCGCCCGAGCTCTTGCCGGCCAGAATGCCCACGAGCCCGCCCGCCGCCTCCGTCGGCGACAGGACCCCATGTCGGGCCAGGGCGATCAGCAGGGTGGGCGCCTGGGCGGCCGTCAGGCGGAGGCTCCCGCGGAGCCGGCCATCGGCCCCCGCGCTCAGGCCCGGCGACGTCAGGGACAGGCGTGTCTCTCGGGCTGTAAGGCCGGCTTGCAGAATCTCGAGCCGGCCTCCCGCGACGCCCCAGGCCGCCAGTGCGCCGGAGAGATCCTCACCCCGCAGCCGCGAGGCGCGCTCCAGCCGCCCCTCGGCCGTGGCCGCAACCGAAGCCCCGCCGCCGATGTCCGCAAGCAGCCGTCCCGGGGTCGGCGTCCCGTCCTGGAGCCGGAGGAAGACGGCGGCCTTGTCCTCCGGCCCGGGACGAACATGCAGCTCCAGCCGGTCCGCCGAGGTCAGGGCGAAGGGCCGTGCTCCGGGGGCAGGGGTGAAGACGAGCCCCAGCCCCTCGATGGACAGCCGGGGCGGCCCGGCGCTGGGCAGGACAAGGCTGGAGAGAAGCCGGTCCCCGCGGACCTCCAGGCCACCGCCCTCCGGGCGGAAGATCGTGAGTCCCTCAGGGGCCGCCGACAGCCAGGACCTGGGTGCATGCAGGAAGGCCTGGGCCTCGAAGTCGGGGATCCGCAATCCCCAGGATCCCGACGTCACCCTGAGATCGGTCAGGGTCACGTTCAGGCGGAACGGATAGCCTGACAGGCGTCGTTCCGACCACTCCGCCGTGACCCCGCGTGCGGCCAGCGTCTGCACGCCCTCATCCAGCGTTTGCTCGACTTCCTGGGCTGCGATGCGCCAGGCGACGCTCCATCCCGCAGCCAGGAGGAGGGCGAGCAGCAGCGGGATCCAGAGGCCCAGTCGAAGGCGTTTGCGCGGGGCTGGCGTCTGGGGCATGGAGTCGGGGTCAGATGATGAGGGCATTCGGTCGGCGATGTCGGCGGATCGGTGGGTGTTCGGTTACGGGTCCCTGATGTGGCGACCAGGCTTCGAATGGGCCGAGCGCCGCCCTGCCACCTTACAGGGTCGGCGTCGCGCCTTCTGCATTTATTCCGTCCATCACCGCGGCACTCCCGAACGCCCGGGGCTTGTGCTCGGGCTGACCCGCGGAGGCTCTGTCCGCGGCGTCGCCTATCGGGTCACCGAGGAGGCGTGGCCCGAGGTCCGCGCCTATCTGCGGGAACGGGAACAGCCCACCGAGACCTATGTCGAGGCCGAGGTCGAGGTCCGCATCGACCCGGGGGTTCGGGTCGGTTGCCTCACCTTCCTCTCGGACACCCGTCATGCGCAATGGGCCGGAAACCTCCCGCCCGAGGCGCAGGCCCGGTTGATCGCCGGAGCCCGCGGTCTGTCGGGCCGGAACATCGACTACCTGCGTGACCTTGTCCGCCATCTGCGCGAGGCCGGAATCCGGGATCGCGGGATGGAGGGCCTCCTGGTCCGGGTGACCGAGCTGGAGCCGGACTAGACGCCCTCGGCGAGAAGCCGGTTCGAGGCGGTCTCGATCCGCTCCTCGAGGAGGCGCATGAATTCCGCGCGCTTCAGGCCCGGCGGGATCGGCTCGAGGAACTCATAGACAATCACCCCGGGGCGCCTGAGGAAGCCGCGAGCCGGCCAATGGAGTCCCGCGTTCGTGGCGACAGGGTGCACCTGGACGCCAAGCTCCCGGTAGAGGCCGGCGACTCCGGGCTTGTAGTCCGGCGGCGCGCCAGGCGCCTTGCGGGTTCCTTCGGGAAAGATCACCAGCTGGCGGTCGCCCAGCCGGAACTGCTCCTGGGCGCGCCGCACCATGTCCCGAAGCGCCGCCGCCTGCCCGTCCCGGTCAACGACGATCGAGCCGATCCTCAGGGCGATCCATCCGAAGATCGGAATGATCATGAGTTCCTTCTTCAGGACGAAGAGGGAGCCCTTGAGAACCCCGAACTGGACGAAGACATCGAACATGGTCTGGTGCTTGGAGGCGATCAGGGCGTCACCGGCCGGCACGTTCTCGAGGCCCCGGATGTCCACCCGGACCCCGCAGATGACCCTGAGCAGGCTGTTCACCGAGCGACTCCAGAGGCGCATTCCCAAGAGGAGCCAGCGCCTTGGCATGGCCAGGACCGGGACCAGGAGGATCGCGCAGATCACGGACCAGGAATAGAATGCTGCGGCGAAGAGCAGGGAGCGAAACAGGATCAAGGCGGGTCTTTCTGCCGGTTCAGGCTGGCCTGGCCCAGACGCCGGAGCGTCTCCCGGCCCAGGACGGTCATGTACTTCGAGTACTCCCGGATCATCAACCGGGTATCCCTTCCGCTCTGGCTCCAGCGCCGGGCGTCGACGGCGGGCGTGGCGGCGGCGTAGGATTGAAGCTGGATCCCCGGCAGCGCGGTCCTGAGCTCAAGCATGGCCCTCGGCATGTGGTAGTCGGCGGTGACGATGATCAGGCTGCGATATCGCATGGCGCGGGCCCATTCCGCCGTCTCCCTGGCGTTACCCAGCGTGTCGGCTGCGGTGAAACCGAGGTCCACGCAGCAGTCATAGAGCCGTCGTGCGGCCTTGCTGACCAGGCGGATGTCCTCACGGCTGGCCTCCCGGTTGACGCCGGAGACCAGGAGGCGCTTCGCAAGCCCAGCCTCCAGGACCGCCATCCCGGCGTCGAGCCGGGCGTTCGAGCCCGCGCCCGTGAGCACCACGACGCCGTCGGCGGCCTGTGGCAGGGTCGCCGGGGTCATGCGGCTAACCCGGTCGGCGAAGGCGAAGAGCCCGGCCGCCCAGATGAGCCCAAGGACCAGCAGGATTGCGAGCACCCTCAAAGGTCCAGCTCCCGGATCCGTCGCGCGGTAGCGGCCAGGGCGAATACGATTGCGACGCCGCCTGCGATCCCGATCAGTCCCGCCAGCTGCAAGGCGGGATAGACGGCCGAAGCCAGCGATCTCTCGACCTGCACCAGGCCGGTCGCCCCGCCTATTCCCACGGCCGCCAGGCCTCCGACGATGGCGCCGCTGATCAGGTCGGCCGCGACCGGGCGGGCGGCCATCGACAAGCAGGACAACCACGTCGCGCCGAGCTGGATCCGGACCCTGAGCGCAGTCCCGCGCCGGGCGATCTCGTGGCCCGCCGCGAGAGAGCCGAGCGCCGCAAGGCCGATTATGCACAGGAGAAGACTCGACAGGGCGGCGGTGAGGATCTCCCGCCGGAACGCCTCGCTCGTTCGCCGCCATCCCTGGTGATCGTCGACCACCGCGTCAATTCCTGCGGCGCTCAGGGCGCCAGCGAGGTCCTGGCGCGAGGCGGGTCGCTGGGCGTCGAGCTCGACGGCGATCAGTCGCGGCAGGACCTCAAGGTCGGGCCCTCGCGCCCCGGCGGTCCAGGGCGACAGCAACCGGGCCACACGGGCCGGAGCCAGGACCCGGACCTCGGCGATACCCTCGGTCCCGGCGAGAACTTCGGCTGCGCGACGGGCCTCGACCTCGGCGACTGCGGCCTCCGATGGCCGGATGGCGACGGTCATTTCTCCGGCGAGACGGGTCCCCCAGGTCTCAGCGCGGCCGGAAGCCACCAGCGCCGCCTGACCGATCAGGCCCGCCAGTGCCGTCAGCACGGCGGCGATCAGGATGACATTGAACCGGCTCATGCCGCCGCCTCGGGGACGGCCCGACCGCCGGACAGTCGCAGGCGGCGCGATGCGGGCGCGAGGTCGGGATTGCGGCTGGCGATCACCAGGGTCGTGCCCTGCCGGTTCAGCTGCACCAGCAAGCGCAGGACCCGGCGGGCGGAGTCCGGTTCCATCCAGCCAAGCGGCTCGTCCGCCAGGATGAGGTCCGGTTTCCCGGCTACCGCCCGCGCCACCAGGACCCGCTGACGCTGGTCATGATTCAGGGCCCGGGGTCGGGCGCGGCTCATGTCCGCCAAGCCCAGCCACCCCAGAAGTTCAGCGGTGTCCCGGCGCCGCTCCTGGGGGCGAACGCCGGCGATCCGCATGGGCAGGGCGGCGTTCTCCTCCACGGTCAGGTCGTCGATCAGGTCGAGGTCCTGACGGATCAGACCGATCCGGCGCCGGAGACGCGCCCGTCTGCCGGAGGACATTCGCCAGGGGTTCCCGCCCAGGATCTCCAGTCGTCCGGCCCCGGGCCGGCGAACCAGCCCGGCGAGGTCGAGCATGGTGCTCTTGCCCGCTCCCGCCTCGCCATGCACCAGCAGGAAGTCTCCCTGGGCCAGTTCGAGATCCAGATCAGACAGGCTGGCAGGCCCGTCTCCGCGGGGGGCGCTCAGCCCGCTCAGTCGAAGGGCCGGTGTCGGGGCTGGAGCGGCGAGGGCAGGCATGGCGGGTTTCGGGGGCGAAGGTAAGGCTCCTCGCAAGCCTAGCACAAGCCTGCAGCCCTGGCGCTCCCGGACAAGGCGCACGCCTGCGAACATCCCTGCGACATGGCTGCGATCTGTTAACCTTATGGGTGTAATGTTCTCTGCGAAGCTTCGCAGTGGGGCGAAGCCAGCGGTCCGGTCCCCCGAACGATGATCTTGACCTGTCCGAATTGTTCCGCCCGCTATGCCGTATCCTCGGGCGATCTGCCTGCGTCCGGGCGGCTGGTGCGCTGCGTCTCCTGCGGACACAAGTGGCGGGCCTCGCCGGCTGATGCGGACAGTGCGCTGCGCGCCTCGTCGCCTTCCCCGCCCCCGCCTCCGCCTCCACCTCCGCCACCGCCACCCCC
>NZ_JADCBG010000146.1 GCF_020253645.1 Phenylobacterium sp.
AACGCCAATCCTGCGGGCGTTCGAGCAGCGCCAGCAAGGCGGTTCGAGTCTGTTTGGAGATGTTGGGGCGTCTCGGCACTACACCAATCTATATATGTAGAGTTTATGGCGCAAGCGGGATTATCGTTTGACCTGAAGCGGGGCGACGTAATTCTGTGCTCCAAGCCGGTGGCGAAACCCGGCGTTCGCAAAACCACCCATCTGCGGTCATAAGCGGAGCCGATCCGCGATCCCGATACCTGCCGAGCAGCTCCAACGGGTTTTTCACCAGAAGCAGAATTTCTCGAACCGACCCCAAGGCGGCCAAGTCCGCGAAGCTAACTTCCAGCCCTTGCCGAGCTCTCCGCCTCCGGCTTCCTCGATGTTCTCCGGCCCGAGGCCGAGGGCGGGGCGGGGCTGGACCTCTCCGGCCTCTTCCCCCTGGCCTTCGAGACCGGGCGCAGGGCCGCGCCGCCGGCCATCGTCCAGACCCTGCTGGCCCGCCTCGTCGATCCTGAGGTCCTGGACTGCGTCGATGCCGCTCCCGTGCTGGCGGCGGGCGGCGTTCCGGCCGAGACGGGCCGCGCCCTGTGCGCCGCCGCGGACGCGGCGGTCATGGCCGGGCTGATCGACGCCCTCCAGTCGATGACCCTGGACCACGCCTCGACCCGCCGGCAGTTCGGCCGCGAGATCAGCAAGTTCCAGGCGATCCAGCACCAGATCGCCGTCATGGCCGAGGAGGTCATGGCCGCTCGCATGGCCGCCGAGACCGCCCTCGTGGGTGCGCCCCTGTCCATCTCCCCGCCTGCAGCGGCCGTCGCCAAGATGCGCTGTGGCGAGGCGGCCCAGGTCTGTTCGGGGATCGCCCACGCCGTACATGGCGCTATCGGCGTCAGCGCCGAGCACGCGCTGCACCGCTTCACCGGAACCTTGCACCGCCTGCGGCTTTCCCACGGCGGGGAGTCCTACTGGGCGCGTCGCCTGGGGGAATGGGCCCTGTCCCGGCAGGACGACGCTGCGACACTGGCGCGCAGCCTCTAGAGCATCCATTCCGGGTTCGTCGCCGCCTCAGCAGCGCTCCTCGGGTGTTGCGGAACCTAGAGCCCGTCAAGCCGGCAGCCCCGCGCCACCAGGAAGGGCCTCAGGGCCCTGTAAGCCTCCCCGTGCCGCAGCAGCGGTATGCGTGGGTAGAGGTGATGCAGGATGTGGAAGGGCATGCCCGAGGACAGAAGGATCCCGAGCCGGCTGCGGAAGGCGCGGGTGTCCCGGTATCGGCCCATCTCCTCCGCCGGATGGTGCGGCGCCCAGCTCAGGTAGAACTGGATGTAGGTGGTCCCCAGGATGCGCGGCAGCCACCAGATCAGGGCCGCCTCGATGGCGAAGCCGGACCAGGCCAGGGCGAACAGGATGGCGTGGTAGGCCAGGGTGTAGACGGCGGCGACGAGGCCCGCTCGCCGGGCCTCGTCCGTTCCGATCCGGGCCAGGGCCTTGCCGTAGTTTCCCCCCGTCGCTGATCCCGGCTGGCGATGGGCGATGGTGTTCAGAAGGTGCCGCCAGGCGTTCGGCGCCTTGGTGTGGATGTCCGGGTCCAGCTCCGGGTCATTGGCGTGCAGGTGGTGCTCGTAGTGGGTCAGCCGGGCGACGCCGTAGGGGAGGAGCATGGGCAGGGGCGAGAGATGGCCCACCAGTTCGTTGAGCCAGAACAGGGGTTCGCCCTCGCGGGCGATGATCCGGTGCTGGGCCTCGTGCGAGGGCAGGTAGCAGAGAGCCACGTTCAGGGTGGCGATGGGGAAGGCCAGCCAGAGGGGCATGACCCCGGACAGGGTCAGGGGCCACAGAGACAGCCAGACCGCCAGGTTGCCCAGGCCCCAGAGGACCGAGCCCCAGGGCAGGCCCCCCATGAAGCGCGCCGCGACCTCGGACTCAAGCCGGTTGAGCTCCTTCGGCGGCAGGGCGCGGAGGGCCTCGACGGAGAGGTCGGTCACACCCAGCGACCTGTCTTCTGGGCGATGGCGCCCCACCCGCCGCCGATCACCAGGCCTACGATCAAGGGCCAGGGCGTCCCGGAAATTGAGGGGAGGGTCCGTTCCAGCGTCTGGGCCACCAAGGGCGCCAGGAAGCCGATCCCGAACAGAAAGGTAAGGTTCCGGAAGATCAGGGGGAGAAGGCGACCCAAGCAGATTCCCTTTTGATGCATCGGTATGGAATCCGAAAGTGACGCATGCGTCAACTTCTATCTGGACGTCAGTGGGCCGAGCCTGGGGACCTTCCTTGTTTCGGCCCACTACACGGGCGGCTCCATGAAGAGTCCGCGGGCAAGGCCATGTTGGTGGTCGCCTCCGGCTTGAAGCCGACGCGGCCCTGGCGGGGACCTGAACCCCCGCCAGGACCTTCCGGTCAGGACTCCATTTCCTCACGGATGGTCTTGCGCGCCATCCAGAACATGGCGAAGGCCAGGATCCCGAAGCAGGTGGAGATCATCAGCGCCCACCGGACGCCCTGAGCCGAGCCGAGGCCGACGCCGTTGGCCATGATGTCGGAGATGATCCCGACGACCGTCGGGCCAAGGCCCAGACCGATCAGGTTGATCACGAACAGCAGGATGGCCGAGGCTGTGGCCCTCATGTGCGGCGGCACGATCGATTGGCCGATCGCGTAGACCGGGCCATACCAGAGCGAGCCGAGGAGGCCGTTGATGACCAGGATCCAGAGCGCCACCGAGGCGGACGGTACGCTGACCGCGATTATATAGATCGGGACGGCGATGAGGGAGGCGATCGCAGGTACGACGACGTAGCCCCTGAGGTCGGTCTTTGCGAACCGGTCCGCGATCTGTCCGCCCAGCCAGGACGAGATGATCCCGGCGGTGCCGCCCATCAGGCCCAGGGCGAGACCCATGAAGCCCACGGATCCCAGATCGAACCTGGCCGCGAGGCGGCTGATCTCCTCGCTGTGCACCCGCAGGAAGAAGCTGGCTGTAAACGGGGCGTGGCCATAGCCGATGAAGGCCTTGATGGCTGCGCCGAGCGCGATCAGCCAGAAGGTCTTCTTCTTCATCAGGTAGGACAGGGTCTCGCGGAAGGTGGCCTGGGCGGCGGTGACCCGGGCGCTGTGCGCCGCAAGGATCTTGCGGGGCTCGCGAAGGGTCAGGAAGCAGAGCAGGGCGAACAGGAGCCCGGGCACGCCGGCGACAAGAAAGGCGACGCGCCAGCCATAGGCATCGGCGATCAGGCCGCCCATCACAAGTCCGAGCAAGCCCCCCAGGGGCGTGCCCATCGAATAGAAGGCGAGGGCGGAGGCCCGCTTTTCCTTCGGGACATAGTCGGCGATCAGGGAGTGCGCAGGCGGAGTACAACCTGCCTCGCCAATGCCGACGCCAATGCGGCAAAGGACCAGCTGGACGAAGTTTGTGGTCGCGCCCGAAAGGGCCGTGAATCCTGACCAGACAGCCACCGAGGTTCCGATGATGTACGGGCGGTTCTTCCTCTCGGCCAGTTGGGCGAGGGGGATTCCAAGGACGGTGTAGAAGAGCGCGAAGGCCAGCCCGCTCATCAGGCCCAGCTGCCAGTCGGCCAGCTTGAGCTCGTTCTTTATCGGCTCGGCGAGGATGTTGATGATCGACCGGTCGAGGAAGTTGATGGTGTAGATCGCCAGCAGCAGGAGCATGGCGTACCGCGTGTAGGCCGCCGAGAACGGAGCTTCGGTGATGGAGGCTGTCGGGGGTGGTGCGATGGGATCCGCCGACGGTGTTGCAGTCTCTGTCATTTGGTCTTCCCGGGCTCCCTGGGGCTTTTTTGTTTTGGTCGCGTCTTTGGCGCGGTGCTTCAGTCCGGCGAAGCCCCGACCTTCTCTATGGGCGCCTTCGGCGGCGGCCTCAAGATCAGAATCAAGGGTATCATCGCCATGGTGATCAGCGTCATCCAGCTAAAGATGTCGACATAGCCGATCATCATCGCCTGGCGAGTGACTTCTCCGTTGAGCTGCGACAGCCCCTCGGAGGTCGTCAGGGCGCCCTCGAAGGGCAGGACGTCATTGAGCATCGGACTGGTGGGGTCCATCCGGGAGGAGAGTTCGCTGTGGGCCAGCGCGCTGTTCCGCAGGACCATGGCCTGAACGATCGAGATCCCGACGGCCGATCCCATGCTTCGGGCCATTGTCGCCAGGATGGTGCCCTCCACCCTGTGCGCCGGGCTCAGGGTGACGTAGGCCAGGGTGCTGAGCGGCGCAAAGAGCAGTCCCGTGCCGACCCCCTGGATGAAGCCGCTGATGATGATGGGCTGCTCTGTCATCGACAGGTCGAAGCCGGCCATCGCCCACAATGAGGCTATGCTCAGGACGGTGCCGATGAACAGGACCTTCCGGGCCCCGAGCCTCTGGATCAGGAACGGGACCATCAGGAAGGAGATCAGAGAGCCGAGGCCCCGGCTGACGCTGGCCTCGCCGGTCTGCATGGCCGAATAGCCCATCAGGTTCTGCATCATCACCGGCAGAAGGGCGGTGGTGGAGAAGAGAAGGACGCCGACAAAGAAGCTGAAGATGGTCGTGCCGACGAAGTTTCCGTCCCTGGCGAGGTCGCGGTGAAAGAAGGGATGTCGCGCCGTCGCGGATTGAACCATGAAGACCCATAGCCCCGCCATGGCCAGGGCGAGCCAGGCCCAGATCTCCGGCGATTCCCACCAGTCCTGTCCGGGCCCCCGATCCAGCATGACCTGGAGACCGACGACAAAGGCGGTGAGGGCGGAAAAGCCGATGACATCGAAGGGCCGTTGTCGCCCTCCAGGATCGTCAGCCATGAAGGCGGAGACCCCCAGCACCGCGATGATGCCGAGGGGCAGATTGATGAAGAACACCCAGCGCCAGTTGAGGTGCTCGGTGATCCACCCTCCGACGATGGGACCGAGGATCGGACCCATGATGACCGCCGCGCTCCAGAGGCTCATGACCCGGGGGATCTGTTCCTGCGGGTAGGTGTCCAGCATCACGGACTGGGAGAGGGGCATCAGGGCGGCCCCCGCCAGACCCTGCAGCGTGCGATAGAGCACCATCTCGGGAACCGTGGTGGCGATCCCGCAGAGCATGGAGGCGGCCGTGAACCCGATGATGGACAGGACGATCATGCGCTTGCGGCCGAACTTCATGGCCAGCCACCCGCAGAGGGGCGTCATGACCGCCGTGGCCAGGATGTAGGACGTCAGGACCCAGGTCAGCTGCTCGGGAGAGGCCGAGATGCTGCCCTGCATCTGGGGCAGGGCGACGTTGGCGATGGTGCTGTCCAGGGTGTGCATCAGCGTGGCGAGCATAAGCGCGCCCGTGATGGGAATTCGGTTCGCCTTGTCCTTTTCGAGGAAGTCCGGAGAGTCAGTCATCGCCCGATGACCGCCAGTCGGCCCCTGCGGCGGCGAAGAGTCCGATTGCATCGGAGAGGCGTCGCGCCTCGGCAATGGCGAGGTTGCGCCTTGCCAGACTGAGTTCGCGCCGCGCGTCGATCGCCCGAAGAAGCGGCGTGCCGCCAAGCCGCACGCCAGACAGCGAGATCTCGGCGTCCTGCTGGGCGGAGTCCACCGCCCGCTGGTAGGCGGCGACTTCCGCCTCCCCGTCCTCGAGAGAGGAGAGGAGGTCGCCCACCTGTGCGAAGGCGGCCAGGACTGTGCTCCGGTAGCGCGCCTCGGCTTCCCGCAGCTCAGCTTCCGCCGCGCGGCGGTTCGCGCGGGACAGTCCGCCATCGTAGAGCGTGGCCGTCAGTCCGGCCGACAGGCTCCAGCCACGGGAGTCCGACCGAGACAGGTCCTCGATCTGATTGGCGGTCTGGGCCCGATTACCAGTCAGGTTCAGCTTGGGAAGCGGATCCGCCTCGGTCGCCCGTGCCGCAAGGCGGGCCGCCCGCAGGTCAGCCTCCGCAGCCTGGATGTCCGGGCGGCTCCGGACCAGTTCCGAGGGCAGGGCCAGCGGGATCGCAGCGGGAAGGCTCAGGTCCGAGAGCTGAAAGTCCGGCGGGGTCCATTGCGACGGTTCGCGGCCTGCGAGAAGGGCGAGGCGCCTGCGGGACTCGTTCCTCTGGCGCAGGAGATCGGGCATCCCGGCCTCGTCCTCGGCCAGCTGAGCCTCGATCCGGACCCTCTCCGATCGTGATATTCCCCCAAGAGCTTCAGCCTTGAAGGCAAGGTCGACAAGTTTGCGGTCATCCTCGATGACCTGCTCCGCCGATGCAATCTGGGCGTTCAGGCCGGCCAGCCGCACGGCTTCCAGCGCGACATTGGCCGAGAGGGTGAGGGCGGCGGCGTCAGCCTCCCAGCGGGCCTTGTCGGCCAGGGCCCCCGCCTCCGCCGCGCGCCCCTTCAGCACGCCGAAGACGTCCGGGTCGTAGCTGACCAGCCCGCCGAGGCTGAAGATGCTGAAGGTGCGGCTGGGAAATCCGCTGAAGCCGAAACCCTTGCTGTTGAACAGCTGGCGCTCCGTCCGAGCGTTGAGGCCGAGCCGCGGAGACAGCAGCGCTCTGGCCGCGTCGGACTCCGCCTGATGTCGATCCAGCACGGCGCGGGCCTCGGCCAGATCGGGGGACTCCTCAAGGGCGATCCGGATCACCTCGCCCAGCTGCGGAGAGCCGAGCGCAGTCCACCAGTCCTTCGATCGCGCGCCAGCTTCGAGCACCCGCGCCGGCGTCGTCTCGCCAGCCATTCCGTATCGGTCCGTGATCGCTGCGGAGCCAGCTCCCGGGGCCGTCTCCGGCGCAGTCGCACAGCCTCCGAGAAGTGCGATCCCGGCGAAGATCGCCGGCACTCCTGTCCAGCGCCGGCCGGTTCTGGGACGCCCGGTCACGGGCCTATTCCCGGTCACGACCGGACCGCACGTCGACCCTGACGGTCGCCGAGAGGCCTGCCCGGGTCGCCATCTCCGGCGGGGGCTCGTCGAACTCGATGCGAACAGGCAGGCGCTGCGTCACCTTCACCCAGTTTCCCGTGGCGTTCTGGGCGGGCAGGGCGGAGAAGGCCTGGCCAGTCCCCGGCGCAAAGCTGGCGACACGGCCCTTCAGCCGTCCTTTGGGATAGGCGTCGATATGGATCTCGACCGGCTGTCCGACGCGCATCCGCGCCACCTGGTCTTCCTTGAAGTTGGCCTCCACCCAGGGCCGGCCTGACAGGAGCCAGAAAGCCGACTGAGAGGCGTTGAGATAGGCGCCGACGGGCATCTGATCGACGCGCGCGACAACGCCGTCGGACGGCGCGACGACCTCGGTATAGGAGGCGTTCAGCTGCGCCCGCTCGACCTGGGCGCGGGCCTGGAGCACCGCCGCCGCATCCGATCCCGCCTTGGGGTCACCGCCGAGAACGGCGAGGGCCGCCGCCGCGGACTGTTCTGCGGCGCGCAGCTGTTCCCTGGCGAGGCGGGCGGCATGTCGGGCCTGGTCGGCCTGCTGAACCGATCCTGCGCCCGCCTTGGCCAGCCCGGCCTGTCGGGTGGCCTCGGCTTCGGCATAGCTGAGTTTCTCCCGCGCGGCGGCCACATTGGCCTGCTCGCGCCCGAAGACGGCGCGCTGCTGGGCCACCATCTGCTCGGCGCTGGCAAGTTGAGCCTCGGCGGCGGACAGGTTCGCCCGGGCGTCGCGGGAGTCGAGACGGAAGAGGACCTCCCCTTTCTTCACCGCCTGGTTCTCGCGGACGTAGATCTCGACGACCCGGCCTGCGATCGAGGGCGCAACAGGGGTCTTCGCCACCTGAACGAAGGCGTTGTCGGTGGTCTGGAAGCGACCGAGGGAAACAAGATACCAGGCCAGTACGGCCAGGATGAGCAGCGGCCCGCTCACCATGACGATCCAGCGACGCGACAGGCCTCCGCCCTTGCGCACGCCGCCTCCCTCCGACGCCTTGTCGGTCACGCGACTTCCTCCCCATGCCTTGTGCGGGCCCTGTCCTGCATCGCCCCGTGGGCGTGAGTCTGGACCTGTCTGTAAGGTCATGTTCGGCCCAATGCCGCCCAAGGGCAAGACGGCACGTCGGCTTCAGCCGGATTTTCTCACGCATTTTCTATTACTTAGCCGGAGTGTACTGAGGCGTCCAATAATCCTGCTGCGGAACTCGCTTGCCGGTGGCGTCGCCCGTCCCGATCCTGCTTCGCCAGAGCCGGGAGACAGGGCGCTGCGCCTAGGCCGGCGAGCGGATGCCCTGGCGCAGGGCGGCGTCTCCGGCCGAGAAGCCATCCTGCACCAGCCAGAGCCGGAGCAGGTGGCGTTTGCGGGCTGGATCATCCCAGTCCTCGTAGGCAGTCCGCTTGTGAAGGATCGACGCGTTCTTGAGGAACTGGATGTCGCCGGGCTGGAAGTCCATGTCGAGGACGTGGTCGGGATCGTTGGCGGTCGTCTCGATGAAGCGCAGGACCGCCTCCTGGTCCGCGGACAGGCGCGGGGCGTCGGCGTGCTGCTGGCTCTCGCGGATGTACCAGGGGATGAAGAACAGGTTCAGGCGGCCCTCCGCCAGGCGGCAGATCGGACGGCTGAACCAGGCCGGCGCTCCGGGCCGGTGCTGGCCCTGCGTGTCGAAGGGATAGGCGCTGAACAGGGCCGGGACGAGGTCTGGCCGTTCTAGCAGGAGCCTGTTGAAGATGGCGGCCGATGAGGCGATGCGGCTGGTCCCGCCGGACTTCGCCCCCTGCAGGCAGAGAAGGCCGATGATGTCCGCGCCGTCGGTGTGGAAGTCCTGCTCCGCCCGAGTCCTGTAGAGCCGGACCCCGTAGGCCTTCGGGTCGGCGCCGGTGTCCCGGACATGCCCCAGCAGGTCCCCGTCCGTGTTCTGCGAGATGGCCCGGCCCATGTGCAAGCCAAGGCCCCAGTAGATGTCGGACGCCGCCTCAGGCCCAAGCTCCCCGACCGGAAGCCCCCTCAGCAGCAGGAATCCCCTGCCGCCGTCGAGATCCTCCAGCCAGCCCTCGACCTCGGGGCCCAGGCCTGGAAGGGGGAAGTCCGACCGGGTCCAATTCGCCCGGTCAAGGGTCCTCGCCCTCGCTGTCGCTCGCGCCGCCATCAGTTCCTGCACTTCCCATCCTGACAGGGTCCGCCGCCAGTCTCCGCGCCTGGCCATGTCGCGGCCGAGCCAGGTGTCTGCGGTGGTGAGGGGTGCGGGCGTCAGCATGGGCCGTCCTTGCGCTCCGTTCCGGGTCTCCAGATTGGGACCTGGATTAGGATTCGACAATTCCGGAAATCTCGATGTATTGAGGCGCAATGTCCGGGAATGTCCTGCCGTCTTCCGTCTCCGCCGTCGCCGCCCTGGGCGCATTGGCCCACCCCGGCCGCCTTGAGGTCTTCCGGCGGCTCGTCCGGACGGGCCCTGCGGGACTGGCCGCCGGAGAGATCGCCCGGGTGACAGGCAGCCTGCCAAACACCCTGTCCTCCAACCTGGCCATCCTCGCAGGGGCGGGTCTTGTCAGGTCACGCCGGGAGGGGCGCTCCATCATCTACTCCGCCGACTTCGGCGCCATGCGCGGCCTGCTGTCCTACCTGATGGAGGACTGCTGCGACGGACGGCCCGAGATCTGCGCGGACCTCTCCCCCGCCTGCGTCCCGGTCCCGGCGCCCTGAACACCACCTTCCGGAGACGCCCATGAACGACGCCCGACGAAACGTCCTTTTCCTGTGCACCGGCAATTCCGCCCGGTCGGTCATGGCCGAGGGTCTTCTCAGTAGCCTTGGCGGCGACCGGTTCCAGTCCCACTCCGCCGGGTCCTTCCCGACCGGACGGGTCAATCCGGGCGCCTTTCCGGTCCTCAGGTCGCTTGGCCTCGACCCCGGCGACTTCCGCTCCAAGTCCTGGGATGAGTTCGCCG
>NZ_JADCBG010000147.1 GCF_020253645.1 Phenylobacterium sp.
ATGTCCTCGATCGAACCCTCTGACGTTCGTCACCGGAACAAGCGCCTCGCGGTCTGGTGCGCCGCCGGGTTCTTTACGATGATCACGGCGGCCTACGCTTCCGTGCCTCTTTACAGGGCCTTCTGCGAACTGACGGGGTTTGACGGAACGCCCCGGCGCGCCGAGCAGTCCTCGGCGGTCACCCTGGAGCGCACCATCGTTGTCCGCTTCGACGCCAACGTGCGCGAGTTGCCCTGGAGTTTCCGGCCGCAGCAGACTGCTCAGACCCTCAAGATCGGGCAAACCGGACTCGCCTACTTCACAGTGACCAACAACAGCGACAAGCCCGTGACCGGACACGCCGTGTACAACGTCACGCCGCAGATCGCCGGCGGCTACTTCCAGAAACTGGAGTGCTTCTGCTTCTCGAACCAGACCATCCCCGCCGGCAAGACGATCGAGTTCCCCGTGGTCTATTTCGTCGATCCGAAGTTCGCCGAGGACTTCGATACACGCGGGAAATCCGAGGTGACGCTCTCCTACACCTTCTTCCCGGCGCAGGAGGCGGAAACCAAGTCGGCTGAGGCGCCTTCCGCGCTTGGCGGAACGCTGAAAGCAGGGCTATAGGGACATAACCGGAAGCACACGACCGTCCATGCAGTCATGGGGCGGGAGGCGGCAGTAGGAGGAACAGGGGCGGCATGTCTGCGGGCGACGTCAAACACGATTATCATCTCGTCAATCCCAGCCCCTGGCCGCTGGTGGGTTCCATCGCGGCCACTGTGATGGCGGTCGGCGGCGTGATCGCCATGAAGGGACTCTTCGGCTTGCCGAAAGGGGACTTGACCGTCTTGCTGGCGGGCCTCGCCGGCGTGCTGCTGACGATGGCCGGCTGGTGGCGCGACGTCACCATCGAGGCCAACCAGGGGGACCACACCCCGGTGGTCGGCATCGGCCTTCGATACGGCATGATCATGTTCATCGCCTCGGAGGTGATGTTCTTCGTCGCGTGGTTCTGGATCTTCTTCGAGATGGCCCTGTTCCATGAGGTCCGGACCGTCTCCAGCGTCGAGGAGGTCCGCACCGCCTGGGCGACCTGGCCTCCCCAGGGCATCGAGACAGTTCCCGCCTGGAACCTGCCTCTCCTGAACACCCTGACCCTTCTCCTTTCAGGGACGACCGTGACCTGGGCGCACCATGCGCTGCAAACCGGTGACCGCCGCGGCGCCAAGATCGGGCTGCTCCTGACCATCATCCTCGGCGTGATCTTCACCGCCATTCAGGTCTACGAGTACTACCACATCCTCCATCACAACTACTTCTTCGGCGGTGAGGGGGCGGAGAATTCGGGGCTGTATGGCTCGGCCTTCTTCATGGCGACGGGCTTCCATGGGTTCCACGTTCTCATCGGAACCCTCTTCCTGATCGTGTGCCTCGGCCGCCTCATGGGAACAGGCTTTACACCCAAGCAGCACTTCGGCTTCGAGTCGGCGGCTTGGTACTGGCACTTCGTGGACGTCGTCTGGCTGTTCCTGTTCGCCTTCATCTACGTGGTGTTCGGCGCGTCCGGAGGCGGTTGACGGCATGGCCGGCGTGAACCCCCTTCTGGCGGGTCTCGCCGGCCGCTGCCCGCACTGTGGCGAAGGCGCTCTCTTCACGGGCTTCCTGACCGTCGCGGATCGTTGCGGCGCTTGCGGCAATGATCTGAGCCGGGCCGACTCCGGCGATGGGCCGGCGGTCTTCGTGATTCTCATCGGAGGGTTCGTCGTCGCCTTTGCGGCCCTCTTTACGGAGATCGCTTACCGGCCTCCCATCTGGGTCCACCTCGCGGTCTTTCTTCCCCTTTCCGCCGTCGTCTGCCTTGGCCTCCTGCGCCCCATGAAGGGCCTCCTGCTCGCGGCGCAATTCGCCAACCGGGCCGCCGAGTCCCGCCATGACGAGTGATCCTGCAAAGCCACGGCGTTTTCCCATCGGGCTGACTCTGGCCACCCTGATCGGTTTGGCGATCCTGGTGGCTCTTGGGCTCTGGCAGGTCCAGAGACTGACCTGGAAGGAGGCCCTCCTCGCGCGGGTCGACCGGCTTGAATCGGCGGCGGCGGCGCCCGCCGTCACGGTTCTGGATGATGCGTCATCCGCCTCTGACCTCGACATGGTCAGGGTCCGGCTGGAGTGCCCTGGCCTCGCCAGCGCTGATTTCGTCGAGCTCTATGGGCTGAAGGACGGTCAGGCGGGACGGAGGCTCATTTCCGCCTGCCGGCTCCCCTCGGGACGGTATGGAAGCCTGCTCGTGGATCGGGGTTTCGTTGCCGACACCGTCTCGTCCCGGCCCGGAACGGGGGGCGAGGCTCGGGCCCTGACCGTCACCGGCGTCCTGAGGGCCCCAGACCCGCCGGGGCTGTTCACGCCGAAGGCGGATCCTTCGACTCGCCTGTGGTTCTCTCGCGACATTCCCGGGATAGCGGCCGCCCTCGGCGCGGCGCGCCCGGCGCCGGTCATGCTCCTGGCCGAGACCTCCTCCAACCCCGAATTTCTATCCCTGGTTCCTTCGCCAATTCCCGCAGCCATTTCGAACAGGCACCTAGAGTACGCCCTGACCTGGTTCGGCCTTGCCGCCGCCCTGCTCGGCGTCTATGGCGCGCTCCTGCGAAAGCACTTCAGGTCCTGATGCGGTATATCTCCACACGCGGCGCCTCGGCCCCCGTCGGTTTTGTTGAGGCGGTCCTGGCAGGCCTTGCGCCCGATGGCGGGCTCTACGTTCCCGAAACCTGGCCGGGATTCAGCCAGGATGAGATCGCCGGCTTCGCAGGCCGCCCCTACGCCGAAGTGGCGGCGGCCGTCCTGGGCAGGTTCGCCGCTGACGAGATTCCCCGGGAAGACCTACTGGGCATGTGCCAGGAGGCCTATGCCGCCTTTGACCATCCTGCGGTGGTCCCCCTGGTCCAGTTGGCGCCGGACGTCTTCCTGGCCGAGCTCTTTCACGGACCGAGCCTGGCCTTCAAGGACGTGGCGATGCAGCTGCTCGCCCGGCTTTCGGATCATGTCCTCTCCAGAGCGGGGCGCACCCAGACCATCCTCTGCGCCACCTCCGGCGATACGGGAGGGGCGGCTGTCGAGGCCTTCCGAGGCCGGGCCAACACCCGGATCGTCGCCATGTTCCCGGACGGCCGGATCTCGGAAGTCCAGCGCAGGTTCATGACGACCGCCAGCGAAGACAACGTCAGGTGTCTGGCGGTCGCGGGGGACTTCGACGCCTGCCAGGCGATCCTCAAGACCGCCCTCGCAGATAAGGACCTTCAGAGGGCCGTGGGCCTCTCTGCGGTCAACTCCATCAACTTCGCCCGGATCATCGCCCAGTCGGTCTACTACTTCACGACGGCGGTTGCCCTCGGCGCGCCCCATCGACCTGTCTCGTTTGCAGTCCCCTCGGGGAACTTCGGCGATGGCTTCGCGGGCTATGTTGCGCATCGCATGGGTCTCCCCGTCGGCCGGATCCTGGTCGCCACCAACGCCAATGACATCCTTGCCCGCACCTTCCTGACGGGCGTCTACGCCCGGGGCGCGGTTGCAGAGACGCAGTCTCCCGCAATGGACATCCAGTCCGCCTCGAATTTCGAGCGGCTCTTTTTCGAGGCGACGGGCCGGGATGGGCCGGCAACCGCCGAAGCCTTCGCCGGGTTTTCCGCCGGCCAGGCTATTCAGGTTCCGGCGAGCGCTCTCCAGTCAATGAAGCTGCTCTTCTCGGGAGCCTCGACCGACGAGGCGTCCACCGCGCGGGAAATGCAGCAGACCCTCAAGGAAACAGGGGAGATGGCGGATCCCCACACCGCCGTGGCCCTGTCAGCCCTGCGGCGTGATCCCGGCCCGGGACCTACCGTGGTGCTTGCGACCGCTCATCCCGCCAAGTTCCCCGAGGCGGTGCTGGCGGCGACTGGACGTGCGCCTGAAACCCCCGCCCGGGCGCTGGCCCTGGCGGGACGTCCAGAGCGCTTTGAGCGCATCGACGCCGACGCCGCAAAGGTCTCCGCCTATGTACGGACATTTGCAGGGGCCTGAGTCGCCCCGGATCCACACTCTGTCGAATGGCGTCCGATGCGTCTGTGATCCCGTTCCGGGCGCGAGGACTGTCGCGCTCGTGGTCGCCGCGGGGCGCGGCGCCCGTATCGAGAGTATCCGGGAGGCGGGTTGGTCCCATCTGCTGGAGCATATGGTCTTCAAGGGCGCTGGAGGTCGGTCGGCACGGCAGATGGCCGAGGCGATTGAGTCAGGCGGTGGCCAAATCAACGCCGAGACCGGCTACGAGCGAACGGTCTTTCAGGTCAGGACCCTGCCCGAGGGTCTCGACGGCGCCTCCGCCCTCCTTTCCGATCTTCTCCTGAGACCGGACCTTGATCCCGATGATCTGTCGCGGGAACGCCGGGTGGTGCTCCAGGAAATCGCCGAGGCTGAGGATACGCCGGACGATCTGGTCTTCGAGATGGCGCAGTCCGCCGCCTTCCAGGATCATCCTCTCGGCCGCAGCATCCTCGGCCATGCCGCCAGCCTCGCCAGGGCGAGGACGCAGGATCTGAGGGAGTGGCGACGACGGATCTACGCGCCAGACCGCCTGGTCGTCGTGGCCTCCGGCGCCGTTGAGGAAGACGCCCTCCTGCGTCTGGCCGAGCGGGATTTCGCCGTGGCGCCAACCGCCGAGGCCCCATCCGCGGCCCCGGGCCGCTTCTCCGGGGGTGTCCTGACGGCCGACCGGGCGCTTGAGCAGGCCAATCTGGTCTTTCTTTGCCCGGGGCTCGCCGCCACGGATCCGGATGCCTGGGCCCTGCAGGTCTTCACGGAGTGCCTTGGCGGCGGCATGGCGTCTCGTCTCTTCCAGGAGGCGCGGGAGGTTCGCGGCCTTGCCTACGCCATCGACGCCTGGGGAGAGTTCTGGTCGGATTGCGGTATGGTCGGCG
>NZ_JADCBG010000148.1 GCF_020253645.1 Phenylobacterium sp.
AAATCGAAATGAGGGTAGCGTCGCGCCGTATTTCGAACAGAATAGGAACCAAAGGTCGTGGCGGTAGGATCAACGAGGGAGTCCGGAATGGCGGGCGTTTTCAGTTTTCTGGGCGGGCTCTTCGCCCGCCAACCGCGGGAGATTCAAGCACCCACCGAGCGGGTCCAGGCCATCCTGGATCAGATCCACGCAGAGGCCCTCCCCTGCCTCCACCTGGTTCCCGGCGGCGAGGGCCGCACCCGGTTTGGAGGGCCGCCGGAGATCACCGGCGACTGGCCCCGGTTCGGCGGGCGCCCCATGGCCCACCTGGCCCGGATCGACCTGGCGGAGGTGCGCGCCGCCGGCGGCCCGGACTGGTTGCCGGCGGAGGGACGACTGCACGTCTTCCTCGACATGGGCGCCCGCGCGCAGGACTTCGAACCGGAACAGCCGGGGGCCTGCGTCGTCCGGTGGGAGACGGGCGAGGTTGCGCCCCCTGAGCCGCCAGCGGACCTGAAACCCCGCAGCCGGATCGCCCCCTTTCCCCTCACCTTCCAGCCGCGGACCTCCTTCGCCGATGAGCGCGTCGAAATCGACTGGAGGGGCTTGACCCGTGACGAGGAGCGGACCCTGGACGCCGCGATACTCGGCTTCCTGTCGCCCGAGCCCGCCCACCAGATCGGCGGCTATCCCGGCAACCTCCAGGGAGACGTGATGGAAGTCGAATGTGCTGTCGCGGCGGCGCGCGGCGGGGACATCCGGGAGCTTGGGACGGACGATCCTACACCCACCGAGCTTGCGGCCGCGCGGGACTGGCGGCTTCTCCTGCAGGTCGACAGCGACCCCGGCGCGGGTTTCGATTGGGTCCAGAACGGACGGCTCTTCTTCTGGATCCGCGAGGCCGACGCGCGGGCCGGCGACTTCTCACGGATCTTCGCCATCGCCCAGTTTCTGTGAGGCGTCCCGGCGGCCCCTCAACGCTGCGTGATCCATTGGCGGGCGAGGCGTCTCGGGATAGGGTCTGGTTTCCTGATCTCTCCCCGGGCGCGCAATGAAACACTTCCTTCTGACGATGAGCGGCGTCTTCGCCGGGCTTCTGCTTTTCCTGGTCGGCGTTCCTTTCCTGCTGATTGTCATTGCAGCGGGCGCCTCGCGCCCGGAACCGGTCCCGGCGCGCACGGTTCTGGAGTTGGATCTTCGGCAGGCCCTGACGGACCAGGACAGGCCGAATCCTTTCGCCAGTTTCGGGCAGCCCAGTCTGTCCGTGCTGAAGATCGTCACCACCCTGCGGAAGGCGGAGACCGACGATCATATCCGAGGCCTGCTGGTCCGGCTGCCCGAGGCGGGCATGGAGCCGGCCATGGCGGATGAAATCGCCGACTCCTTCCGGCGCTTCCGAAAGACGGGAAAGCCCGTGATCGTCTTCAGCCAGGGCGTCTACCCGGCCGGGGCGACCCCCTCCACCTACATGCTGGCGGCGGCGGGGGGCCAGGTGTGGATGCAGCCTGGCGCCTCACTGCAGGCCACCGGGCTGGTCTCCGAGGACATCTTCCTGAGGCGGATCTTCGACCGTTACGGCGTCCGCCCGGATTTCGAGCAGCGCAAGGAGTTCAAGAACGCGGTCAATGGCTACCTGCAGTCCGATTACACGCCGGCGCACCGCGAGGCGACCGTATCCATGCTGGAGTCGATCTACGGATCGGCCCTGAACCGCGCCGCAGCCGACCGCCGGCAGTCGCCGGCCCAGCTGAGGACGGCGCTCGAATCCGGCCCCCTGATGGCCGAGGAGGCCCTCAGGCTCAACCTGATCGACCGGGTGGACTATCTGGACACCGCCCGCAAGCAACTGTCCGACCGCGCGGGCGGGGGCGCCCAGTTCCGGGACCTCGGGACCTACGCCCGGTCCCACCGCGACCTCCGCCCGTCGACTGGTCCGGCCATCGCCGTCGTCACCGCCGAGGGCCCCATCATGACGGGCTCCGATGGCGGCGCAAATCCCTTCGCCTCAGGCGGAATGATCTATTCCGACCTCCTCGAGGACGCCTTGCACGCCGCGACCGAGGACAAGGACGTCAAGGCCATCGTCCTCAGGATCAATTCGCCCGGCGGCTCCGACACCGCCTCGGAGCAGGTCCGCAGGGCGGTCGAAGCCGCCAAGGCCGCCGGCAAGCCGGTCATCGTCTCCATGGGCACATACGCGGCCTCAGGCGGCTACTGGATTTCGGCCAACGCCTCGTCCATCGTCGCCCAGCCCACGACCCTGACCGGTTCAATCGGCGTCTTCGGCGGCAAGATGGCGTTCGGCGAGGCCCTCCAGAGGCTGGGCATCGATCTGCGCCAGGTCGGCGTCGGCTCGGACTACGCCTCCGCCTTCGCCCTCGGTCCTGGCCTGAGCGACACCCAGCGCGCCGCCTTCGGCCGATGGATGGATCAGATCTACGCCCGGTTCATCGGACGGGTCTCGGAGGGGCGCAGGATGCCCCTGGAGCGCGTCGAGGCCATCGCCCGCGGGCGTGTCTGGACCGGGGCCCAGGCCCGGGAGCTCGGGCTGGTCGACCAGATCGGCGGCTTTCACGACGCCGTGGACCGGGCCCGGTCCCTGGCCGGGTTGAAGGAAGACGTCCGCCTGCAGTGGATGACGTCGGAAGCTTCGCCCCTCGAGGCGTTCGAGGCCCTCTTCGGCGTCTCAGGGACGGCCGCCAGGGCGATCACAGCCGCGGCCTGGGTGGTCGGCGACCCGCGCGCCGAGGCCCTGTTGACCGAGATGGCCATGAGCCGTCTGCCGCCCGGGTCCGCAGCCGTGCGGTCACCGGTGACAGCGCCCTGATCCCGGCGGTTCAGCCGTAGGCGCGCGCCGCCGCCGCCATGGCCAGGACGATGGCCCGGTCATCCTCGGACAGCAGCGGGTTCCACACGTCGAAGATCAGGACGGTGCGGAGGGAGTCGCTGCCGTTGTAAGCCTCGTGCTCCAGGGTGTCGTCAAAGACGATGACCTCGCCCGGCCGCCACTGGATCCGGTCAAAGCCGACGCGGTACTCGCAGTTCTCAGGCACGACAAGCGGCAGGTGGGCGATGACCCGGGCGTTGGTCTCGCCATGATGGGGCGGAATCCGGGTCCTAGGGGCCAGGGCCGAGAACATCACGTTCGGGCAGAGGCCCTCGATCCGGGCCAGGTCCACTTCGGCCAGGGCGGCGGTGGTCGCCGGACACATCGCCTGGTTCTCCAGCGCAGGCGCGCCGCTCTTCCAGAGGTCAAGCGTGCTCCACCGGTCCGAGTGGTTCAGCTCGCCCCACTGGTTCACCGGCTGTCCGGGCGCATAGGCGATGTAGGGATTGAAGGCCCCCTGCGCTGTGGCGAGGGCGGCCTCCAGCTCCCGGCGAATCTCGTCGGTCTGCGCCTCCAGCGCCTCGATCCAGGGGAAGTGACTCCGGTCGAAGAAGGGAATGGCCGGCAACCGGGGCACATAGAGCTGGTTGGCGTCGGAGAGGTAGGGGCGGCTGGCGCCGGCCATGATGGACAAGGCCTCCCGCCAGCGCGACCGGTCGGTGGGCTGGGCCTGGCGGATCAGGCCGTCCAGGCTCCGGAGAAGATAGTCCTGGTAGGCCTTTGTCTCGGCCTCTACCAGGCGGGCGGCGTGCTCCAGCTCCCCGCGCAGATGGGCAGGCCAGTGCTGGGAGGGCGGGGCCACCTTCAGGGCGTTGCGATAGGTCACGACCGCCGCAGCGGTTCCGGAGGTCTCCTCCAGAAGGCTGGCCTTGGCCAGCAGGGCGGGCAGGGAATAGGGATCGGCGACCAGGGCGCCCTGGATGGCTTCCCAGGCCTCCTCTGGCCGTCCGGCGGTCCTCAGCGCGGCGGACAGGAAGACCCAGACCGTCGCCTCGCCCGGGGCGGCCGCGCAGGCCTGCCGCAGGAGGTCGATGGACTCTTCCATCCGACCGGCCTGCAGGGCGTGCACCCCCAGGCTGTACAGGGCCTCGGGATGGCCGGCGTCGGCGCCCAGCACCTTGCGCCACATCTCCTCGGCCTCGGACCACCGTCCTGCCCGCGCCGCCGCCCGCGCCGCCTCGGCCCACTGCACTGCCTGCACCTTCGCCTCCGGAAAAACAAAAGGGGCGGCGGAGATGTTCCGCCGCCCCCAAAGATTGGATCGCCGTAGGGATTAGAACCGGAGGTTCAGGCCCACCGCGAAGACCCGGCCCAAGGTGTCGTAGTTCGAGGGCAGGGTGTTGCCGCTGTTGGCGGCGGTGGTGGCGGCCTCGTTGCCTACGATCGGCGGATCTTCGTTGAACACATTCCGGACCGAGGCGCTGAGGCGTACCGCATCGTTGACCGCCCAGGACCCGTTCAGATCGAGGTAGTGGTAGGCGTCGATCTTCCGGAACTTGGCGAAGGTCGCGGCCTGCTGCGGCTTCTCGATCTCCACGGCGTCCTGATAGCGCCACTGATAGCCGAGGGAGAAGTCGCCGAAGGACCAGTTGGTCCGCTGGACAAACCGCAGCTGGTGGGTGGGGTTGCCGCAGGCGGTGCCGTAGTAACCCATGCAGTCCACGACCGGAATGGTGGGGTCGGAGCGGCGCTCGTTGGTCATGTAGTAGTTGGCCGCCAGGCTGAACTGCAGCCGGCCCCAGTCTTCGGAAGCGCCAAGATCCGCAAGACCGATCCCGAAGCCCGCGTTCATTTCAACGCCTTCCGCTTCGCGGTAGTCCAGGTTCTCGGTCAGGAGCCTGATGCCGGACGCCGGCGAAGCGAGGTCGCCGTTGATCCGAACGACCTTGGCGCACTGGCTGGCGACACCGGCGTTGTAGCAGGCGTTCAGCACTTCCTGGGCGTCGTACTCACCAATCCAGTCCTCGACGCGGATCTTGTAGTAGTCGACGGAGATGAAGGGCGAGGAGACCACCGGGATGAAGCTGGGGGTCCAGACAAAGCCCACGGTCGTAGTGTCCGCCGTCTCAGGCTTGGGCAGCTTCTGGAGGTTGGTCCCCTCGAAGGTGCTGATCTGACCAGAGACGATGTCCTGAACGACGCCCACCTGGGCCGCCGTCATGCCGGTGGAGACGCACCGGGCGCGCAGGGTGGCGTTCCCGGCCAGGACGCTCGCATTGGCGACCGAGCAGGGGTCGAGGGTGGCGTTCTGCAGGCCGGAGACGAGGGGCGCCGCGAGTTCACCGACGTTCGGCGCGCGAACGGCGCGCTGTTGCATGGCGCGGATCCGAAGGCCGTCCACCGGCTCCCAGTTCAAGCCCGCCTTCCAGGTCGTGTTCGAACCGGAGGGGTTGTAGTCCGCGAAACGGAAGCCCAGCTCGACATCCAGAGACTTGGCGAAGGCCGCGTCGGACATCAGCGGAACAATGGTTTCGCCGAAGATTTCGTAGACGTCGAAGCCGCCCTTGATCGGCAGGGTGTTGCCGCCGGCGCCGCCCAGGCAGCTGGTGGGCGCCAGCTTCAGGCACTCGTCGGGGATGCTCTCGCCAGTCTCTTCGCGGTACTCGGCGCCGAAGCTCCACTGCACGGGCAGGGCCGCCGACGGAACCTTGATGGAGTCCACAGCGCCGGAGATCGATCCGCCGAAGATGGTCTGCTTGTAGATCTGCTGCTCGATGCCGACGGCGCCCACATAGGCCGCCATGGCCTGGGTGATGGTGCCGAAGCCGCCGAAGACATTGACGGGCACGCAGGTATCGCCCGAACGGCAGACCGCAGCACCCCCCGGACCCGGGACGGCGTTCAGGGCGTTCCCGAAGTTGGTGACGTTGGTGTAGCCGGCGGCGATGTTCGTGCGGTCCGCCTGGCCGTGCTGGACGAAGACATCCCAGTTCCAGTTGTCGAACACTTCACCGCGGAAGCCGGCGTTAAACTGGAAGGTGTTGTTCTGATAGGTCGAGGAGCGCTCGCCCAGTTCACCCGTCCGGCGACGGATGACCAGGTTGATGTCGTCCGCCGCGTCCACAACACCATTCGCGTTCAGGTCCCTCCAGTTGCTGGCCAGCAGGGTGCCGGCCGTCCGGGCGGTGTTGGCCTGGGTGATGATGGTGCCGCGGGCCGAGGCCGACAGGAAGGGATTGCTCAGCGGAACGAAGAACGAGTTCCCGAAGATTCCGGAGGGCGCGATCTGCTGGCGCACCCGGGTCTTGGAGTAGATCAGGTTGGCGTAGGCCTCCACATTGTCCATCACCTCGTAGGTGGCGAAGGCCGAGCCGCCCCAGCGCTCCTGCGGGGTCTGGTAATAGTTGAATGGATTGAAGTTGAAGACCGAGCAGTTGGCGCCGATGGTGCCATCGTCGCGGAACTGGCCGAGGCTGCCGCCCACGCCGGTGATCGCCACGCGGGTGGGAACGGTGGTGGTGGAGCCGCCGGCCGCCACGGCGCCGGGGCCGCCGCAACCCGCGGGCGGAGCCGGCGGGGTGGTGGCGCCAAGATTGCTCCCGTCCGCCGTCACCACGCCCAGCAGGCCGAAGGGACGGTCGGCGAGCAGGACGCCGTCACGCTTGGAATAGTTGACGCTGACCACCGCATTGCCGCGGCCGTCAGGGCTGTTCACACCCACGGTGAAGGAGGTGGAGGTGATCTTGCCGTCGCCATCTCCGGTCTGGGAGTGGTTGGCGTCAGCCTCGAAGCCCTCAAAGTTTTTCTTGAGGATGAAGTTGACGGCGCCGGAAATGGCGTCCGATCCGTACACCGCAGAGGCGCCGCCGGTAATGACGTCCACCCGCTCCAGCAGGGCGGTCGGCACATTCGACAGATCGACCTCACCGTTGTAGTTGTACGGCGTCATCCGCTTGCCATTCAGCAGGATGAGGTTGCGCTGGGCGCCAAGACCCCGGAGGTTCAACGTGCTGACGCCAGCCGTACCATTGTTGGTGGCGTCGCCGTCTTCAGGCACCACGCCCGGCAGAAGGCGGAGGATCTTCTCGGCCTCAGGGGTCTGCTGCTGGCGGATCTGTTCGGCGCCGACGGTCACGATCGGACTGGCCGACTGGATGCCGGGGGTCTGAATCCGAGAACCGGTGACGACCACTTCAGCCACGTCATTGGACGCGCCCTGGGCGTAGGCCTGGGTCGCGAGCAGGGCCGCGCCGCAGATCATTGACGTCGCCAGAAGGCGCTCGCGCATGGACTTCATCTTCAAGATCTATCCTCCAACAGGTCTGCCGCTCTGGCGACAACCGGGAACGGGTTCATCCTTCGTCGATCCAGGCATGCTGGATTCGCTCTGCATCAGTCTTTTCACGGGGCTGGCGCACCGGTCAACGTAAAGGGGGTTAATGCGAGCTTTACGTTGGGATCGTGTCGCAAAATCGCCACAGTTGCAGTCTGGCGATCGAAGACGTCCGCCGTTGACGCCGGGACGTCCGGCGGCTTGTCTGCGGCGATGTGAGTCTTTGGAGAACGGACATGCGACGAACCCTTGGACTTGGTCTGCTTCTACTGTTCTCGGGTGGGGGCGCCTGGGCTCAGTCAGCGCCGCCAGCCGGGGCGCTGGAGGCTCTCATGTCCTGCCGGAGCCTGACGGCGGACGCCGAGCGTCTGACCTGCTTCGACAGGGCGTCGGGGGCCCTGGCTGCGGCCGAGGCCGGAGGCGCCCTGGTGGTTGTGGACCGGGCCAAGGTGGAAGCCGTCCGCCGTCAGGCCTTCGGCTTTTCCATTCCCTCCATCGCCGACCTGGCGCCCAGGGTCCGGCCGGAATCTGCTGCGGCCCCGAAACAGGAAGAGACTCTCAGCCAGATCGAGGCGGTGGTGGCGGCGGCGCGCCTGGGGCGGGATGGCAAGTGGATCCTGTCGCTGGACAGCGGCGCGGTCTGGCGGCAGACCGACACCGAAACGGTGCTCCGTGACCCCCGGGCCGGGTCCCGCGTGGTGATCCGGGCTGCGGCCCTCGGCAGCTTTCTCCTGAGCGTGGACGGACAGAGGTCTTTCCGGGCCCGTCGCGAGGAGTAGATCCCTCAGCGGTCCTTGGGGTCCAGGGCGTCGCGCAGCCCGTCGCCGATGAAGTTGAAGGCGGCCAGGGTGGCGGCCATGGCCAGGGCCGGGAAGACCAGCAGCCACCAGGCCATCTCCATGTCCTGCGCCCCGGCCGAGATCAGGGTGCCAAGAGAGGCCATGGGCGGCTGTACGCCAAGGCCAAGGAAGGACAGGAAGCTCTCCGCCAGGATGACGGCGGGAATGGTCAGGGTCACGTACACCGCCACCGGTCCGAGCAGGTTGGGGATGATGTGCCGGGCGACGATTCCCAGGCGGCCAAGGCCGGCGGCGCGGGCGGCCTCGATGAACTCCTTCTGCTTCAGCGACAGCGTCTGGCCCCGGACGATGCGGCTCATGGTCAGCCACTCGACGGCCCCGATGGCGACGAAGATGAGCAGGATGTTCGACCCGAAGGCCACCATCAGCAGGATGACGAAGAAGATGAAAGGCAGGGCGTACAGGACATCGACGACCCGCATCATCGCCTCGTCCACCGCGCCGCCGAGATAGCCCGCCGTCGCGCCCCAGGCGACGCCGATGACCAGCGAGACCAGGGTGGCGACGAGGCCGATGGACAAGGACACCCTCAGGCCCATGGCCAGCCGCGTCATGAGGTCGCGCCCCAGGGCGTCGGTGCCGAGCAGGTGGCCCTCGGTCAGGGGCGGGACCCAGACATGGGACTTGTTCACCTGGTCGTAGGGCCAGGGACTCAGGAGCGGTGCGAAGATGGCGAACAGGGTCAGGAGGACGAGGACCCCGAGGCTGAAGGTGGCGGCGCGATTGGCGCGCAGGCGGGCGAGGGCGTCGTCGGTCAGGCTGCGGCCGCGGATACCGGGCCGGGGCGGGGCGGCGAGGTCGGTCATGTGAGGCGCACCCGGGGGTCGACGACCGCCAGCAGCAGGTCGCCGATGAGATTCAGGAGCAGAACCAGGCCGGCGTAGACGACGATCATGCCCATCACCACGGTGTAGTCCCGCTGCATGGCGCTGATGACGAAGAACTTGCCGAGGCCCGGCAGGTTGAAGATCTTTTCGACCACCAGCGAGCCGGTCAGCAGACCGGCGGCGGCGGGGCCGAGATAACTGACCAGGGGCGTCAGGGCGGGGCGCAGGGCGTGTCGCACGATCACCGCAAACTCCGGAAGCCCGCGGGCCCTGGCTGTGCGGACATGCCCGGACGTAAGGGCTTCGATCATTCCCGCCCGGGTCAGGCGCGACAGGATGGCCGCCTGCGGCAGGGCCAGGACGATGACCGGAAGCACCATGTTGGGCAGGGCCCCGCCGTTCCAGCCGCCGTTGGGAAGCCATTGGAGGGTCGAGCCGAACAACAGGATCAGGAGGGGGGCGGTGACGAAGGTCGGCACGCAGACCCCCAGCACGGCCAGTCCCATTGCGCCGATGTCGAGGAGGCCGTTTCGCCGCAGGGCCGCCAGGACGCCCAGCGAGACCCCGACCGCGAGGGCCAGAAGGATGGAGGCGAGGCCAAGCTTGAGGCTGACGGGGGCGTTCTGTTGCAGGATGTCGGCGACGGACTTGTCCGGATACTTGAGGGAAGGCCCGAAATCGCCGCGGACCACGCCGCCGAGATAGCTGAGGTACTGCTCGGTCAGCGGCCGGTCGAGGCCGTAGCGGGCCTTGAGATTCTCCTCGACGGCGGGAGGCAGGCGACGCTCGGCGTCGAAAGGACCGCCTGGCGCCGCGCGCATCATGAAAAAGGCCAGGGTGATCACCACCAGCAAGGTGGGGCCGGCCACGAGCAGACGACGACCGATGAAACGCAACATTCCGGAGAGCCGTGAGAGGGTCTTTTTTGCGGGCCTGACGATTGCGAAACTTCCATCCCCCCCCGATGATGTCAACGCTCCCGCCGGTCCCTGGCGTCGGGAAGCCTGGAGGAAGCCGCCATGTCCGAGTTTCGCCGCGTCACCGAACGCCTGTCCGTCTCGCCCCAACTGTCGCCCGGGGACCTGGCCGACGCCGCCTCGCAGGGGTTTGTTCGCCTGATCTGCAACCGCCCGGACGCCGAGGGACCCGGGCAGCCTTCCAGCGCCGAGATGAAGGCTGCGGCCGAGTCCGCCGGACTGGAATTCGTCCACCTGCCCTTCACCGGCATGCCGGATGCGGCGACCGCGGACGCGGTCTTCGCCGCCGTGGCTGAGTCGCCCGGACCCGTTCTGGCCTACTGCCGTTCTGGAACCCGCTCCATCACCGCCTGGGCCCTGGGAGCGCTCCGGGCCGGCGCCCAGGACAGGGCGGAGCTGGTCGCCCTGGCCGCAGGGGCGGGATACGATCTGTCCGCAGCCCTGCCCCGGCCGATGTGAGGCGCGCCATGATCCCCTTCGTCAAGGACATCACCTTCGAGTATGGCGCCTGCGACCAGGTCTCGCCTCTCATCCGCAGGGTCGTGGCCAACAATCCCGGGCCCTTCACCTTCCTGGGAACGGGCACCTACATCATCGGGAGGGGACAGGTGGCCGTCATAGACCCTGGCCCGGACATGGACGACCATCTGGAGTCCATCCTCGCCGCTACCGAGGGCGAGACCATCACGGACATCCTGATTACTCACCACCATTCGGACCACTCGCCCCTCGCCGCCCCCCTCAAGGCCAGGACCGGAGCCCGGATTCACGGCTGCCCGCCATCACGGATCGGCGCTGCGGACGGGATCGTGGTGGAGGCGGACGAGGACGAGACCTTCCGGCCGGAAATCGTGATCCGCGGCGGTGAGATCATCCGCGGACCGGGCTGGACGCTTGAGGCCGTGGCCACCCCCGGCCACACCCTGAACCACATCTGCTTCGCCCTGCACGAGGAGAACGCCCTGTTTTCCGGGGACCACATCATGGGCTGGTCGACCACGGTCGTGTCCCCGCCGGGCGGCGACATGACCGCCTACATGGAGAGCCTGCAGAAGGTGGCGGACCGGAAGTTCGACACCCTGTGGCCGACCCACGGTCCGCCCATTACTGAGGTGGCCCCGTTCATCGCCGCCTATGCGGCGCACCGGCGCGCCCGCGAAGCCCAGTTCCTGGCCTGCGTGGACAAGGGAGTCGGCCGGATCGCCGACATGGTGCCGGAGCTCTATGCAGCCGTGGACAAGCGCCTGCACCCGGCGGCGGCCAACTCCCTGCTCGGGCACGCCATCGACCTGGTGCGCCGGGGCGTGCTGGCCTGTGACGGGGAGCCCGGTCCGGGATCGACCTACCGCCGTCCCTGACGTTCAGGCCTTGGACGACGGGTCCTTGCGGCCCAGCATGATGCGGGTCGAGACGCCGCCCAGCGTCAGGATGAAGACGGCGAAGGCGCAGAGGGCGGTCAGCAGATAGGCCTGCTCGGCGAGGGGAAGATGGGGCATGTGAACCTCCTGATGAGGCCCCCATCCTCCACGCTGCGGCGGACGCCGCCTTGATCAAGGTCAAGGCCGCGCCGCCGGGCCGAGGCCTCAGCCCGCCGTCGGCAGGACGTAGTCGACCATGCGCTGCCGCAGGATCTTCTTGTCGATCTTGCCTGTGGCGCCGAGGGGGATGTCATCCACGAAGACGACGTCATCGGGCGTCCACCACTTGGCGATCTTGCCTTCCAGGAACTTCAGGAATTCCTCCTTGGTCCCGCTCTCTCCGGGGCGTAGCTTGACCAGCAACACGGGCCGTTCGTCCCACTTGGGGTGGGCCACGCCGATCACCGCCGCCAGCTCCGCCTTGGGATGGCCAGCGGCGATGTTCTCGATCTCGATGGAGCTGATCCACTCGCCCCCGGACTTGATGACATCCTTGGCGCGGTCGGTGATCTGCATGTAGCCGTACTCGTCGATGGTCGCGACATCGCCGGTGTCGAAGAAGCCCTCGGAGTCGAGGATCGCGCCGCCATCGCCCTTGAAGTACTCGCCCACCACGAAGGGCCCCTTGACCATCAGACGCCCGAAGGTCTGACCGTCGTGAGGGAGCTCTTTGTTCTCGTCGTCCAGCAGCCTGAGATCGATCCCGAGAGGCGGCCTGCCCTGCTTCAGCTTGAAGCGGAGCTGGGCCTCGTCGTCCATCTCGGCAACCCTGTAAGAGGGGTTCGCTATGGTGCCGAGGGGGGAGGTCTCGGTCATGCCCCAGGCGTGGGTGACGTCCACGCCGAACTCGTCTCTGAAGCCGCGAACTATGGCCTCCGGCACGGCCGAGCCACCGATCGCCACACGCTTGAGGTTCGTCAGCTTGCCTCCGGTCTGACGGAGGTGGGCCAGAAGCATCTGCCAGACGGTGGGCACGGCGGCGGAGAAGGTGACGCCCTCCGCCTCGATGAGTTCGTGCACCGAAGCGCCGTCCAGCCTCGGGCCGGGCATCACCAGCTTGGCGCCTACGGCGGGGGCGGAGAAGGCGATACCCCAGGCGTTGGCGTGGAACATGGGCACGACGGGCAGGATGGAATCATTCCCGCCAATCCCAAGGACGTCGGCGCCCGACGTCACCAGCGTATGCAGGAAGTTCGAGCGATGGGTGTAGAGCACGCCCTTCGGATTGCCGGTGGTGCCCGAGGTGTAGCAAAGGCCCGCCGGGGTGTTCTCGTCAAACCCGCCCCAGACGCAATCTTCCGACTGGCCCGAGATGAGGGTCTCGTAGGCCAGGGCGCCCGGCAGCTGGTCGGTCATGTGCGCATCGTCGGTCAGCACGATGAAATGCTTCACCGTCGGTATCTGGTCGCGGATCTGGGCGAGGATCGGCAGGAAGGTCAGGTCGGTGAAGATGACCCGGTCTTCCGCATGGTTGATGATGTAGACGAGCTGTTCGGAGAAGAGCCGGGGGTTGAGGGTGTGGCAGACGGCGCCGATCCCCATGATGCCGTACCAGGCTTCCAGGTGGCGCGCCGTATTCCAGGCGAGGGTCGCGACCCGGTCGCCAGGCTGGACGCCAAGGGCCTTGAGGGCGTTTGAGCAACGCTTTGCCCGTACATAGGCCTCAGCGTAGGTCGTGCGCACGATCGGGCCTTCAACGGATCGGGAGACAATCTCGCGGTCCCCATGCCAAGTCTTGGCGTGTTCCAGAATCCGGTCAACGGTCAGCGGCCAGTCCTGCATTCTGCCGAGCATGGGGAAACCCTCCAGGTCATGTGTTTCAGGCGCCCTTCGGCGCGTTGCACGGAAAGTAGGGTCTCGACCCGCCGGAGGCAACGGCGGGACGGGGTCAAGCCGCCCGCTCGAAAAGGTCCGCAGGCCAGGGGGACTCGAAGGCCGTGACTCCCAGGCGCTCCCGGACCGTTCCGATCGGCTCGGCCCAGACGGCCGGCCAGTCGACTCCGAGCAGGGGCGGCGTGATGCGACCGTGCCCCCAGGCGGCGGCGATCACCCCGGACAGGACGCCGTAACGAACCGGTTCAACGGAGGCTGAAGCCAGCGTGACCGCCAGGACAGAGGCCGAATAGGCATGTCCAAACTGCGCCAGCTGGAAGGCCGAGATGGCGATCTCGTGGAGGCCGGTCGTGTGATAGCCGCCCACCAGGTGCCACAGATCATGCACCTGCAGGATCCGGGCGTTCAGGTAGTCGAGGGGCGGCGGCAGGTCGCGCAGGGATAGGGCCTCCCGGTCGAGCACCTCGAGGTCGAAGCCGTTACGGACGATCAGGTCGTGGAAGTCCCCGGCAAGTGAACCCGCCGGAGCGGCGGCGAGGGCCTCAAGGGTGAAGGGTTCAGGCCAGCCCCGGGCGGCGGCCTCGGCGACACCCGGCCGACTGCGGCTGAGCTCGAGCTACGCATCCCTGAAGGCGGCTTCGAGATGGGACGTCAGGGCCGCCGTTGCCCTAGTCAACCTAGGGCCGACCGCGCGCAATCTGCGCCGTCTAAGATTTCTCAGGGAGAGACGAAGAGTCCGTCCGGGACCGCGAGTAGAGAACGTCCGGTGTCTGATGGTCTAGTCGGAGCGCTCGCAGGAAGGCGAAGCCACGTCGGGCGGCGAAGGCGACATGGGCGACCTCGGCCGCTTCAAGTCGCTCGGGGGACGCCGCACCGTACGGGTCCGGATGTCCCAACCCCAGGCCGCTTTGGACCCGGCCTGCCTAGACGAAACGCGGGTCGCCCATGATCAGGGCTCTCCCTTCGTATGCCTCTCGTCGCGACTAGTAGCTGACGGTGAGGGACAAGGAGACGTACCCGCCCTTCTTGGTCTCGTTGGGACCCCGTCTCAGCTGCAGGCCGCCGTCAACGGAGAGGTCCAGATTGCGGCCTGCGGTATAGTTCAGTAGGACGCCGACACTCTCCAGGCGGGCGGGCGCCGAGGCTCCGGGAACCTTGTCCGGCTGCCGGATGTCGACGAAATCGTAGAACACGCCGGCCTGCAGGCTGTCCTCGATCGTCGACCGCCGGCCAAGGAGGGCCGAAGGACTGACGGGGGCGAGCCGGAGCTCGTTGCTGAGGATCACGCCCGTGGATCCCACCGCCGTATCCGGATAGTAGCCGCGCGCACTCCCGGAGCCACCCCCGCCGATCTGCTCACTGTTCGGGAGGTTGCCGCTCGTGGCCTGCAATGCGCCCCGGACCACCCAAGTCGCGCTCTGCGGCAGGCGGGTGATGCGCGTCACGGCGAGGCGACCATAAGCGTAGCGCGCCTTGGCGCCGGGCACGAGCGCCTCGAAGGCGGCGTCGCTATTGTCGCCGGAAAGGTCCCCCGGGCTCAGGACAAGGTCGCTCGAAAGGCTGGTCTGCCCCATCCGGTCCGGGACGTTTAGAACGACATTCACCGGGAACTGGTGGATCTCGATTTTCGAGTCGATGATTTCGACCCCGGCGAATTCCAGATTGTTGTCGGTGAACTTGTAGTCATAGCCGACCTGCACGGAGCCGGTGGCCCGGCCGATCCGGGGCAGGCTCCGTGAGTACCGGACGCTGGCCTGGCCGGAATGGCCCACATTGTCGAACCCCTCGGCGATCTTCGGCCTGACAGTGGAGTAGCTTCCGAACACCAGGAGCTTGCTCTT
>NZ_JADCBG010000149.1 GCF_020253645.1 Phenylobacterium sp.
TCCTCGGCGTAGGCGCCGCCGTCAATATACTCGAAAAACATGGGCGGCAGGCGACGCCGGGCAAGTTCGCGGTAGTCGGACATGGCGGCGGGTTTCATGTCGGGCCTCCCTTCTGCTCAGGGGCTCCCGGGGCGGATCAGGCCGCCGGGGGACGCGGCGGGGCGTTCATGACGATCCAGACCTGGTGTGCTCTCGCCAGAAGTTCACCCCCGGCGGCGAAGAGCGCAACCCCGGAGGTCTCCTTGCGTCCCGAACGCTCAAGCGGCCAGGCGGTGACAATGCAAGGCTCCCCTGCATGGGGATGGCGCAGGACCTCTCCGGTCATGGTCCCGAGGAGGGCGCCGTGGCGACCTTCCCGCACCACCCAGGCGAAGAAGCCGGGGCAGTCCAGCGCCGCCCAGATCACCTCCGTCGGGATGCGGCCGTCAGCGTCTGCGAAGTTGGCGTGGGGCGTCCATGTGCAGGCCAGATACCCTTCAGCCTCGCCCTCGACCTGCCCGGCGAAGACCCTGAGGCCGTCGCCCTCTCCGCGCTCCGGGCCGCAGGAAAAACAGATGGGATGGAACCTCTGGCCAATTCCGATGTGCCGGGCCTCAGCCGCTATGGCGGCGTCCCAGGTCGGCGGCGTCGGGACCTCCGGCAGGGCGGCGGCGCTGGCGGGTGCGCCCTCCCCGATGATCTCACCTCCGTCGCCGGTCAGTACCTGGCGACCTGCGTCACCCTCGAGGTCCAGCGGGACATCCAGCGGGATTCGGGCCTTCAGGACGGCCGTCGCCGGCCCCGGTATGCCCTTGGCCAGAAGGCCCGCGCAGTATCCGCCATTGCCGGAGGACGGGGGGCCACAGAAGCGCTGGGCGATGAGGATGCCCGACATGGGAACTCCGCTGAAATGCAGAACCAGAAACGGGGGCCTAATGCGGGCCGGATGCAATGCGGCGGATTTTCTCCCAATCCGGAGCAGGACGGAAGCCGATTCTGCCCTCGACGCCGTTGGAGCCGGGAAGAGACCGCGCTAGATATCGGTCTTCGCCCCGTGACAGAGGATTGACCATGAGCAACCGGATTGAGCGCCCCTGGGCCCTGATGCGCCATCATGCCGGATGGGCGGACGTCTTTCTGATCGAGAGCGAGACCCGGGACTCGATCACCGGGGTGTATCCCGACCGCGAGACCGTGGGTCCTCCAGTCAACTACAGCGTCCGGGCCGTCCTGGCGCGGTTCGAGACGCTTGAGGCCGCGCGCGCCGCGCGGGAAGGCGCTGTCCTGGAATGGCGCAAGCATGACGCCGCCGTCCGTGAGGCCGAGGAGAAACTCCGGGTGGCCGAAAAGGCCCGCGAGGACGCCTGGCTGACCTGTCTGAGGGATGCGGCGAGCGCCTAACCCAGTCGGAAGCCCCGTGAAACCGCGTAACCCACCGCGATCGCGATAAGGACGCCGACCAGGAACTTCCAGAGGGGCGCGCGGACCAGTCCCTGGACCGGGCCCTGAAACCGTCTGACTCCTGTAATCATGGGCCGAATGATGTCTTCCCGTCGCTTCAGGGCGTAGTAGGCGACCGCCGCCAGGTGCAGGACGATCAGACCTTGCAGAATGCGGAACGAGAGCTCGTGCCACTCCGCGACCTGCTGGGCGAGTTCGAAGTCAATCCGGTCGGATAGCGGGCCGCCTTCAAAGCCGTCCTCGTCGATTGAGAACAGTCCAAGCAGAACCTGAAGGCCGACCATTCCCAGTATCGCCAGGACTGAGAGCGCCCCGAGAGGGTTGTGCCCCGCCTTTTCTTCCGCCGCCCCTTCCCGCGAGGCCCTCAGATAGGCCCGGATCGCCGACGGACCACGTACAAAGTCCGTGAATCGGGCGGTCGAACCTCCTGCCAGGCCCCACCAGAGGCGGAAGGCGAGAAGACCGGCCAGCGCGTAACCCGCCGCCCGGTGTATGGCCATCTGCTCCCCGGCTGTGATCCAGGCCACGAGAACAAGGATCACCAGCGACCAATGGAAAAGCCTCGTCGGAAAATCCCAGACGGGTGTGGGCGTTTCGTTCATGACGCCAGCGCCTTCTCGTCGAGGGATCAGTCCGCCTTGTACTTGTCGTGGCACCCCCCGCAGGAGGCGCCGACCTGCCGGACCTGCGCACGGGCGCCGGCGACATCACCGGCGCGGGCAAGAGCCTCAAGCTTGGCGGCTTCAGGCTCGAGCCGGCGCGCCGCAGCCGCGAAACCGGAGGGATCGCTCCAGATCGTGGCCAGAGCCTCCGTCTTGACGCCGGCTTCAGGTCCGGTCCCCCTGGGGAACCAGCTCTCGACCCGGGGGGCGAGTCCGCGGATCACCGCCGCATTGGAGGCGACCGCCGCCATGTTCGGCGAGCTCGACCTCAGGTTGTCATTGATCTCCTTCATCGACCTGCCGATCGTCTTGAAGTTGTTCTGGCGGGTCTCGATGACGGACTTGGCGTTGACCGCAGCCACGGCGGCGCCGCCAAGCCCAAGAGAGGCGACCACGGCGACCGCGATCAGTGAATTTCGGTTGAGGCGGATCATGTCGGCTCCAGGGTCGGAATGTCAGGCAACGAGAGTTGTGCAGGACATTGCCTCGCCCGGTCAATCGTCCGGCTTCAATGGCGGACGTTGCGTCCACTCAGGGCGACCCTGAGGGTGAGGAGGAGGATCGCCAGATCAAGGCCCAGAGATCGTCGGTGAAGGTACTCGATGTCGAGCTCGACCTTGCGCTCCAGGTCGATCACGTCGCGCCCATTGATCTGCGCCCATCCTGTGAGACCCGGCCGCAGCACATGGACGCCGGCGCGGGTGCGCAGATCGATCAGGTCGTGCTGGGAATGAAGGGCCGGTCTGGGCCCCACCAGGGTCATGTCGCCGACCAGGATGCTCCAGAGCTGGGGAAGTTCGTCCAGGCTGGTCCGCCGCAGCCACCGGCCCGCGCGGGTGATCCAGCGATCCGGGTCCTCGAGGGCCTCGGTGGCCACATCGGGAGCGTCGGTCCGCATGGTGCGGAACTTGGGCATCCGGAAAAGCCGGTTGTCGCGGCCGAACCGCTGGGACCAATGAAGAGCCGGCCCTGGGCTGTCGAGGCGGATGACAAGGGCGAGCAAAAGCAGCAAGGGCCAGAGGATTGCGAGCCCCGCCGAGGACACCAGCAGGTCGAGGCCTCTCTTCAGCACGACAGGCTCCAGACACGGGCCTCACCGCCATGGCCAAGGACCTCGACAGTCCATCGACAGATCGCTTCGACATCCGCCGCAAGGCCGTCCGGCGCATGGGACATAACCAGCGCGCATCCGTTCATGTGCAAGGGATCTCGAAGAGGGCGTATCCGGGCCTCGGCGACGAGCAGCCCCTCCGGTCCCTCGACCTCCCGAAGAAACGCATCAAAGGTCTCCAGGTCCTTGAGCGGAAGCCATACGATGACCACGGCGCCCGGACAGGCGGTCCGGATCCGCCGGAGCGCTTCTGCGCTTCGGGCGTAGTCGTCCGCGCGCTCGAACGGCGGGTCGATCAGGACAAGGAAGTGACCGCCCGGGACAGCGAGGTCTGTCGCTCCCTGAAATCCGTCCTCCTGCCGGACGACCACAGCCGGGCGACCGTCCAGGTGCGACCGGAGCTTTTCGGCCTCTCTGGGGTTCAGTTCGAAGACGGTCAGCCGGTCCTTGGCTCCGAGCCTGTCCGCCACCAGACGCGGCGACCCCGGGTAGAAGCGCGCGTGTCCCGACGGGTTCAGCTCAAGTATCGCCTGCCGGAGAGTCAGGATCGGACCCGGAGCCTCCGGCTCGGCCATCAGGCGCAGAACGCCCCTCTCCGCTTCGGCCGAGCGTTTGGCCTCGGGTGCGGCAAGATCATAGAGGCCGCGGCCGCCATGGGTGTCGACCACACTCAGCGGCGCGCCTCTGGCCTGCAGCCGCGCCAGAACCGCAAGGAGCGTCGCGTGCTTCACGATGTCCGCGAAGTTTCCGGCGTGAAAGGCATGGCTGTAGTTCATGGCCCTCTCCTGACACGGCGCCGACCCCGGCCGAAGTCTTCCCCGGGACTCACCGTCGGAGGCTCACACCCAGTCTGATCGCGCGAGGCGCCGCAAGGCTGACCGCTCCGTCGCCGGCAAGAGCCGTCTGTACCCGCGAGTTCGCCAGATTCTCCACCGCAAGGTAGATTTCGGAGCCGCCGGCCAGGCGCCAGGCGGCCCGGCCATCAACACTGAGGGCCGCCTTCAGCCGGCGTGTATTGAGGTCATCGTCGAAACGTTCGCCCTCGTAACGCATCGACACATCCAGGATGGCGAAGTCGACGGGGCGCCAGGAGGCGCCGGCGGTGGCGGTGAGCTTCGCTGTCTGGGCGGGCCGGAGACCAGTGAGTTGGGGGGCGCCGGCGCCGCCGTCCACCTGTGCGTCCGTCCAGGCGATCGCGGTTCGGAGGTCGAGCTGCCTGATCGACGCGCGCGTCTCAGCCTCGACGCCCCAGGCGTCAATACGCCCGGCATTTCGCCTTTGCCGAAGGGTTCCTCCGGCCGGGACGAACCCCGCGACAGGGAAGACCGCGGGACCAGTCCCCAGGGTCACGTTGGTGACGGGATCGTTGAGCCGGTTGAAGAAGGCGCCCGCGCTCCACGTCCAGCCCCCGGCCAAACCTTCCAGACCCAGGTCCACCCCGGCCAAGCTTTCCGGCCGCAGAGCGGGGTTCGCCTCGGTGATGTCGTTGCCCACCCGGAACGGCCTGTGCAACTCGTTCAGGGTCGGTGGTCGAAAACCGCTGTAGGCCGCGGCCCGCAGGGCGAGGGCCTCCGAAAGCTCAATCCGCGACCCAATCCTGATGCTTGCACGTCTGCCTGAGGCGCCGGGGGCGCGGCTGTCCAGGGTGATTGCGCCGGTGGCGAGATCTCGTTCGCGCCGCAGGGCGCCGTCCTGCGACCAGTGGTCGACACGCAGCCCTGCCGAGTGAAGGACGCGTTCGCTGGACCAGGAGCCCTCGCCGTAAAGCCCGGCCACCGTAGTCCGGCCGCCGCTCTCCCGGCCGCGGGTGAAGCCGCCGTTCAGGAAGCGAAACCGCTCATGCGCCTCGCCTTGGGAGAGACGCGCGTCTGCGCCGGCCTCCATGGACCAGGGCCCCGCGTTCACTCGCCATGCCGCGTTAAGGCCCCAGCCGGACGCCGGAGTGGCGTACTGGTCCGACGCTGGCGTCGTACTCCCGCGACCGGCTGCGACGCTGACGGAGCTGTTCTTCAGGTCTGAGGCCCGGACCCAGATCTGGGCGCGCCAGCCCGTCCCCCGCTCGAGATCGGCGAGGGTGAGGGCCAACGAGGCGCCTTCCGACCGGGAGGTGGCGCCGGCGAGACCGGAGTCCCGGTCCTCGCGCCAGAACCCCAGGCCCAGGGCGGCGGCTGCCGGCCCCAGGTCATCCCGGAGACGGGCCGACCCGCTGTAGTGCGTCAGGTCGAGGGGCTTATCCGCCGCGCCCCGCCCTGCACCCCGCACGGGAGTGAACCGGGGTCCGCGTCCAGCCGCGGCGGAGACCGTCAGTCCCCCCTCGGAGACCACTAAGGCCGCGCGGGCGAGGTCATGGTCGCCCATGGAGACATCACCCCGGAAGGCCCCCGCTTCGGACTCAAGTTCTGTCAGGGAGACGACGCCTGTCAGGGCGCCTGCGCCCCAGGCCCCGGCCCCCGCGCCTCGGACGACATCGATAGCCGCGAGGCGTTCGGGGGGGACGGCTGACCAGATGACCCAGCCGCCGAACGGATCGTTCAGCGGGACCCCGTCGAGCGTGACCAGGGCCCGCCCGGCGCCCGAGGGGGCGAGGGACCGGAGCGACAGGCCCTGGGTGGTGGGATTGGCGGCCTCCGAGCCGTTCCGCCGAAAGAGGCTCACCCCCGGAACCTGCCGGAGGGCGGCGTCGACGCGGGTCGAACCCTGCAAGTCCTCCGACTCCAGCCTGAGACGCGAGTAAACGGAGTCGCCGATCCGCGGCGGAAGGTTGACCGGCCGGACAATGACCACCTCGACCTCGGTCGGCGGCGGCGGCGGTTGAGCATCGACAACGGGCCACATGCGGGCGGCATACACCTCGCACGGTCGGACGACCACACCGAACTCCTGTCCTTCAGGCCGCGCGTCTCCGGAGGCGAGGGGCAGCCGGAACATCTCCAGGGGTGTCCAAAACCTGGTGGTGCGGTCCCGGCCAGACCGCCGGCGCCGGCGCCCCGAGCAAAAGAAAGCCCGCCAGACCGGGGCCTGGCGGGCGAACTTGGGTGCGGGGACAGGATTTGAACCTGTGACCTTCAGGTTATGAGCCTGACGAGCTACCGGGCTGCTCCACCCCGCGGCAAGGAATTCCGCTGGAAGCGGAGGAAATCGGAAATGAAGGGTGACTGTTCATCCGTTCGGCAGACCTGGCGGCGACCTACTCTCCCGCGCCTTAAGACGAAGTACCATCGGCCCAGAGAGGCTTAACGACCGAGTTCGGAATGGGATCGGGTGGGGACCTCTCGGCATAACCACCAGGTCAACGAAACGGATGAAGAGAAGACATCAGACCGAAACCACGGCCATCAAAGCAAATCATGAGTTCAACTAAGAACGATCAAGCCGATCGAGCGATTAGTACCGGTAAGCTCCATGCGTCGCCGCACTTCCACACCCGGCCTATCAACGTGGTGGTCTACCACGACTCTCGGCGAAGCCTTGTTTTGAGGTTAGTTTCCCGCTTAGATGCTTTCAGCGGTTATCTAGTCCACACTTAGCTACCCTGCTGCGCGGCTGGCGCCACGACAGGTCCACCAGAGGTGTGTCCATCCCGGTCCTCTCGTACTAGGGACAGATCCTCTCAAGCTTCGTACACCCACGGCAGATAGGGACCAAACTGTCTCACGACGTTCTGAACCCAGCTCACGTACCACTTTAATCGGCGAACATCCGAACCCTTGGGACCTGCTCCAGCCCCAGGATGTGATGAGCCGACATCGAGGTGCCAAACTTTGCCGTCGCTGTGGACGCTTGGGCAAAATCAGCCTGTTATCCCTAGAGTACCTTTTATTCGTTGAGCGATGGCCCTTCCATGCAGAACCACCGGATCACTATGGCCGACTTTCGTCTCTGATCGACTTGTCAGTCTCTCAGTCAGGCGGGCTTATGCCATTGCACTCGACGAGCGATTTCCGACCGCTCTGAGCCCACCATCGCGCGCCTCCGTTACACTTTGGGAGGCGACCGCCCCAGTCAAACTACCCGCCACGCCATGTCCCAAACCCGGATAACGGGCCCTGGTTAGACGTCAACAACAACAAGGGTGGTATTTCAAGGATGGCTCCACCGGAGCTGGCGCCCCGGATTCATAGCCTCCCACCTATCCTACACATGTTGCAGCTAACGCCAAGGCGAAGCTGTAGTAAAGGTTCATAGGGTCTTTCCGTCTGACCGCGGGAACCCCGCATCTTCACGGGGAATTCAATTTCGCTGAGCCTACACTGGAGACAGTGGGGAAGTCGTTACGCCATTCGTGCAGGTCGGAACTTACCCGACAAGGAATTTCGCTACCTTAGGACCGTTATAGTTACGGCCGCCGTTTACCGGGGCTTCAATTCGGAGCTTGCACCCCTCCTTTTAACCTTCCGGCACCGGGCAGGCGTCAGACCCTATACGTCGCCTTACGGCTTCGCAGAGCCCTGTGTTTTTGATAAACAGTCGCTACCCCCTGGCCTGTGCCACTCTCAACTGGTTGCCCAGAGGAGAGTCACGCTTATCCCGAAGTTACGCGTGCAATTTGCCGAGTTCCTTCAGCATAGTTCTCTCAAGCGCCTTGGTATGCTCTACCAGTCCACCTGTGTCGGTTTCGGGTACGGTCTCTGTTGGAGTTATTTCCAGGAACGCCTTCACTGCCAGGACAATCCAATAAGCCCGGACAATTTACGGCATTCGTCACTTCCAACTGGCCCAGGAATATTCACCTGGTTCCCATCGACTACGCCTTTCGGCCTCGCCTTAGGGGCCGGCTAACCCTGCGCAGATTAGCTTTACGCAGGAACCCTTGGACTTTCGGCGAGAGTGTCTCTCACACTCTTTGTCGCTACTCATGTCAGCATTCTCACTTCCGATACCTCCAGCCAGCCTCACGGCTGACCTTCACAGGCTTACGGAACGCTCCGCTACCGCGTGCTTGCGCACACCCATACCTTCGGCGAACGGCTTGAGCCCCGTTACATTTTCCGCGCAGGATCGCTTGACCAGTGAGCTGTTACGCTTTCTTTAAATGATGGCTGCTTCTAAGCCAACATCCTGGTTGTCAAAGCAATCCCACATCGTTTCCCACTTAGCCGTTACTTGGGGGCCTTAGATGATGGTTAGGGTTGTTTCCCTTTTCACGACGGACGTTAGCACCCGCCGTGTGTCTGCCAGATAGTTCTCTTGGGTATTCGGAGTTTGGTTAGAATTGGTAGATCTCGCGACCCCCGCATCCATCCAGTGCTCTACCCCCCAAGGAATTCGTCTGACGCACTACCTAAATAGTTTTCGCGGAGAACCAGCTATGTCCAGGTTTGATTGGCCTTTCACCCCTATCCACAAGTCATCCCAGAATTTTTCAACATTCACGGGTTCGGTCCTCCAGCTGGTGTTACCCAGCCTTCAACCTGCTCATGGATAGATCACCTGGTTTCGGGTCGTCATGCGACGTACTTATTCGCCCTATTCAGACTCGCTTTCGCTGCGCCTACACCTATCGGCTTAAGCTTGCACGGCACATGAAGTCGCTGACCCATTATACAAAAGGTACGCCGTCACCACGCGAGGTGGCTCCGACTGCTTGTAGGCTTCCGATTTCAGGTTCTGTTTCACTCCCCTTGTCGGGGTGCTTTTCACCTTTCCCTCACGGTACTTGTTCACTATCGGTCGTCGAGGAGTACTTAGGCTTGGAGGATGGTCCCCCCATGTTCAGACAGGATTTCACGTGTCCCGCCCTACTCGAGTCTGTCACTATTTGACGCCTACGGGGCTATCACCCACTATGGCCAACCTTTCCAGATTGTTCGGCTTTATTTCATGACAGCACTGGCCTGGTCCCGGTTCGCTCGCCACTACTACGGGAGTCTCGGTTGATGTCCTTTCCTCCGGGTACTGAGATGTTTCAGTTCCCCGGGTTTGCTTAATGACCCTATTTTATTCAGGCCATTATACCTTTGAACGATCTACGAACCGCACTTCCAGCCGGAGCTGGAAATCAAGTTCGCAAACCGTAAAGGTGGGTTTCCCCATTCAGAAATCTCCGGATCAAAGGGTGCTCGCGCCTCCCCGGAGCTTATCGCAGCGTGCCACGTCTTTCATCGCCTCTCGACGCCAAGGCATCCGTCAGAAGCCCTTATGCGCTTGATCGTTCTCAGCAAAACTCATGCGTGGGGACGGTTTGCCGTCCGGCGGTACGAAGCGCCGAACAGCGCCCACACATGCGCTTTGATTTGTCTTTGCAGACAATGATGTCTTCTCAGGTCAGTCCTCCAAGCCCAGGGGGGCCGGACAAACCCTTCAATTCACGATGTCATTCGCCAGGACGGGTATCCATCCTGGAAACCTTGCTCCCGCGATCGCTTGGCGCTGTCTTCTCTCTTCTGGTGGAGCCAGACGGGATCGAACCGACGACCTCATGCTTGCAAAGCACGCGCTCTACCAACTGAGCTATGGCCCCGGAGAGAAACCACCCGGAGGGCGCTGTCGTTCGACCTGTCCGCCCAAGGATCCACGGAAGAAGGTGGTGGGCCCAGGCAGACTCGAACTGCCGACCTCACGCTTATCAGGCGTGTGCTCTAACCGGCTGAGCTACAGGCCCTTGAAGCGGCGCGTCCCGGCCACGCCGGGACAAGCGATCGCACCGCAGCCTTTTGTCGCGGCTGCGATGTCATGCGGAAAGAGAAACGAAGACGGCGACACCCCGCTACCTGTGTGGTGTCTGTGAACAGACCAATAGGACGTGAGCCCTGGAGGTCTATCCTTAGAAAGGAGGTGATTCAGCCGCAGGTTCCTCTACGGCTACCTTGTTACGACTTCACCCCAGTCGCTGACGCTACCGTGGTCGGCTGCCTCCATTGCTGGTTAGCGCA
>NZ_JADCBG010000015.1 GCF_020253645.1 Phenylobacterium sp.
GCGGGGGAGCTGTCGGCGAAGCCGACTGAGGGGCGCTGCGGCCCCTCAGGAGGGGGAGGAATTGGGGAGTCATTGCTCCCCTGCGGGGGAGCTCCGCGCGAAGCGCGGTGAGGGGGGTCAAGGGCGGCTGGCCTTGTCCCGGGCTCTGGCCTCGTTCCAGAGGGCATCCATTTCTGCAAGGTCGGACTGGGCCGGCGTCCGGCCGTCCTCGGCGAGGCGCGCCTCGATGTGGCGGAAGCGTCGGACGAACTTGGCGTTGGCCTCGCGCAGGGCGTCCTCCGGGTCGATGTCGAGGTCCCGGGCGATATTGGCCATGACGAAGAGGACGTCGCCCAGTTCCTCCCGAAGCGCCGCGCGGTTGCCCGAAGCGACCTCGGCGCGGAACTCGTCCAGCTCTTCCTGCAGCTTGTCGAGGACCGCCTCCGTGGTCGGCCAGACGAAGCCGACGCCGGCGGCCCGCTTCGACAGCTTGACCGCCCGGGTCAGGCCGGGGAGGGCGGCGGGGATGTCGTCGAGGAGGCCCGCCGCCGGCGCCCGGGCCGCCCGTTCCGCCGCCTTGACCTCCTCCCAGGCCCGGACCTGCTCGCCGCTGGTCCTCTGGTCGGCGTCGCCGAAGATGTGAGGGTGGCGCCGGATCATCTTGTCGACGATGGCGGCGGCGACGTCTTCGAAAGCGAAGGCGCCCTGTTCCTCGGCCATGCGGGCGTGGAAGACCACCTGGAACAGCAGGTCGCCCAGCTCGTCCTTCAGGTCGGCCAGGTCGCCCCGCTGGATGGCGTCGGCGACCTCGTAGGCCTCCTCCACGGTGTAGGGGGCGATGGTCGCGAAGGTCTGCTCCAGGTCCCAGGCGCAGCCAGTGTTCGGGTCCCGAAGGCGGGCCATGATGCCGAGAAGGCGATCCAGGGCCGGGGTCTGGTCGGTCATGCGCCTAACTCCACGGATTGCACGCAAGGGTTGCATTGCGCCGCCCTGAGGCCTTTGAGGCCACCTCGCGAGGCAGGCCGGCGAGGATCACTCACAGGGGATATCCGATGGCTCACAAGTTCGAAATCTACAAGGACAGGGCAGGCGCGTTCGGCGTCGTCTTCAACCAGCAGATCATGGGGCGCAGATGACGGGAGTTCAGGACTTTACGGTGAAGGCGGCGGACGGAGGCGAGGTTCCGCTTTCGGCCTACGCCGGGAAGGTCGTGCTGGTGGTCAATACGGCCTCGAAGTGCGGCTTCACGCCCCAGTACGCCGGACTGGAGGCCCTCTGGCGGCGTCACGGGGAGGCGGGCCTGGTGGTGCTGGGCTTCCCCTGCAACCAGTTCGCCAGCCAGGAGCCCGGGGACGCGGCGGAGATCGCCAGTTTCTGCAGCCTGACCTACGACGTCACCTTCCCGGTGCTGGCCAAGGTGGAGGTAAACGGACCCGGGGCGGACCCGCTCTTCCGGTGGCTCTCCGACCAGAAGCGCGGCGTCCTGGGCACGCGCGCCATCAAGTGGAACTTCACCAAGTTCCTCGTCGGGCGGGACGGAAAGGTGCTCAAGCGCTACGGCCCGAATACGCCGCCCGAGGCCCTTGAGGCTGATATTCAGGCCGCGCTCGCCGCCGGCTAGTGGCGGTGGGTCTCGGGCATGGCGGCGGGCTTGGCCGGAGGCCGGGACTCCGCAGCCAGCTGGACGGTGACCTTGCCCGCCTTGGCAAAGGTCAGGGTCAGGGGGATGCGCTCGCCTGAGGCGACGGCGGCCTTGGGGCCGAAGAACATGATGTGCAGGCCGCCGGGCGCCAGGCTCACCTTGCCGCCGGCGGGGATCTCCACGCCCTGGGGCAGGGCCCTCATCCGCATCATCCCGCCCTCCATGGAGGACTGGTGGATTTCCACCCGGGCGGCGTGGGCGGAGCTGGCGGACACCAGCCGGTCGGCCGTCCTGCCCGTATTTGTGATCTCCATATAGCCGGCGGCGGTGGGAGCGCCTGCGGCGGTGGGCCGCGTCCAGGGATGGTCGATGCGAAGGGCTCCGGCGGCATACTCATGGGCGAGGGCGGCGCCGGCGGCGGCCAGGGCCACGGCTGTGGCGAGAAGCAGTCTGCGCATTTTGAACTCCGGTAGCCCCCCAGGCGTCGGCAGGGGTAGGTGGCGGAGGGGGCTCGGGTCAAGACCTGGAGAGTGGAAATGGATGGCCCGAGCGCGCCAAGCCCGGGGCCTTAGCCCGCCGCCGCCCGGGCCGCCAGTTCCAGGCTGCGCAGGACGCTGAGCCTGAGGCCCTCGGTGTCGACGCCCTCGGTGCTCTTCTTGCCCTCCATGTAGCGGGCGTAGACCCCGTGGACGATGCAGGCGCTCTTCCAGCGGTTGAAGGCGACGTAGTAGTTCAGGCCTGACAGGTCCGCGCCGGTGGCGGCGGCGTAGCGATCCGCCAGCTCGGTCCGGGTGGGAAAGCCCGGCTGGGCGTGGGGCGCGGTCTCGGCCGGCGGCTCGGGGTCGGACGGGTCCGGCCAGGGGTTGAGGGCGTAGGCCAGGTCCGCCAGCGGGTCGCCCAGGGTGGCGATCTCCCAGTCGATGACGGCCAGCAGGCCGCCGCCGCGCCCGACCAGGATGTTGTGGATGCCGAAGTCGCCGTGGACGACCCGGGCCGGGACCTGTCCGGGCAGGCGGGCCCGCAGGAAGGCCTCGACCTCATGGGCCCGGGGATCGTCGAACCCGGCGGGGCCGACGGAGGCGGCCCAGGACCGGCCCCAGGCGTTGATCTGCCGCTCCACATAGCCCTCGGGCTTGCCCAGGTCGCCCAGGCCGACGGCGGCGGGGTCGAGGGCGTGGAGCTGGGCCAGGGCGTCGATGAAGGCGAAGGCGAGGTCGCGGCGCTTCGCCTCCGGCGCCCAGTCCTTGACGTCCTGCACCGTGTAGAGGGGATGCCCGTCCAGGAAGTCCATGACGTAGAAGTGCGCCCCGGTGACGGACGGGTCCTCACAGAAGGCGAGGGGGCGCGGCGTCGGAACGGGGGTGTCCTTCAGGGCCGAGAGGACCCGGAACTCCCGGCCCATGTCGTGGGCCTTGGGGAGCAGCTCCCCAAGCGGCGGGCGGCGGATCACCGCCTGCCGGCCGGTGGAGTCCGTCAGCCGCCAGGTCAGGTTGGAATGTCCGCCGGGCAGCCGCACCCAGTCGAAGGGACCGGAGAGCTCGGGACAGTGCGCCGCCAGCCAGGCCTCGACGGCGGGACGGTCATATCCGGGAATGGCGTCTGCTGGAGGGGCGGCTTCGGTCATGGTCTCAGGCCTCGTTGGAGGAAACCTCGCCGGTGGCGGCGAGGCGGTAGGTCGCGGCGGAGCGGGGCTTGTTTACATAGGGCGGTTGGCGGACGGCATAGAGGCGCTCCTTGGCGATGCGGGTAATGCAAGACCCGGTCGCCCTGGTTGCCTCCCAGGACGTGATAGCATCGGGAATCCTCGCCGATGTACAGGCCCACGTGACCGCCACCCTGGCGCATGAAGACCAGGACGGCACCCAGTTCCGGCTGACCACCCTCGATGCCGAACCGGGCCCAGCTGAGGGCCCAGAGGGAGGCCGGCGGAACCTCCCGTCCGGCGACACGGGCGATGTGGGCCATGAAGAGCCCGCACCAGGGTATGGAGTCCGCCCGGTAGTCCGCATTGAGGCCGGTCTCGACGGCCCACCGGAGGATCTGGGTGGTGTTTGCGGCACCAGCGGTCTCACGGACCCCGAGCTCGGCCAGGGCTGCGGAGATCATCCGCGGCAGGGGCGTCATGCGGCTCAGCCAGGCGTAGGTCTTGGGGAGGGTCATTTAGGGGGGCTCTCAGGCGTGGATGACCCCCCGTAGTGTCGGCGCGATCGGCCGGATTGCAGATTTTCGTGCGGATCCATTGTCTGGGTCGGATAAACGTATCCCGCTGGCTGCCAGATAGAGACGTCACCAGACAGCAGGTGAGGGGGAGCGGGCACCCGCAGAGCCCTACCATCGTGCGGCGGTTCGGATCAGACGATGTCCCCTGTGCCACTCATCATCCCCGAACTCGACGTCACTGACCTGTCTGTTTCCCTCAAGTTCTATTGTGAGATCTTGGGCTTTCAGGTGCTTTACGACCGCCCAGAAGAGCGGTTCGCCATGATCGATCTGGCGGGTGCGAGGCTGATGCTTGAACAGGCCGACGGGCCAGGTCGGCGGTACAGAACCGCGCCTCTGGAGCAACCCTTCGGTCGGGGCGTCAATTTCCAGATCGAGATTGCGGACGTGCGCGCCACCTACGCCCGGGTAGTCGAAAATGGGGCTGCCGTGCTCATTCCTTTGGAACGCCGCTGGTATCGGGTTGGAGAGCTTGAACGTGCGCAGGACCAATTCGTCGTGTGTGATCCCGACGGCTATCTGCTCCGACTGATCTCCATCCTTGGATAGCGGAACTCCAAGGAGAGCCGGCTGGACGTTTGTGGCGACGTCTTTGCCCCGACTGTTACAGTTTGATCTTGCTTAGCTCCAGACCCTGGGATCCCACGAAATGGCGACACTTTGTCGACCACGATCTCGAGAATGGCGAAGGACAGCAGAACCACCCCGAAGGCGACCCAAGTCGATACGATCAGCTCTCTGGCCTTGCTCAGCGCCGTCGAGAGATTGGAGTACCGCGACCGTGACATGTTTCCCCTCGGTAGTTCCGAGCGCGGTCCTCGCCTCAGGCGGCGAACGCCCCGCGCAGACAGACAGCTAATGAAGCGGCGCTCACGCCAACTCAGAGAAGACCAGGTACGGGAGATCGAGAGGCTGAAACTCAAGGCCCAGCATCGTCATACCGGCCGTGATCTGTCCCCGATGGTGCGTAGCATGATTGAAAACGTGCAGAAGCGCTGCGGGCCGCGGCAACACGCGCGGCTGCCCGGTCGTCATCGTGTAACGCAGGTCTTCAGCCAGGGCCGCCTCGTCGAGGCCTGCGACATGCTCAGGCCAGCGCGCCGTCGCTGCGACGAGCCGAGCCGCGAGCGCCGCGCGGTCGTGCTCCACTTCCGCGTCGAGCGGCAAGCTCGCGGCAGGCTCGGATTTGAATCTCGGAAGCCAGATCTGACTGTCGGTCAATAGGAGGTGGTTCAGCGTTCCGTGTATCGAGCCGAAGAACAGGCCACAGGGCTTCCGATAAGGTTCGTCCGGGATCAGCGCGATCGATGCCAGAAGCCCCTCGGTCGCCCAAGCATGGTAGCGCGCCATCTGCGCGAGAATGTCTTTCGTTGAGGAAGCCGTCATGTCCGCTCGCCCTCCAAGTCGATTGACATCTCATGATGATGGGCTTGCCGGGTTCAGGCAAGACGACCCTGGCCCGCCGCCTGGAGCACGAACGACCCGCTTTGGTTTTGTCTCCCGACGTCTGGATGTCTCGGATCGTCGGCGATGGCTATGACTTCAAGCGCCGTGAGGCTGTCCATGAGGTCCAGCTTGAGGTTGCCGAGCGAGTGCTGCGCTTGGGGAGTGATGTCGTGTTGGACTTTGGCTTCTTCCACCGGTCCGATCGGGATGCAGCGCGGGCGCGGGCAAGGGCGGCAGGGGCGCAGGCTCAACTGGTTTTCCTCGACCCGCCGATCCAGGATCTCCTAAGACGGGTCGAGGCGCGGAACGCGGCCTTGCCGCCCGATACCTTCACAGTTTCCAGGGAACATGTGGAACTTTGCGCGACTTGGCTGGAGCGCCCGCAGGCCGATGAGCTGTTATGGGGCGTGGCAGGGTAGCCCGACATTCGTTCGCTGGGTGACGTTACAGGCGACCCCATTTGGCGTTCGTCGCGCGGATCCGGAATGCGTATAAGGAATATTATCGGAAATATAGGTTGAGAGTTCACGGCGCCTGTATTGAGAATCAACGGACGCTGCTTCTGCGACCCCCGACCATCATGGAGCCCAACATGCCCATCGAACCTAACCTTGGCCCCCTCGGCCCCCTCGCGGACCGGTTTGAACAGGCTTCACAGGCCTATGTGGCGGCGTTCGGGCTTCGCCGGGATCCAGACTGGTACATTCTGAAGCTGCAGGAAGAGGTCGGCGAGCTGACCCAGGCCTGGTCGCGGCTTTCGGGGCGCGGACGGTCGGGCGGACGCAGTGAGGCCGAGATGAAGGCCCAGCTGGCGGATGAGGTGGCCGACGTGCTGGGTCATGTCCTCCTGCTGGCCCGCAACTGGGAGGTGGACCTTGCGCCGGCGGTCCTTCGCAAATGGCGGTTTGAACTGGAGGCGGAGGAAAACCAAGCCTGACCCTGGGTCAGGCTTGACCTTGGCGCGTTCGGCTCCAAAGTCCTGAATTCGAACGGGAAACGGAACGGAGACCCCAGATGGCCCCCTTGCCCAAGGCCTGCATCATCGGCGCCGGATGCTCCGGCTTCACCACGGCCAAGAAGCTCAAGGACCTGGGCGTTCCCTACGACTGCTTCGAGATGTCCGACAACATCGGCGGCAACTGGTACTACAACAACCCGAACGGCCACTCGGCCTGCTACCAGAGCCTGCACATCGATACGTCCAAGTGGCGCCTGGCCTTCGAGGACTATCCCGTGCCCGCCGGCTGGCCGGACTTTCCGCACCACAGCCAGCTGCTGCAGTACTTCCACGACTATGTCGACCATTTCGGCCTGCGCGAGACCATCACCTTCAACACCGCCGTGACCAAGGCGGTGCGTAACGCCGAGGGTCTTTGGGAGGTCACGCTTTCGAATGGTGAAACAAGGCGTTACGATGTTCTCTTCGTGTGCAACGGGCATCACTGGAGCCCCCGCACGCCGGAGTATCCGGGCCATTTCGACGGGGTGTCCTTCCATTCCCACGCCTACCGCACGCCCTTTGATCCGGTGGATGTGCGCGGCAAGACCGTGGTGGTGGTCGGCATGGGCAATTCGGCCATGGACATCGCCTCGGAGCTGTCCCAGCGGCCCCTGGCGGGCCGGCTGATCGTCTCGGCCCGGCGCGGGGTCTGGGTCCTGCCCAAGTACATGAACGGCCGGCCGGCGGACAAGGCGGCCATGCCCCCCTGGATGCCCCGCAAGCTGGGTCTGTCCCTGGCCCGCAAGGGGATCAAGAAGGCCCTCGGCGCCATGGAGGACTATGGCCTGCCCAAGCCCGACCATGAGCCGCTGGAGGCCCACCCCTCGGTCAGCGGCGAGTTCCTGACCCGGGCGGGCTGTGGCGACATCACCTTCCGGCCGGGCATCAAGGCCCTGGAAGGCCGGCAGGTGCGCTTTACCGACGACAGTGTCGAGGACGTGGACGTGATCATCTACGCCACCGGCTACGACATGAAGTTCCCCTTCTTCGAGGACCCGGCCTTCGTGCCGGACTCCGATCACCGGTTGCCGCTGTTCAAGCGGATGATGAAGCCCGGCGTGCCCAACCTCTTCTATATGGGCCTCGCCCAGCCCCTGCCGACCCTGGTCAACTTCGCCGAGCAGCAGGCCAAGTTCGTGGCCGCCTACCTGACGGGCAGGTACCTGCCCCCCTCGCCCGCCGACATGGAACGGATTATCGCCGAGGACGAGGCCCTGCACATGGGCCAGTACTATGCCTCCAAGCGGCACACGATCCAGGTGGACTTCGGCGTCTATTGCCATGATCTCATGAAGGAAATCGAGCGCGGCTCAATGCGCGCCGCGGCGGTCGGGAACCGGCTTCCGGTACCAGGAAGGGCCGAGCTTCAGGACGCCTGAGACGGCTCCAGCCGGCCTTCGGCGAGGTCGATGAGGGTCCGGGTCATGACCTCGGGCTCCAGGGCGGTGACGCGCTGTTCGAGGGTTTCGGGCATGTCGCCCGGCTCCACGGGCACGGGCCATCGGCCAAGCACCCGGCCGTGGTCGTACTCGCCATCGACGAGGTGGATGGTGACTTCGCTTTGCGGCGCGCCGGCGGCGATGACGGCCTCATGCACCCGGCGCCCATACATCCCCTCCCCTCCGAAGGCCGGCAGGGGGCCGGGATGGATGTTGAGGATCCGGTCCGGGAAGCGCGCCAGGACCGCAGGGCCGATACGCCTCAGATAGCCGGACAGGACGACCCAGTCGGCGCCCGAAGCGGCGAGGGCCTCGGCCAGTTCCCGGTCGGCGGCGCCGGGATCGACGGCGGTGGGAATGACCCGGTGCGGAATACCCCGCGCGCGGGCGAAATCCAGGGCTGGCGCCCTTGCCGAATTGCTGACCAGGAGGACGATGTCGGCGGCCAGCGGCCCCGCCTCCGCCGCCTCCACCGCTGCTCGGAAGGCCGAGCCGTTGCGGGAGGCGAGGAAGGCCAGTTTCAGGCGTGACGTCACGCCCCCGCCCCCAGACTGTGCTCGAAGCGCAGGCCGTCGAAGGCCGGCTCCACCCCCGGCGGCAGGCGGGCGCTGAGATCGGCGAAGTCGAGGTCGATGTGCATGTTGGTCAGGATGGTGCGCCGGGGTCTGAGCCGCGCCGCCCATTCCAGGGCCAGATCCACGTGGGCGTGGGTCGGGTGCGGGCGCCAGCGCAGGGCGTCGACGATCCAGACATCGAGGCCGGCCAGGGCCTCAAAGGCCTCGTCCGGCAGGCCCACCACGTCGCTGGAATAGGCCACGTCGCCGAACCGGTAGCCGACGGAGCGAAGGCCGCCATGGTCCTGGTCGAAGGTCACAACCGGAATAGCGCCCGAGGGGCCCTCCACCTCCCAGGCCTGGCCGTGGGGCGGGATGAGCACCGGGTCGGCGATGCCGGGATAGCCCCCCTCCCCCTCGAAGACATAGCCGAACCGGCGGCCCATGGAGGCGAAGGTGGCGGCGTCCATGTGGCAGGGAATGCGCGCCCTCTGGCGGATGAAGAAGGCCCGGATGTCGTCGATGCCGTGGGTCTGGTCGGCGTGGTCGTGGGTCAGCAGCAGGGCGTCGAGCCGCCGGGCGCCGGCCTGGGCCGTCTGCCAGCGCAGGTCCGGCGAGGCGTCCACCAGGACGGTGGTGGCCTGGGCGGGGTCAGGCGCAGTCCGGCGCACCAGCATGGAGCAGCGGGTGCGGAAGTTGCGCGGGTCGGCCGGATCGCATTCGCCCCAGTCGCCGTCGGCCCTGGGCACCCCGCCGGAGGAGCCGCAGCCCAGGATGGTGAACTCCAGGGTCCCGCTCA
>NZ_JADCBG010000150.1 GCF_020253645.1 Phenylobacterium sp.
CGGGCGGACCTTCCATCCGGCGTCTCGCCGCCAAACAGATAGGACTCGCCGGGTTCGAAGGTCTCGAGGAACTCGTCGGGAATGAAGAGGGCCAGCCCGCCGGGGGAGAGGTGGCGTCGGGCGGTGGCGAAGGCGGCCCTCAGGTCGGCCTCCGAGGTCATGTAGGCGATGGCGTCGTGGGCCAGGACGATGTCGAAGCGCCGGTCGAGGTCCAGGGTCCGCATGTCGCCCTGGATGTGAAGGCACTCGGGGTTCAGGCGCTGGGAGACCTCCAGCATGGCGGGGCTGAGGTCGGTCAGGGTGCAGTCGAGGTCCAACTTCATGTGGAAGGCCACATGTCCGCCGCCGCTGCCCAGCTCCAGCAGGGTCCGCGCCTCGGGCCGGCGGGCCTTCAGGACACGACGGATCTCGGCGCACTCTCCGGTGTAGTCGGAGAGGGGGGAGATCACGGTCCACCAGTCCGCGATCTGGTCGTAGAAGACCTCCATGGCGCCTCTCTGACGCAGTCGCCCTCTAGAGCGGGACGGTATGGAAGAGGATGGCTCCCCGAGCAGGACTCGAACCTGCGACAAGTCGGTTAACAGCCGACTGCTCTACCAGCTGAGCTATCGGGGATCACCTGGAAGGACCGGGGCTATAGACCGCGCCGCCCACCCGCGCAAGCGGGTCCGTCGCCCTGGCGCCTCAGTAGCCGGCGGCCTTGCCATTGGGCTGGCCGTCGATGATCTGGTCGAGGTACTCCGAAAGGCCGTAACCCACCAGGTCGCCGCAGCGGTACTCGGTCATGCCCTCGGTGATCCGGGTCTGCAGTTCGACCCCATCGGGCGTTGTGCGCCGGTTGCGGAGGGGGATCAGCGACATGACCCGGCCGGTCACGGAATAGGTCTTCCCGCCCTCGGTCTTCACCTCGGCGCGAAGCTGGGTCTGGTAGCCGTGCTCGTCCCAGTCGCTCTCGATCCGGCATTCCTTGATGAGGTCGTAGATCCCGTCGCGGAAGACCATGCCGCCCTGCCGGGCGCCGCCCTTTCCGTCGCCGATGACCGACAGCATCATCCCGAAGTCACGGCCGAAGTTCATCGGGCACCAGCGGTACCAGTCGATGGCCTGCCAGTGGCGGGGTCCCCAGGACTTGTCTCTCAGGCCATGGCCGTTGATCTCGAAGACCTCGTCGCCCACGGTGAACCGGCCGCTGGCGGCGCAGTGCTGCTCGTAATGGGCCTTGGCGAAGGACTTCTCGGGGTCGATCTCGATCGGGGTCCCGTCCTCGCGCACGGTCTCGCCGCCGTACATGGGCGAGACGCCCTCGTAGTCCAGCTCCACCGTGCAGGGAACCGACGGGTTCTCGCGGAAGGCGCGCTTTGGGTCGGCCATCTCGTGGGGGCGCGCAAGGAGCAGGGCCTTGCCGGAGTAGGTCACGCGGAGGCGCTTGAAGGGCTCGACCACCTCGACCTTCAGGCCGCCGGCGTTCATCTCGGTGTTTCCCTCGATGGTCGGCCGGCCGAACATGAAGGCCACCCGGCCGTCCGGCAGGTAGAGGCAGACCGTCATCTCGGCATAGTGCTCGTTGGGCCGGTTGCCGATCCGGAACCAGCCCCCGGCCTTCCGGGCCGGGTCGAACACGTTGAAGTACATGCTTTCGTTGTAGTTCTTGAAGGTCCCCGGATCGTGCGGGAACTCGTCCTGCGGCTCCAGGCGGGTCTTGAAGCCGGCTGCGGCCCTGGCCATGCGCTGTCCTCCCTCAATCCTTGGGAGGCACTACACCACCTGCGAACGGACTCTCCAAGGCCCGAAAAAAGGACGCCCGACCGAAGCCGGGCGCAAGGTGATGGTGGTGATGGGATGTCTTCGAAGAAGACGAGGGCAGGCTGGCTCGGTATGGTTAATCATCACTTAACGCCGGCGGCTGCAGGGAAGGCGGCATGAAAATCCATTTCACCGGAATCGCCGGCGCCGGCATGGCGGCTGTCGCCCAGATGATGCAGGACGCCGGCCACGCGGTCTCGGGCTCCGACCAGGACGTCTTCCCTCCCATGTCCACCTTCGTCGAGGGGCTGGGCCTGCCGGTCGCATGGCGGCTGGACGCCGCCAACCTGCCCGCGGACCTGGACGTCCTCGTCCAGGGGGCCAGCGCCAAGCTGGGGGGAGACGACAATGTCGAGGCCGCCGAGGCGCGGCGTCGCGGTGTGAGGGTCACCACCTTCCCCGCACTGGTGGGCGACCTTTCCCGGGACCGGGTCAACACCGTGGTGGCGGGCTCTTTCGGCAAGTCCACCTGCGCGGCCCTGGCCGCCCATGTCCTGAGGTCCTGCGGGGTCGACGCCGGGTGGCTGGTGGGCGCCATCTCGCCTTCCCTGCCGGCGACCGGGCGCTGGGGCCTATCGCCGGAGATGATCCTGGAGGGCGACGAGTACATCGTCGGGCCGAACGACCGCCGGTCCAAGTTCGACCTCTACCATCCGGACAGGCTGCTGCTGACCTCCCTGATCCACGACCACGTCAACGTCTTCCCGACCTTCGCCGAGTACGAGGCGCCCTTCCGGCGGCTCCTCCGCAGCCTGCCGTCAGAGGGGCTCGCCGTGCTGCGCGACCACCCCGCCGTGCGCGAGGTCGCCGGCGAGACCCGGGCCCGGATCGTCTGGTACGGCGGCGGGGAGGGCGGCTGGCGGGCCCAGGACGAGGTGTTCGGGGACATCTCGCGCTTTGACCTCGTTGCGCCGGACGGCGCCCGCACGCCCATGACCACCGGACTTCTCGGCGCCCACAACATCGAGAACATCGTCGGGGTCTCGGCCCTGCTGCTCGAGGCGGGGCTGGTGGACCGCGAGGGGTTGGTCCGCGCGGTCTCGACCTTCGAGGGCATCCGGCGCCGGCTGGACCGGCTGACCCGCACCTCCCGCATCCCGGTGGTCGAGGGCTTCGGCTCCTCCTGGGAGAAGGCGCGCTCGGCCATCGAGGCGATGCGGCTGCACTTCCCGGACCGGCGGCTCATCGTGGTCTTCGAGCCGCACACCTTTTCCTGGCGGTCCCGGGACGCCCTGTCCTGGTACGACACGGTCTTCGAGGGGGCCGACAGTGTGCTGATCCTGCCCCCGCCGGGGCACGGCGCGGAGAGCCATCACCAATCGACCCTGGCCGAGATCGTGGATCGGACCCGGGCGGCAAGCGTGGACGCCCGCCCCGTGATGGACGCCGCCGAAGCCCTGGAGGCCCTTTCCACCCTGTCCGGCGACGAGGTGGTCCTGCTCCTGTCCTCCGGTCCCCTGGCCGGCCTGCCCGACGGCCTGCCGCCATTGTTCGAGAGGCTGTACGGGGCCTGATCCTGGCGGCCGTTGACCCCCTCACCCCGCTTCGCGGGGAGCTCCCCCTGATGGGGAGCAATGAACGCATTGTAACTCCTCCACCTTCCAGGGGGAGGTGGACCGCGCAGCGGGCCGGAGGGGGTCTGTTGAGCCGCCGCCTGGCTACCTCTGGTTGCGGTAGTCGACGTCGTCCCAGGTCAGGTCGGCGAACTCCTTCCGGCGCGGGCCCATGTAGCCGAACAGGAAGGCCGCCACCTTGCGCATCTGGATCTCCTCAGAGCCCTCGGTGATCCGGTAGCGGCGGTGGTGGCGGTAGATATGCTCGAAGGGCTTGTGGCGCGAATAGCCGATGCCGCCGTGCACCTGCATGGCCCGGTCGGCGGCCTCGCAGACCAGGCGGTTGCCCCAGTAGTTGCACATGGAGACCTTGTCGGAGAGCTCGCGCTCCACGGCCTTGTGCTCCATCTGGTCCATCTGCCAGGCGGTCTTGCGGATCAGCAGGCGCAGCATTTCGGCCTGGGTGGCCAGCTCGACCAGGGGCCACTGGATGGCCTGGTTGTCGGCCAGGGGCTTGCCGAAGGGCTTGCGCATCCGGGCGTACTTGACGCTCTCCTCGATGCAGTAGACCGCCGCGCCGAGCGAGGACGCCGCCTGCCGGATACGATTCTGGTGCACGAAGCTCTGGCCGAGGCCCAGGCCGCGGTCGATCACGCCCCAGTAGCTGTCTTCGGGGATCCAGACATTGGTGAAGCTGACCCGCGGGTGGTCGGTGGGCATGTTGAAGGTCCAGAGGTACTCCTCGACCTTCACCCCGGGCGCGTCCGCCGGCACGATGAAGCAGGTGATGCCGGTGGCGTCGCCGTCATTGCCGCTGGTGCGGGCGAAGACCATGCAGTGCGTGGCCACGTGCATGCCGGTGGACCACATCTTCTCGCCGTTGATCAGCCAGCCGGGCTTGCCGTCTTTTTCGTGGGGGACGGCGCGGGTCTCCATGTGTGTCGCGTCCGAGCCGTGCAGGGGCTCGGTCAGGCCGAAGATGGTGCGCATCTTCCCGTTCAGCAGGAGGTCGGCGTACTTGTCGTACTGGGCGTTGGTGGCGAACTCCTTGAACATCAGGATGAAGGGGTTGTTCCCGACGATCGAGTGCTCGTTCTGCAGGTCGTTGTGCAGGCCCAGGCCCTTGGCCGCCAGGTGCTCGCGGATCACCGCCATGGCGAGGTTCGACCCGCCCTTGCCGCCCATTTCCGTCGGCCAGGCGAAGCGCAGGTGGCCAGCCTCGTCGGCCAGCCGGCGCGCCTGGCCCAGCAGGTCCTCCCACTCGTGCCGCGGCAGGCCGCCGCGGTCCCAGTCGGTCCGCGCCCACTCCCGGCGGTGGTCGAAGAACCGGATGTTGTCGTCCTTGCGCTCGAGCGGCTTGATCACGCGCTCGATGAACTCATCGAGTTCCGCAAGATAAGCAACGAGTTCAGGGGGAAGGTTGAAGTCCATGACGTTTCCCTTGGGTCAGCCGGTCTTGCGCCGTTTCCATTGATGTTCACGATTTACAAGCCCACCCTCGGGCGGGCAGATCGTCAAGTCCGCAACTCTGCTGAGGCGCCGCTACGTCATGGAAGTCGATATTCCCGCCGCCCTCAACGCCCTGGCCCCGAAGCTGGGGGGAACCGCCGTCGAGAAGGCCCAGCGCCTTACTGGCGGGGCGAGCATGGAGACCTGGGCCTTCACCATCGTTGGCGGCGGCGAGCCCCGGCCCCTGATCCTTCGCCGGAGAGCGGTTCCCATGGACCCGGAGACCTCCCGCTCGGCCTCCATGGCGGCGGAGGCGGCCCTGATCCGGGCGGCGGAGCACGCCGGCGCCCCTGTCGCGCCCCTGGTCCGGCTCTGCCAGCCTGACGACGGCCTGGGCGAAGGTCACATCACGGGCTTCGTCGCCGGGGAGACCCTCGGTCGAAAGATCGTCGCCGACCCGCGATTCGACCGGGTGCGGCCGCACCTGGCGCGGCAATGCGGCCAGATCCTCGCCCGGATCCACACCATCCCCCTGGACGCCACGCCCCTCACGACCGCCGACGCCCAGGGCGAACTGGACCGCTACGAGGCCATCTACCGGTCCTCCGGCGCCGAGCGGCCGATCCTCGAAATGGCGATCCAGCACATGCGGCGGAACCTGCCCCCGCCCATGCCCAACGTCGTCCTGCATGGCGACTTCCGGAATGGGAACATGATGTTCGATCCGGACCACGGGGTGGTCGCCGTCCTCGACTGGGAGCTGGCCCATGTGGGCGACCCGGCGGAGGACCTGGGCTGGCTTTGCGTCAACTCCTGGCGCTTTGGCCGCGCCGACCGGCCGGTGGGCGGCTTCGGCGAGTACCAGGACCTGCTGGAAGGCTACATCGAGGCCGGGGGTGTCGAGATTCCCCTCTCCCGGGTCCTGTTCTGGCAGGCCCTCGGCTCCCTCAAGTGGGGCATCATGTGCCTGATGATGTATTCCAGCTACGCGACGGGGGCGACAAACTCGGTGGAGCGTCCGATGATCGGCCGTCGGGTCTCCGAGACCGAGATCGACCTGGTGAACCTTCTGGAGGCGGGCCTGTGATCGAGCATCCCCGGGCGGACGAACTCATCGAGGCGGTGGCCGGCTGGGTGGAGTCCATCCGCCCCCAGCTGAACCCCCGCGACGCCTTCCTCTCTCGGGTGGCGGTCAACGCCCTCAACGCCGTCAAGCGCGAGCTGGTCCAGGGACCGGTCGCTGAGGCCGCTGCGACTGCGCGTCTCTCGCCCCTGCTGGGCATAGAGGGCGACCTGAAGACCTTGAACGCCGAGCTCTGCGCGCGCCTGCGCACCGGCGAGATGGACGTCTCCACCCCCGGCCTCCTCGCCGCCCTCAAGGCCGGCATCGAAGACCAGATCGCCATCGACCAGCCGTCCTACGTGTCGGTGAAGGTCCGCTGAAACCAGAACATCAGGAGGAAACCATGGCCATGACCCAGGACCGGACCGACGAGGTCCTCTACGAGGTGTCCGAAGGTATCGCGACGCTCACCCTCAACCGCCCCGAGCGGCTGAACACCATTTCCGGCCCCATGCTGAACCAGCTGACGGCACTGCTGGTCCAGGCGAACGAAGACCCGGAGGTCCGGGTGGTCATCCTGACCGGGACGGGCAAGGCCTTCTGCGCCGGCCTCGACCTGGTGGGCGCCACGTCGGGCTCGGGGATCGGCTCGGACCCGTCCAGCCAGAACGTCTCGGTCAACCTGGACCTGCGCAACACCCCGCCCACCGTCCTGTTCGCCATGGACAAGCCGACCATCTGCGCCCTGAACGGCTCGGCCGCCGGTTACGGCATGGACACCGCCATGGGCTGCGACATCCGCATCATGGCCCGCAGCGCCAAGATGGCCGCCGCCTTCGTCCGCCGGGGCATCGTGCCGGAGTCCGGCGGCACCTGGATCCTGCCGCGCCTGCTGGGCTGGGCGAAGGCCGCCGAGTTGATCTTCACCGGCCGCACCCTCACGGCGGACGAGTCCCTCGAGCTTGGCCTCACCAACGCCGTCGTGGCCGACGACGAGCTGCAGTCCGCCGCCCGCGCCATGGCCCGCGAGATCGCCGACAATGCGCCCCTGGCGGTGCAGTCCGCCAAGCGCCTGATGCGCATGGGCCTGAACGAGACGTTCAATGACCATGTGCACCACGTCTACCTGCAGTTCCTGCAGCTGATGCGCACCCGCGACTTCCGCGAGGGCATGGTCTCCTTCCTCGAGAAGCGCCCGGCGGACTTCACCGGTCGCTAGGCACACCCCCTCCGGCCCGCTGCGCGGTCCACCTCCCCCTCAAGAGGTGGAGGAATGACAATGGCTTAATTGCTCCCCCTCCCAGGGGGAGCTCCCCGCGAAGCGGGGTGAGGGGGCGCTGCGGGGCTTCAGCTGCCTCCGCCGGTCCGTGTTGCGGGCCAGTCGCCCCTTGGGGGAGGAGTTGGGGCCGCCGCCTAGCGCCGCCGGTTCTTCCCCAGCTCGTCTGGGCATCCGCTGGCGAGCAGGCCTTCGACCGGACCCTCGACGCGGAAGACGGGATAGCGGTCGACCCGGCTGGTGGGGACGCCGCGCACGAGTTCGCCCACCGGCGTCACCGTGCGGAAGCAGGCCTGAAGGTCCGCCAGCGACAGGCGCCGGCTCTTGTCGAGGACGAGGCCGGGCCGGTCGACCGGCGCGGGCGCCGCATCCGGCCACCGCTCCCGCTCGATCAGGTGGACGAGGGGCGCCCCGATCCGGCCTGTCGCGGCCAGCTGGGACAGGGCTCCGTAGTGCGCCACCCCCACCCACTCCGCGCCGGCCCGGACGCGGGCGGCCTCGACCTCTCCGGCGAATTGCGGCCAGCCGCGGATGGGAAGGAGGGGGTCGGTGCGGCCGTTGAGCGGCGGACCCTGCAGCCCCCCCCAGGCCAGGGTCCCGGCCATGGCGACGGCGCCCAGGGCGAGGCCGGCCCCGAACACCCTGGGCCGCCAGCCCCCGGGGCGGGCCTGAAGCGCCGCTGCGGCGGCCAGGGCGAAGGCGCCGAAGACGGTGGCCGGCCAGTGCGCCTGCACCCGGTCATGCAGGCTGTGCAGGGACAGGTAGAGGCAGAAGGGCAGGGCGGCCAGGAGGGGCAGGGAGAGGTCCATGCCCCCCACCCGGCCGCGGTTGCGCGCCGCCGCCCAGACCCCGGCGCCCGCCAGGATCGCGATGAGGGGATTCAGGAGGACGAACTGTGTGCTGAGGAACTCACCCAGGTAGGCGGGCCTGAACTGCGAGGGCTCGACCCGTCCGAACTGTTTCTCGAAGGTCAGCCAGCCGTTCGCGGCGTTCCAGGCGAGGTTGGTGGCGAAGATCGCCCCTGCCGGGGCGATGGCCATCCAGGGCCATGGCGTGAGCAGCCTGCGCCGCCCCTCGGCGGAGCTCGCCAGCCACAGGACGATCCCGGGCGCGAGGAAGAGGGCGGAGTACTTGGAGATGCAGGCCAGTCCCGCCAGGGTCCCGGCCAGCAGCCACAGGCGCGGGCTTCCCCCGGCGAAGATCCGACCCACCACCGCCAGGGTGGCGGCCCAGAAGAAGATGGCCGGGGCGTCCGGGGTGGCGATCAGGCCGCCAGCCCCGATGGTCAGCATGGCGTTGTAGGCGAGGGCTGCGACGAGCGCCGTGCGTGCGCTCCCGCCGAGCCGGCGGGCGAGATCCGCGGTCAGCCAGGTCGTCGCCGCCGCGCCGAGAACGGGCAGAAGGCGTACGCCCAGGGACGTATCTCCCGCCAGGAGAGTCCCCAGCCGGATCCACCAGGCGATCATCGGCGGGTGATCGTAGTACCCGAAGTGCAGGTGCTGCGACCAAAGCCGGTAATAGGCCTCGTCCTCTGTCAGGGGGATGGCCGCCGCCGCCCAGAGCCGCGCCGCCGTGAGGGCAAGGATGAGCAGCCAGAGGCCGCGGACGGCGTCCAGCCTCATCATCGGGCCCTCACCAGACGGCCTTCGAGGTCGTGACATAGTTCCAGGCTGCGGCGACGACGGCGCCGGCGAGGCCCGCCACCCACCAGGAGGGTCCGCGCTCATAGACGACCGTCGCCACCGCGACATTGGCCGCCAGGGGCACGCTGCAGAGAACGCAGAACTTGATGTAGCCCGAGATCAGCTTCAGCCCCTTCAGCCGGCGGTCCCGGTAGGTGACGGCGTTGTTGATCAGGTAGTTGGAGGTCATGGCGCCAAGAGCCGCCAGGGTCTGGGCCCATGAGAAGCCCAGGTGCAGGAGGCTCCGCAGAATGGCCAGATGTACGACCACCCCACTGGCTCCCACCATGGCGAACATCAGGAACCGGGGCGAAATGACATCGCGGCTGAGCTTGGCCACGAGCAGCCCCAGGTACTGGACGACGACGCCGTTATCGAGCTTGGAGTCCCCCGCCTCCCTCGCGCGGAAGGTATAGGGCAGTTCGACAATGCGCATCGGCCGCCCCTGGGAGGCGATGATGTCGAACAGCACCTTGAAGCCTGAGGTCGAAAGCCGCGGGGCCACCGCCTCCACCCGGGACCGGCGGACCATGAAGAAGCCGCTCATCGGATCGGTGAGGTCCGCCTTCAGCACCTGTCGGCCCAGCCAGTTGGCGAGCCGGCTGCCCGCCTCCCGGCGGACGCCGAGGGCCGAAGCATCGGCGTCGGGGCCTCCGCAGTAGCGGCTTCCCACAGCAAGGTCCGCGCCGTCCTCGCGCAGCGCCCGGAGCATCTCGGGCAGAAGCCGTTCATCATGCTGGAGATCGCCGTCCATCACCGCCACGAAGGGCGCCGCGCTCGCCATGATCCCCTCGATCACCGCCCCGGCGAGTCCCCTGCGACCGACCCGGTGCAGGCACTGGACACGACCATCCCGCGCGGCGATGGCCTTGACCTCTGACGCCGTTCCGTCCGGGGAGTCGTCATCGACGAATATGATCTGCCAGCGCCGGTCGCCCAGGGCCGTTTCGACCAGGCTGATCAGCTTGCGGACGTTCGCCCGCTCGTTGAAGGTCGGGACGACGACCGTCAGTTCCAGCTCTGGGGCGGCGGATGCGTCTGGCGCGGACGGGTCGGAATCAGGCAATCGACACCCCATGTCTCCGCGTGATGTACAGGTGGCGACCTCCCAAGGCCAGTGAGGCGGCCCGGGACGTTGCGGCAGGAAGGAACGAAGCGCGATGTTGCGATTGGGAATGGCGCTGGCGTCCGGGGTTGCGGTCCTTGCGATCGCAGGCCCGACACAGGCTGACAGCGTAGGTCGCCCGCGGCCCGGCTACTGGGAGCTGACCAACGTCTTCACGGTCGTGATCACCCAGAAGAAGGTGGAGAGGCGCTGTCTGGTCGCCTCCGAGATCCACAGGTTCATGACCTCGCCGTCGAACCGCCACTATGCGTGCACCTATCCCTCCCGCGCCGTCGGGGACGGGAAGATCCTTCTCAAGGGCAGTTGCGCCACCAAGGAAGGGCAGGTTGCAGACGTCACGGCGAACGGAGGTTACACGCCGGAGACCTTCCGCCTGAAGCTGTCCCTCTCGACCCGGATCGCCGGTATCCCGCTTGCGGGGACGGCCACCACCACCGCCCGCCGGCTGGGAGACGTCTGCCCGGCGGACGCCGCCCGGTCGGATGAGGCCAAGCGGGTCCTCGGAGGCGGGGACACGCCGCCTCAAACTTGAAAGTGACCAGGTTCGCCCTGTCCGGCGGCCTTCTCAGGGGATAGTCTCGATCCATGTCTGAAGTCGAAGCCCGCCTTGCCGCCGCCGGCCTTGTCCTGCCAGTCCCGGTGGCGCCGGTCGCCAACTACGTCCCCTTTGTCCGGAGCGGGGCCCTGGTCCACATTTCCGGTCAGGTCTCCCTCGACGCCACCGGCGGGGTGAGGGGCGTAGTGGGCGTCGATATCGACCTTGAGACTGCCCAGTCAGCCGCCCGCCTCTGCGGGATCAACCTCATCGCCCAGATGAAGGCCGTCTGCGAGGGCGACCTCGACCGGGTGGTCCGGGTGGTCAAGCTGGGCGGGTTCGTCCAGGCCGGCCCTGACTTCTTCGACATCCCGAAGGTGGTGAACGGCGCCTCCGACCTGATGGTCCTCGCCTTCGGGGATGCAGGGCGGCACGCGCGCTCGGCGGTCGGCGTCTATCGGCTGCCCCTGAACTTCGCGGTGGAGGTCGACGCGGTGGTGGAGGTCCGATGACCGCACAGTTCGGAGAGGCCTGGGACCTCCTCTTCAGTCCCGCCATCGCCCACCGAGGGCTCTGGAGCCCTGACGGCCCGCCCGAAAACTCGCTCGGGGCCTTTCAGGCCGCCTGCCAGGCCGGCTACAGCATCGAGCTGGACGTCCACATCACCGCGGACGGCGAGGCGGTTGTCTTCCACGACAACACCCTGAAGCGGATGACGGGCCGTGAGGGCAGGGTCAGGGACCACACCGCCGCCGATCTCTCCGAGATGTCCCTGAAGGGCACGGAAGAGACCATCCCGACCTTGCTCGAGGCCCTGGCCCTGATTGGTCATCGGGCCATGGTTCACGTCGAACTCAAGACCCCCTTCGGCGAAGTCGGCCCCCTCGAGCAGAGGGTCCACGAGATCCTCATGGATCACGCCGGCCCGACCTGTGTGATCGGCTTCAATCCCTACAGCCACGCCTGGTACGCAGACCGCTTCCCGGGCGTGCTGCGTGGCCTGGACAGCTATCGCTGGAATGATGAGTCCACCCACATCTCCCCCGAGCAGCGCAAGGCCTTTGCACGGCTGGAGCATGTCGCCATCGCCCGGCCGCACTTCCTGGCCATGAGCCTGGATACCGTCCACCTTCCCGAGGCGGCGGCGCACCGAAGGGCGGGAATGCCCGTCATCGCCTGGACGGCCCGTACGCCCGAGCAGGCTGACGCGGCCCGCCCCCACTGCGACAACATCATCTTCGAGGGCTTCCGGGCGTGAAGCTTAAGCCTGCGGTGCGCGTCAGCCGCCGCATCGCCGAGATCGGCAAGGCGGACTGGGACGCCTGTGCGTTTCGCGAGGATTCGGCATTTAACCCCTTTATCTGTTTCGATTTTCTAGACTGTGCTGAAGAGGCTGGTTGCGCTGTAGAGTCCCAGGGCTGGGGGCCGCAGCATCTGGCCGTCGAGGACGAGGGCGGGCGGGTCGCCGCTGTCATGCCGCTGTACCTGAAGGGGCACAGCCAGGGCGAGTACATCTTCGATCATGCCTGGGCCGACGCCTATGAGCGCGCCGGGGGGCGCTACTATCCCAAGCTGCTCAGCGCCGCGCCCTTTACTCCGGCCACCGGCCCGCGCCTGCTGGTGCGCCCGGACATCGACCCCGACGAGGGCCGGAAGGCCCTGCTGGGCGGCGCCCTGACCGTCTGCGAGCGTTACGGCGCCTCGGGCGTCCACGTGAACTTCCCCACCCGGGAGGAATGGACCTGGCTGGGCGAGGCCGGAATGGCCCTGCGCGAGGGACAGCAGTATCACTGGCTCAACCGGGGCTATGCGACCTTCGACGACTTCCTCGCCGACCTGTCCTCGGGGCGGCGGAAGACCATCCGCCGTGAGCGACGTGACGCCGTGCAGGGCCTGGAAATCCACTGCCTGACCGGCGCGGACCTGACCGAGGCGCACTGGGACGCCTTCTACAGGTTCTATGTCGACACCGGGTCGCGAAAGTGGGGCCGGCCCTATCTGAACCGGCTGTTCTTCTCCTTGCTGGGGGAGCGCATGGCCGACCGGGTCCTGCTGGTCATGGCCCGTCGGAACGGGCGCTGGATTGCAGGCGCCCTCAACCTGATCGGCGGCGACTGCCTGTTCGGCCGCAACTGGGGCTGCATAGAGGACGTGCCCTTCCTGCACTTCGAACTCTGCTATTACCAGGCCATCGAGTGGGCCATCGGCCGGGGGCTCGCCCGCGTGGAAGCTGGCGCACAGGGCCAGCACAAGATCGCCCGGGGCTACCTGCCGGCGCCCGTCTACTCCGCCCACTTCATCGCCGACCCGGCCCTGCGCGGACCGGTGGAGGATTATCTGAGGCGAGAAATGCAGGCCGTGGAACAAGAGATGGAATGGCTGTCCGAGGCCTACTCTCCCTTCCGTCAGTCGGGAGACGCCTGAGACCGGGCGTGTTATCCAGCGGCGGCAAGACAGGGAGACCGCCATGAGCCTCGACGGCGCCTATGATCCGGGCAACATCTTCGCGAAAATCCTCAGGGGCGAAGCGCCCTGCGCCCGCGTCTTCGAGGACGAGCACGCCTTCGCCTTCATGGATGTCTTCCCGCAGAGCCGCGGGCACACCCTGGTCATTCCCAAGCACTCCGACGCCCGCAACCTCCTGGAGGAGGATCCCGCCCGCCTCGCGCCCCTGATCCTGGCGGTGCAGCGGGTCGCCAGGGCCGTGCGCGCGGCCCTGTCCCCGGACGGCCTGGTCGTCACTCAGTTCAACGGCGCGCCGGCCGGGCAGACGGTCTACCACCTGCACTTCCATATCATCCCCCGCTGGGAGGGGATCGCCCTGGGGCGGCACGCCGCCGGTGGCATGGCCGACCCGGACGAGCTCGCTGAGCTCGCCCGCCAGATCGCCGCGAAGATCAGCTGACCCGCTCCTTGTGGGGGGGCGGAATCCGAGGGGAGGAATTACAGAGTTAATTGCTCCCCATCAGGGGGAGCTCCCGGCGAAGCCGGGTGAGGGGGTCAACGTCGGCTCAGCAGACCCCCTCCGTCCCGGGGCTGCGCCCCGGTCCACCTCCCCCTCGGGGGAGGAATTACAGAGCCATTGCTCAGCCACAGGAGAGCTCCGGGGGGACGCCAAGTCAGGAGTTGAAGGCCCTCCGCGCCGGCAACCCGCCCGATCAGTCCGCCAGCTCTGGCGCCGGTGAATGGCCCTTTCGGGGCGACTCGATCACGGGAGCGCCGCTCTCGCGTTTGTCGCCTTCGATGTCGAAGGCCATCTTGCCGTCGGACAGGATCACCTTGACGTGTCCGCCACGGGTCAGGCGCCCGAAGAGGATCTCGTCGGCGAGGGGCTTCTTGATGTGCTCCTGGATCACGCGGCCCAGGGGGCGGGCCCCGTAAAGCTCGTCGAAGCCGTTCTTGGCCAGCCAGTCCGCCGCCTCGTCGGTGATCTCGATCGTCACGTTCCGGTCGGCCAGCTGGCCCTCCAGCTGCAGGACGAACTTGATCACCACCTGGCGGATGATCTCCGGCGTCAGCGGACGGAAGGGAACGATCGCGTCCAGCCGGTTCCGGAATTCGGGCGTGAACAGGCGCTTGAGCGCTTCCTCGACCTCGCCTTCCTGCTTGCCCCGGCCAAAGCCGATGGCGTTGCGCTGGGCGTCGGAGGCGCCGGCGTTGGTGGTCATGATCAGGACCACGTTGCGGAAGTCGACCTTCTTGCCGTTGGCGTCGGTCAGGACGCCATGGTCCATGACCTGGAGCAGGATATTGAAGACGTCCGGGTGCGCCTTCTCGATCTCGTCCAGCAGGACCACGCAGTGCGGATGCTGGTCGACGGCGTCGGTCAGGAGGCCGCCCTGGTCAAACCCGACATAGCCGGGAGGCGCCCCGATCAGCCGGCTGACCGTGTGGCGCTCCATGTACTCGCTCATGTCGAAACGCAGGAGCTCGATCCCCAGGGTCGAGGACAGCTGGCGGGCGGTTTCGGTCTTGCCCGTGCCGGTGGGGCCCGAGAACAGGTAGCAGCCGATCGGCTTGGCCGGATCGCGCAGTCCCGCACGCGCCATCTTCATGGCGGCCGACAGCTGCTCGATGGCCTCGTCCTGGCCGTAGACGGTCCGCTTCAGGTCGGTTTCCAGCTGCAGAAGGGCCTCGGTATCGGACTTGGAAACAGACTTGGGGGGTATGCGGGCGATCTTGGCCACCACGGCCTCGACCTCCTTCACCCCGATGACCTTCTTCCGCCGGCTTTCGGGCAGAAGCATCTGGCTCGCGCCGGCCTCATCGATGATGTCGATGGCCTTGTCCGGCAGCTTGCGGTCCGAGATGTACCGGGCGGAAAGCTCCACAGCCGACTTCAGGGCGTCATTGGTGTAGCGGAGCTTGTGGAACTCCTCGTAGTAGGTCTTCAGCCCCTTCAGGATCTTGATCGAGTCCTCGATGGTCGGCTCGTTCACATCGATCTTCTGGAAGCGCCGGACCAGGGCCCGGTCCTTCTCGAAATGCTGGCGGAATTCCTTGTAGGTGGTCGAGCCCATGCAGCGCAGGGAGCCCGAGGCCAGGGCGGGCTTCAGCAGGTTCGAGGCGTCCATCGCCCCGCCCGAGGTGGCGCCGGCGCCGATCACCGTGTGGATCTCGTCGATGAACAGGATGGCGTCGGGGTGGTTTTCCAGTTCCTTGACCACCTGCTTGACCCGCTCCTCGAAGTCGCCGCGATAGCGGGTGCCCGCCAGCAGGGCGCCCATGTCGAGGGAGAAGATGGTCGAGCCGGCCAGGACCTCCGGCACCTGCTTGTTGATGATCTTGCGGGCCAGGCCCTCGGCGATGGCGGTTTTCCCGACGCCCGGATCGCCCACCAGCAGGGGGTTGTTCTTGGTCCGGCGGCACAGGATCTGGATGCAGCGCTCCACCTCGGCGGAGCGGCCGATGAGGGGGTCGACCTTGCCCTGCTTGGCCTTCTCGTTGAGGTTCACGCAGTAGGCGTCGAGGGCCTCGCCGCCGGTCTTGACCGCCGCCTTTTCCTCGTCCTCAGAGCCCTTGACCGGCTTGGCCTCGCTGGTGCCGGCCTTCTTGGCGATGCCGTGGGCGATGTAGTTGACCGCGTCATAGCGGGTCATTTCCTGCTCCTGCAGGAAGTAGGCGGCGTGGCTCTCGCGCTCGGAGAAGATGGCCACCAGCACATTGGCGCCGGTCACCTCCTCGCGGCCTGAGGACTGGACGTGGATCACCGCGCGCTGGATCACCC
>NZ_JADCBG010000151.1 GCF_020253645.1 Phenylobacterium sp.
CGGCGGCGGGGTTCGACAGGTCCGGGACCAGGCCCAGGGCGGCGACGTCAGGCACGCGGGTCCGGGCGATAGGCATGGGATTGCCGATCAGCCGCCAGGGCTGCCCGGCCGCCACCGAGGCGCGCCAGGCGGCCTCAAGGTCCGCCTCCTGCTCCGGACCGATCAGCCGCCGGCCAGGGGCGCCGGTCGTCTCGCGCTCGAGGGCCTCGGCCTCCTGCCGGCTGTTCACCCTGTCGCGCCAGTCCGCATAGTCGACCTGAAGGGCCCTGGCGGTGTGACGGGTCTCCAGGGTGCAGAGGGTGGCCAGATCGCCGAACACATAGGTGCGCCAGAACTGGGCGCGGGTCCGCCCTGGCGCAGGATCGCGGATGGGCATCCACTCGTAGTAGGCCTGGAGAGCGGCCTCGCGGCGGGAGGCCCAGTCGCCCTCGGTCGCCGGCTGGTGGTTCTCGGCGCCGTCCGTCCAGGGATTGTTGGCGCTCTCGTGATCGTCCCAGCAGCACAGCAGCGGCTTTGCGGCGAGCATGGCGCGGGAGCCGGCGTCGGTCTTGTACTGGGCGTGACGGACCCGGTAGTCGGACAGGGTGAGGGTCTCCCCCGGAGGCTCGTGGAGCCGCCCGAGGCGGCGGGCGGTGGCCGCGCCCCAGCCGTCGGCGGCGTACTCGTAGATGTAGTCGCCGGTGTGCAGGACGACGTCCACAGCTGCATCCCGGGCGATGGCTGCGTAGGCGTTGAAGCAGCCGAAGGCGTAGTTGGAGCAGGAGACCAGGGCGATGCCCAGCCGGTTCAGGCGGCCGGTCGGCAGGGTCAGGGTGCGGCCCACCGGCGATGTCTCGCCCAGGGTCCGGAAGCGGTAATGGTAGCGGCCACCGGGCTGGAGACCCGAGACGAGAACCTTGACGGTGAAGTCCCGGTCCGGGCCCGTCCAGAGCCGCCCGGCCTGGACGGTGCGCAGGAAGGCGGCGTCATGGGCCAGTTCCCACTCGACCTCGACGGGTTCACTGGCCGTGACCCGGGTCCAGAGGACCAGGCTGCCGGCGTCAGGATCGCCGCTGGCCACGCCATGCCGGAAGACCTCCAACGGCTTCGCCCGGGCCGCCGCGGGGTGGGCGCCAAGAGCGAGGGTCGAGACGGAGAGCCCCGCGAGGGTCTCGCGGCGACTGGGGGATCCTTGGGTCATGCGCGCTCCGGAACCAGTACGGTCGAAGCGCCCAGTGTGATCCGGAACTGTGTCGTTTGGACGAAGGGTGCGCCCTAGGCGCCCACCCAGTTGCCGTGGAAGCCGAAGGGCACCCTGCGGGGGACCTTCGCCACCGCGACGGGGCCGCGGTCGACGTCCGAAGCGTCGAGGACGACGAGGTCGGACCGGTTCTCGGCGGCGCGCCAGACCACAGCGGTCAGCCAGCCATCGCCCTCCGGGGCGGTGTCGGACCGTGGAACGAAGACGGGTTCGGAAACCTGGTCGCCGGGCTCGAAGGTGCAGACCTTCCGGGCGCCGGTCTTCAGGTCGATGTGGGCGATGGCGTTCATCTTGACCGACTTCGCCCCGGTGGTGTCCGCGGCGTAGTAGCCGTGCCGGTAGGCAAGGCCCGCAAACCGCTCGTCCAGCCGCGGGAACTCCGAATCGAGGTCGTCGATCGGCGTCTCCTTCACCTGGTCGGTGGCGCCCGTCAGGTCGAACTCCCACCGGGTCAGGCGGGCGCCGCTGCGCGAGCCGGGCCGGCCGTCGGCGAGGGGGAAGAGGGGCGCCGCGTCATAGAGGCAGACCTCGGCCACGATCTTTCCGTCCGCCTCATAGGCGTTCATCGGATGGAAGACATAGCCGGGCTCGGTGGTGAACCAGCGGATACGGGAAGGATCCTCGCCACGCCTCATCAGGCCGACATACGAAGGCTTGTCCGGCTCCCAGGCATATCCCGGAAGCCCCTTCATGGCCCGCTCCAGGCTCCCGGTCAGCGGCATGATGGGGAAGAGGACATAGTTCTCGGTCACCAGGAAGTCGTGCACCATGGCCGAGTAGGGCGCCTCGAAGTCGGTGCGGCGCACGACCCTGCCGGCGGCGTCCGTCACGCCGTAGCTCATTGTGGTGGAGAAGGGGTGCGGCCCGACGCCGTAAGCGAACCAGACCATCGCGCCGGTCTTCGGGTCCAGCTTGGGATGGGCGGTCACCCGGCCCCCGTACTCGGCGGCGTAACCCCGGGGCTCCAGGGTGTCGCGGTCGATCTCGAAGGGCATGTGCCCCTCCTCCAGAGCCAGCAGCCGGCCGGCATGGAAGAGGATGTTGGTGTTGGCCACGCCGCTGTCCTGGCCCGCCGCAAGCGGATCGCTCAGCATGGGGTTGAAGCCGCCGAAGAGGGCGCGGCCATGCTGGCGCTCAAGCTCCCACTTGGGCGTCCGCACATACCGGTTGCGATAAGTGACCTTGCCGTCGCCAACCTGAAAGGCGTGGACCATGCCGTCGCCGGTGAACCAGTGATAATGAGGATCGAGGGGATCGAACTGGGGGTTCGGACCAGTCCGGTAGAGGGCGCCCCGCAGACCGGCCGGAAGGTCGCCGACCACCTCCAGCTCAAAGTCGTCCTCGGACCGGACGGGTGCGAAGTTACCGGTCAGGTAGGGATTGGTGCGGGTCTTTTCGCTCATCGGGGTCGCGCCTCGGCCAGATTACGATGTAAAGTGTTGAACCTTCCGGGCGATCGACGCAAGGCCGCCGTCTCGGAAGCAGCAAGATGGATGTCTGAATGCCCAGGGTCCTGTCCGACGCCGACGTCGCCGATTTCCGGAGCCGTCTCTGCACGGCCGCCGAGGAGCTGTTCGCCGAGCAAGGCATAGACGCGGTCACCATGCGGCAACTGGCGGCGGCCCTGGGTGTCAGCCCGATGACGCCCTATCGCTACTTCCGGGACAAGGAAGAGATCATCGACGCTGTCAGGACCAGCGCCTACAACCGCTTTGCGGACGCCCTCGAGGCCGCGTTCGACGCCGAGAGCGATCCGGTCGAGAGGTCCATCGCGGTGGGCCAGGCCTATCTGGACTTCGCGGTGAACAACTCGCGCGCCTACGCCCTGATGTTCGACCTCAAGGACATGAAGGCCCCGCCGTCGGCCGGGCTCCTGGCGGCGGGAGAACGGGCGCGGGACTGCCAGTTCCGCCATGTCCGGGGTCTTATTGACGCCGGCCTCCTGACCGGGAATGCGACCGATTACGGGAACGTCTTCTGGGCCCTGGTCTACGGCCTCGCCGGCCTGGTCCTCATCGGGCAGATATCCCCGGAGGAGGGCCGCAGGCTGAACCGGCTCGCCTGCCTCGGAGCCATCGCCAAGGCGGCCCCTTGACCTCGCCGCCGGCAGGCGGTGGAGATGCCGGCGGAGTGCTTGAGCCGGAGACCCCTGATGCCGACACCCTTTGAAGTCCGCTGGAGCGACGCCGAGATCGGGGCGGTGCTCGCCCAGGTGCGCGCCTATCCCTGGCCCGTCGCCCCCCAGGTGGAGGACGGATGGGCCTACGGCTGCGAAGAGACCTGGCTCAAGTCCCTCTGCAGCTACTGGGCGGACGGATTCGACTGGCGGGCGGCGGTCGCCAACCTCAACCGGTTCCCCCAGTACACGGCGCGCGTGGGCGACTTCGACCTCCATTTCCTGCACGTGGTGGGCGAGGCCGGCGGCAAGCGGCCCCTGCTCATCACCCACGGCTGGCCAGGCTCGCACTTCGAGTTCTGGGGCGCCATCGAGAAGCTGGCCTATCCCAGCCGGTTCGGCGGCGACCCGGCGGACGCCTTCGATCTCGTCATCCCCTCCCTCCCCGGCTTCGGGTTCTCGTCCAAGCCCAAACGCCCGATCGGCCAGAAGGCCACGGCGGCCCTGTTCAACCAGCTGATGACGGAGGTGCTGGGCTACCCGTCCTACCTCGCCCAGGGCGGCGACTGGGGCGGTCTCGTCACCTCCTGGCTGGGCCACAACCATGGCGACAGCGTGCGCGCCATCCACCTGAACATGATCGGCTTCCGGCCCCACGGCGGGCCAACCTCCGAGGCCGAGATCGCCTGGATCACCCGGCAGGGCCAGATGATGGAGCTGATGGGCGCCTATTTCCGCCTGCAGGCCTCCAAGCCCCAGTCCATCGCCTGGATGGCGGCGGGCAATCCGGTAGGCCAGGCCGCCTGGATCGCCGAACGGTTCCACGACTGGTCAGACCTGTCGGCCAAGACCCTGGACCAGGCCTATTCCCGCGACCAGCTGCTGACCAACATCATGATCTATGTGATGACCGGCAGCTTCACGACCGGGGCCTGGTACTATCGCGGCCTCCTCGAGGAAGGCGGGGTCGCCTTCAAGCCGGGCGAGCGCTGCGAGACCCCGACGGCCTTCGCCAACTTCCCGGGCGAGCCCCTCTATTCCGCCCCGCCGCGCACCTGGGCCGAGCGGGCCTACAACATCGTCCGCTGGACCGAGATGCCGCGCGGCGGGCACTTCGCAGCCATGGAGGAGCCCGACCTCTACGTGGACGACGTCCGGGCCTGGGCCCGAGAGGCGGGCTAAGCCAGACCGTGGCGCGCTACGACTTCGCCTCGGACAACACGGCGCCGGCCGCGCCGGAGGCGATGCAAGCCCTGGTCGAGGCCAACGGGGCGGGATTCACGCCCGGCTACGGCGCCGATCCCGTCACGGCGGCGGCGGCGGATGCGGTGCGCGCCCTGCTGGACGCGGATGCGGAGGTGAGGTTCGTCGCCTCCGGGACAGCGGCCAACGCCATCTGCCTTGCCGCCCTGGCGAGACCCTTTGAGTCCGTGCTCGCCCATCGCCACGCCCACATCCTGACCGACGAGACCGGGGCGCCGGGCCTGTTCGGCCACGGAGTCGGCCTGAGAGGCCTGGAAGGCGCCTCGGGGCGCATCGATGCTGCGGGGCTGGACGCCGCTCTGGCTGAGCCGGAGGTGTCTCACCGCCAGCCGCCTGCGGCGCTGTCCCTGACCCAGGCGACGGAGTACGGAGCGGTCTATGCCGCCGATGCCCTGGAGGCCCTCTGCGCCCGGGCGAAGTCCGCAGGGCTCGGCGTGCACCTCGACGGGGCCCGCCTGGCCAACGCGGCGGCGGCGGGGTTCGACCTCCGGCGGATCGGTCCCATGGGCGTGGACCTGCTGGTGCTGGGGGGCGCCAAGTCGGGCATGCCGCCCTGCGAGGCGATCGTGATCTTCGACCGCGCCCTGGCCCGCCGCTTCGATGCGCGTCTCAAGCAGTCGGGGCAGCTGGCGTCTAAGGGCCGGTTCCTGGCGGCGCCCTTCCTGGGAATGCTGGCCAACGGCGCCTGGACGCGCCATGCGGCCCACGCCAACGCCATGGCGGCGCGCCTGGCCGCCGCCTGCCCCTTCCCCCTCGCCCATCCGGTGGAGGCCAACGGGGTCTTCGTGCACATGGACGAGGCCCGGCTGGAGGCCCTGAGGGCCGAGGGCTGGTTCGTCTACAGGTTCTTGGACGGCTCGGTTCGGTTCATGTGCTCATGGGCGACCACGGCCGAGGCGGTGGACGAGATCGCGCACGCCCTCCGGCGGATCGCCTGAGCCCGCCGTCGCGTATTGTTACCGGATTGTCACATAACAGGCCGGAGCGCGCCGGGAACCGAGCGAGCGTTTGATTCCACACGACGGGCGCCATAGGCAGGGCGCAGGGAGACGGAATTCACGCAAGGGCGCACGCATGTGCGGAGAAGCTGCGCGGCATTCCTCCTGTTCATGACAATCAGACTGGCGAGGGGCTGGAAATGATCATCTGCGGAGTGAGAGCGTTTCGGACAGGCCTGATGGCGACCGCCGCGCTGTGCGGGCTGGCTTCTGCCGCGCCCGCCTTCGCCCAGGGCGGCGGAACCGAGGTCGGGGAAATCGTGGTCACAGGCTCGCGGATCCAGCGGCCGAACCTGGAGGCCACCCAGCCCCTGCTGGTGATCTCCTCCGAGCGGATCGAGGCCAAGGGGCAGACCAACCTCGCCGAGGCCATCAATGACTCTCCGTCTTCCGGCGTCCCGATCAACCCGATCGGCGACCAGGGCGGCTTCGGCACCGGCCGGAACTATGTGAACCTGCTGAATCTCGGCACCAACCGGACCCTGACCCTGGTGAACGGCCGACGTTTCGTGGGCTCCAACGCGGCCTCCCTGTTCACCGGCACAGGCGCTGGCGGCCAGGTGGACCTGAATGGCATCCCCACAGGCCTGGTCAACCGGACCGAGCGGGTGTTCGGTACTGGCGGCGCCGTTTATGGCTCGGACGCCATCGGCGGCGTGGTCAACATCATCACCCGGACCCGCTATGAGGGCTTTGAGGTCAACGGTCAGTTCGGGATGTCCGAGTACGGCGACGCCGAGGAGTACCGCGCCCGGGTCATCGGCGGGCTGAACTTCCTTGACGACCGCCTCAACATCATGGGCAGCTACGAGTACAACAAAACAGAAGCCCTCGCCTTCACGGACCGATCGGTCACCAACCGGCAGATCGCCTTCTCCAACAATCCGCTGAACACCGGGCCTGCCGACCTGATCGCGGGCTCCATCCTGATCCAGAACCGGCGGATACCCGAGCTGACCGCCGGAGGCCTGCCCGCCCGGACCGGGGGGACGGCCCTCTCCGGCATATTGACGATCGCCGATCCCAACAGCCCCGGCGGGCGCATCGCCGCCCAATTCGATCGCGCAGGCAACCTTGTCCCCTTCCAGACGGGAACCTTCTATCAGACGTCCATCGCCTCGGGCGGCGACGGGGTGAACCTGGCGAAGCTGAGTTCGCTCCGCTCGCCCCTCGACCGGCATGTGGCCAGTGGCTTCGCCACGTTCGAAGTGACGCCCAAGGTCCGCCTGAAGGCCGAAGTCTTCTTCTCGCGGGTCGAGGCTGAAGAACCCTTCAACCAGCCCATTTACAACGCCTCGGTGTTCGGCGGGAATTCCGCCGCTCTGCGGATGTCCACCTCAAACCCGTTCCTGTCGGCGCAGGCGAAAGCCGCCATCCTGGCTCAACCCACGGCCCTTCCTGCAGATACAGCCTCTCCCGGCGACAGGATCTTCTTCCTCAACCGGGCGTCCTCCGACATCGGGAACAACAAGACAAACGCAGAGGGCGATCTCTATCGCGGCGTCCTCCTGGCAGAGGGCGACCTGGAGCTTTTGGGACGCGACTTCAACTGGGATGTCTCTGTCAACCGCGGCCAGTCGAAGGGGTCATTCTCCGCGCCCAGCATCGTGCAGGCCAGGTTCCTGCTGGCCATCGACGCGGTCCGGGACTCCACCGGCGCCATCGTCTGCCGTGACGCCGCCGCCCGGGCGGCGGGCTGCGCACCCCTCAACCTCTTCGGAGAGGGTGCGCCCTCCAAGGCGGCCCTGGATTATGTGGGCGTCCAGTTCCGCAGCGACTATCAGATTGACCAGACGGTCTATCAGGCCAACTTCGGCGGCAGCCTGGCGGATCTGCCCGCCGGCGCCCTCGGCTTCAATGTTGGCTACGAGTTCCGCAAGGAAGAGTCCGACTTCCAACCCAACCAGCCTCAGCGGGACGGTGTCGGCCGCTCAGCAGCAATCGCAGCCCTGTCCGGATCCTTCGACACCACCGAGTACTATGGCGAACTCTCGGTCCCCGTTTTCGGGGGCGACTTCTCCTTCATCGGCCTTCAGGGGCTCGAAGTGGAAGGGGCCTATCGCTATATCGACAATTCCCAGGCGGGTGACGACACCTCCTGGAGCTATGGCCTGCGGTGGAAACCCATCAACGACCTGACGATCCGCGGCACCCAGAGCCGGTCCTTCCGGGCCCCGGCGATCACCGAGGTCTATCTGCCCAAGTCGACCTCCTTTACGCAGGCGACGGACCCCTGCGACTCCCGGAACATCAATTCCGGACCGAACCCGACGGCGCGGAAGGCCAACTGCGCCGCCGCCTTCACGGCCCTTGGCCTGCCGGCCACCTACGCCCTGGTCTCGAATATCCAGAGCTTCACAGTCGAGGGCGCCACCTCGGGCAATCCGGACCTGGAGAACGAGATCGCCGAGCAGTGGACTCTGGGCTTCGTCTACCAGCCGAGCTTCATCCCGAAGCTCGCCCTGACCTTCGACTTCGTCAACGTCAAGCTGACCAAGGCGATCGTCAACTTCAACCTGACCTCGATCCTCAGCACCTGCTACGACTCCAACGCCTATCCGTCGACGGTCTGCAACCGCTTCCAGCGCGGCAATGCGGCGTCGGGCGCCCAGGCGGGCCAGATCCTGGGGCGTGACCAGGCGGCGGGGATCGATGGTCCGCAGTCTGGCTTCGTGAACGCCGGTTTCACCAACTTCCAGGGCTTCACCGTCGGTCTGGACTGGAACCTCGAACTCGCCACGATCCGCGGCTTTGACCGCTTCGGCGGCGGCGATCCCGGGACGCTGGACTTCAACCTCGACCTGTTCTCGGTCCGCCAGCAGGAGACCTCGGTCAATGGCTTCGGCACGGACCTGAACCGGGACGTGAACGAGATCGGCAACGCCGAGTGGCAGTGGAAGCTGGAGTCGGCCTACACCCGCGGGCCGTTCTCGGCGATCTGGACCTTCAACTACATCGGGGAGTCGAAGTTCAACAACGACTTCACGATCGAGACCCGGACGCCCCTGACGGTGGACGCCTACATGCGCCACGACCTGGTCTTCTCCTATGACTTCGCCGAGATGATCGGATCGCCCATGGGCCTGAAGAACATGCGCGCGCGCCTGTCCATCGAGAACCTGACCGACCAGCCGCCGCCCTTAGGCTCGACCCTCCCCCTTGGGACCTATGATGTGCTGGGTCGCTACTACAAGCTGGGTGTGACGGCGCGCTTCTGACGCCATCAGGACCTGGAGACCCTCGCCCCGGCCGCCCAGCGGCCGGGGCTTTTTCCTGGGACCTTCGGGCGGGACGCCGGAGGCTCAGACCACGAAGCGGGCGAGGCGGCCCTTGATGATGGCCTCGGCCTCGGAAACGATGCGCGAGATGAGTTCGGCGCACGACGGGATGTCGTGGATCAGACCCTGGACCTGGCCCGCGGACCAGATGCCGTGGTCGGGATCGCCGGTCTCGTAGACGACCCGGCCGCGGGTGCCGGCCACGAGTTCACGCACGTCCTCGAACTTGGCGCCCGAGCGCTCTAGCTCCACCACCTGGCGGCTGATGTCGTTGCGCGCCACCCGCGAGGTGTTGTGCATGGTGCGGAAGATGAGGTCGGTGGCGCGCTCGTCGTTCTCGACGATCTGGCGCTTCACGTTCTCGTGGATCGGGCTTTCCTTCGTGCACATGAAGCGGGTGCCCATGTTGATGCCCTCGGCGCCCAGGGCCAGGGCGGCCACCAGGCCGCGGGCGTCGCCGAAACCGCCCGAGGCGATCATCGGGATCTTCACCTTGTCGGCGGCGGCGGGAATGAGGATCAGGCCGGGCACATCGTCCTCGCCCGGATGGCCGGCGCACTCGAAGCCGTCGATGGAGATGGCGTCGACGCCCATGCGCTCAGCCGAC
>NZ_JADCBG010000152.1 GCF_020253645.1 Phenylobacterium sp.
CCCTGTGCGGGTCATTGGCCAGGATCGCCCGCCCGGTCGTCGTACGCGACGGTGCGATCGTCCAGTTGTTCGATCCCTGTGAGTCTGGCGGCGGAGCCTCCGCCGCAAGCCGCCGGCGGGCAGCGTCGAACTTCACGCCCCGGGTGGCGAGGTTGTAGTCCTTGAGCACGTCTGCCGGGATGGCGCAGGGGTCGAGGCCTTCGGGGACCCGGCTCGCCCAGGCCGGCTCCAGCTTCTTAAAGAGCCTGTCCGCGCCGGGGCCGCCCTTGCACAAGATCTGCGCCCGAAGAGCCTCCATCCCTGCGTTCCGGGTCAGGCCGTGGCTGCGGATCCGCACCACGTCCTCCGGCCTCCAGCGGTCGGGCCGCGTTCCGGCGATGCGGAACTCCCGGGGCAGGGGGCGGCGGCCTGAGAGGATCTCGTCGACATAGGCGTTGATCCCCGAAACGAAGGCTTCTGTGTCCGATTTCGATGAGGCGCCGTAGGCGGCCCATTCGGCGGCCATGTCCCCGCGGTAGAGGAAGAGCCGGGCGGCGCGGTCCTGGTCCGCAAAGTCCGGACCAAAGTCCCTGGCCAGCAGCCCAAGGCCCCGTTTACGCCACAGATCGATCTGCCAAAGCCGGTCGCGTGCGGCGTTGTAACCCTGGACGAAGAAGGCGTCCCGGGCTGAGCGGGCGTAGATGTGGGGTACGCCCCAGCGGTCGATGAGGATTTCGGCCGGGGCGACCAGGCCCACAACCTTCCGCGCCTCGACGGCCGGCCGGGACTGGGCCGCCGCATCGCTTACGGCAAGAAGCGCCGCGAGGAGGGCCAGCGCCCCGAGTATGGCCAGTCTTGCGGTCATGTTGCGTCCTCCCCTTTGGCCCGACGCTAAAGCGCTCGCGCCCGGCGGGGAAGGGGTTCAGGCCGGGCCCGGCCCAACCTCGTCTTGCGCCTCGAAGGCGCGGTAGAGGGTGCGGGCCTCCGCCGGCGGACCCCGGCGCTCTCCGAATCCCAGCACCTCGACAGCCGTCAGCCGGCCGCCCACCGCGAAGACAAGGCGGTCGCCGATCCGCAGGGGGCGTGCGCACTTGTCGATCCGGGTCTCGTTACCTTCCGGGGTCAGGCGCACCCGGCCCTCGTCCAGGAAGCGGGCCGCCAGACTGCGGGACTTGAAGAACCGGGCCCGCCAGAGCCAGACGTCGGCGCGGATTGAGGACGTCCCGCTCACCCGGCTTTCCGCCCGGACTTGCGGGGACGTCGTCCCGAGCGACGAGTTCGGCCCCGGGCGGCCACCGCCTCCGGGGCGGGCTTCAGCGCCGCGAGGGCGGAGAAGGGCGAGGCGTCCTTCACCGGATCCGGCGGACGGGGCGCCGGTGGACGCCGGCGTCGCCAGGCGACCGGGACGTCGGTTCGCGGACGCTCGAGCGGTGCGAAGCCCAGGGCCCTCAGGACGGCGAAGAGATGTTCCACGGAGCCCTCAAGCAGGCCGGCGAGGGCAGGTGAAACCTCTACGCCCCGGCCATTGGACGGGGCTGCGCGCAGGGCGGCGTCAAGGGATTCCAGGCGCGCCGCCTCCACCAGCAGGTCCCCGGCCCGGCGAAGCCCCGCCGCCGCCAGAACGGGCCGCAGGGGCGGCTCCTGTCCTCGCAGGAGGCGGCCGGGTCCCGGCGGGGGAAGGTCCGGAGCGAGAACGGCCCGCACGAGGTCCAGGGCTGCAGGTGAAGGAAGGGCGGGCAGGAAGACTGAGAAGGCGCCAAGCCGGACGCCCAGGGCGCGCAGGCTGCGGCGCTCCGAAGGCGACAGGGCCGCGGCCTCCTCGCGCACCTCCGCTCGGTCGAGGACGCCGCCAGCCTCCACCAGCCTCCAGGCCAGCCCCCGGGCGAGTCCTCTCAGACGGCCGCTGCGCAGGGCTTCGTCCAGGGCGGCGAGGGGGGCGAGGCGACGGCCCGCCTCCGCCGCCAGCCAGGCCTCCAGCCGCCTCTGGGCGCGCTCCCGCGCCGGGGCGGGTCCCAGGTCGCCGAAGAGACGTGCCCGGGGGGCGAAGATCCCGCCGCCCTGGACCGCGGCCGCCGCCTCGCCGCGCCAGAGAATCCGTCCACCAGGCTCCAGGGTGAAGGCCTCGTCCGGCTCCGCCGCCAGCCGGCCGAGACGCCGGGCGATCTCCGGGGCGGCTGCGGCGTTCGCCGCTGCGCGCAGGGCCTTCTCCTCGAGGGCGGACCCGGCCCGTTCCGGGGTGAAGACCACGCCCTGCAACCGGCCGACCACCTGCCCCTCGACCGTCACCACGCCCTCCCGCGAGACACCCGCAAGGAGGTCGCCGGAGCTGCGCAGGGTGCGCATCAGGACACTGGTCCGCCGGTCCACGAACCGGGCGGTGAGCTTCTCGTGCAGGGTGTCCGAGAGGCGGTCCTCGAGCACCCGGGTCCGTCCCTGCCAGCCAGCGGGGTCGTTCAGCCAGCCGGGCCGGTTGGCGACATAGGCCATCGTCCGCACGTTGGAGAGGCGGGCCTGGAGGGTGTCGATCTCGCCCTCCGTCCGGTCTAGCCGGCGGAACTGCTCCGCCATCCAGTCCTCGGGGATCCGCCGGCCATGGCTGGACAGCCAGAAGAAGAACTCCCGCGCCAGGCGCACGTGCTCCTCGAGCCCGGTCTTTCGGAAGTCCGGGGTCTGGCAGACGTCCCAGAGATGGAGGAGGGCGCTGCGATCCCGGCAGCGGTCCGCCACGCGGGGGTCCGAGGCCAGCTGTCGCAGGGTGATCTCGTCCAGGGCCTCGGCCGACAGGGACAGGCCTTCACGGCCTGGCGCCTCGCCGAGGGAACGGAGCAGCCCCCCGAGGGAGCCGAAGTCGAGCCCGGGGTTGCGCCATTCGGCCGACGGAACCGGATCGTACCGGTGCGCCTCCACCTGGGCGACCAGGCCTGGGTCCATGTCTTCGCAATCGCCGGTGACCCCGAAGGTCCCGTCCTTGCGGAACCGCCCGGCCCGCCCGGCGATCTGCCCCACCTCCTGGGGGTGCAGGGCGCGGGTCCGACGCCCGTCGAACTTCTGCAGCCCGGCGAAGGCGACATGGTCGACGTCCATGTTCAGACCCATGCCGATGGCGTCGGTGGCCACCAGGAAGTCCACCTCCCCGGACTGGTAGAGCTCGACCTGGGCGTTCCGGGTCCGTGGCGAGAGCGACCCCATCACCACCGCAGCCCCGCCCCTCTGCCGGCGGATCAACTCGGCGATGGCGTAGACCTGGTCGGCGGAGAAGGCGACCACGGCCGTCCGCCGCGGCTGGCGGGTCAGTTTCTTGCCGCCGTCGTAGGAGAGGGTGGAGAACCGCTCCCGGCTGACGATCTCGGCGTTGGGCAGGAGGCGGCGGATCAGGGGCGCCATCGAAAGAGAGCCCAGCAGCAGGGTCTCCGACCGGCCGCGGGCGTGGAGCAGTCGATGCGTGAAGACATGCCCGCGTTCGGGGTCGGCGCAGAGCTGGATCTCGTCCACCGCCAGGAACTCGACCTCGCGGCTGAGCGGCATGGCCTCGACCGTGCACACGAAGTAGCTCGCCCGGGGCGGAATGATCTTTTCCTCGCCGGTGATCAGGGCCACGGCGCGCGGCCCCCTGGCGCGGACGATACGGTCGTAAATCTCCCGGGCGAGCAGACGCAGCGGCAGGCCGATCATGCCGGAGGCGTGACCCAGCATCCGCTCGACGGCGAAGTGGGTCTTGCCGGTGTTGGTGGGGCCGAGGACGGCGACGAGGCGCGACGGCGCAGGACCCAGCGGACGCTCGCTCATGGCGTCAGGGTGGGGTGGGAATCGGCCGCCTGCAAGAGGTCGGGAGTCGACTGGACGCCCGCGAGTCGCCGGACCTGGGTAAAGGATTTAACGAACCCAACGCTTCCCACGAACACGGGCGAAACGAATCATGACCGAATCAGCGACACCGCACGATTCGGATTTTGTTCTATACTAGGGATAGTAGCTGATCGCCCGTTAACCACAAATGAAAAAATCAATCCGTCCACAGCAAAGGCGCAGGACCGGACCGACGCCGCCGGGTCCTGTCGGGGGCGCCGGCTACCAGGGGTGCTCGGCGCCGTCCCAGGTCCAGAACCGTCCGGACTCAGCCATGCCCAGCCGCTCAATCACCTCGACGAGACCGCGGGCGCTATCTTCAACAGAGATCGCCGCGTTCGGTCCGCCCATGTCGGTGCGGACCCAGCCGGGGTGCATCGGGCAAACGATCATGCCCCGGGCCTTGAGGTCCAGCGCCAGGACCTGCATGACCTTGTTCGCGGCGGCCTTCGAGCTCCTGTAGGCAAACGCGCCAGGGCTATTGCGGCTGAGGGACCCCATCTGGCTGGTCAAGGTGATGATCTTCGGCTGAGGGGCTCGGGCGAGGTTGGGCAACAGGGCGGTGGTCACCCGAAAGGGCGCCAGGGTGTTGACCTCCAGGGCGTCCCGCCAGGCGTCGTAATCCATATCGTCCAGCGACTGCCGGTCGCCGCCCATCACGCCCGCATTGTTGATGAGAAGGTCGACCCGGCGTCCGCCCAGCGCATCGGCCAGGCGCTGCACGGAGCCGCCATCCCGGACGTCGAGGGCGCAGACCTCCAGGTCTCCGCCGCCTGAGCCTTGTTGCAACTCGCGGACCGCCGCCGGATCCCGAACGCCCGCGACGACCTGGTCGCCGGCGTCCAGGTAGAGCTCAACGAGTCGCCGCCCGATCCCGCGCCCGGCCCCCGTGATCACCACCGTCTTTCTCATCCGCCCTTCTCCCCCATGTCCCGAAGTCTCAGGTCCGAGAACGATTCCCATTGTTCAGACTGCCGGCCCATCCTCAGGTCAATCCTGCCGTCTACGATGTCCCGATTCCGGGCAGTGACTTGTTCTTTCAAGTTAGCGCTGGCAACTTCACCGAACAGGCTTGATCTGAGCGATTTCTGGGACGGGCTTGGTAATCCGACGTCTACCGCAAGCTCCTCGAATATCGAGCCGAGCAGACGGAAGGGCGCCACTGAAGGTAGGGCTCCGGAGCACGTCAGATGGTCGCAACAACGAACCAAACCTCCGTTGAGCGGCTAAACCAGGCCAATGTCGGCAAGCTGCCGGAGCATTTGGGGCTTTCCGTAACCGCGGTGAGCGACGGTCGCGTAGCAGGGCGGTTCACCGTTCGACCCGACCTCGTTGCACATACCGGCTACCTCCTGGCCGGCGTCGGGCTGACCCTGGCCGATCTCCTGTGCGCCTACGGCGTATCGACCGCATGGCCGGAAGGCGCACGCAGTTTCACGACGGCTGAGGTCAAGTGCAACTTCATCGGCACAGCGACGATGGGTGAAGTCGAAATCATCGCTTCTCTCGTTCACAGCGGGCGCACGACGCAGCTGTGGGATGCCGAGATAACCTCCCTGTCGAGCGGCCGTCGCATGGCGCTGTTCCGCGCCACACAGATCATCCTTTACCCGACTTGATTTTGGACGTCGGCTCAGGCCGCTTGCAGAGCTCTGTCAATTGCCTCGGCGACGGCGATTACGAAGGTGTCGCTGCCCGGCGGGCCGATGATCTGAATCCCTACGGGAAGGCCGCTGGCGGCTAAACCCGCCGGTATGGCCGTGGCGGGCAGGCCGCATGTCGTCGCGAGCGCCGACCATTCGAGCATCCGCAGATAGGAAAACCGGTCCCCGGTGGATGTTGAGAGCGTGCGCCAATTGATTGGGCGGTGGTCATGCGGAAAGGCGACCGTGGGCGCGCACGGGCAGATCAGGATGTCATACCGTTGGAAAAAGGTGATCATTTCGCCGCGCAGGTGCGCTCGGGTTTCATTCGCTGCCAACCAGTCTCGATGCCGGGCCGCATACCCAAGTACGCCTTGAGCCCATGACATAGGGCTCGCTCCCATTGCTGTTGCGACCCGTGCAGGGCCGCGCAGAGCTTCGAAGAGTACGCCCGCCAATGGCGGTAAGGACGCGCCCATGATTGCAAAGAGGAGCATCGTGTAGGTGCTGAGCAGCACACCCGGCGGTACGGGTGCACTTATGGGCGAGACGACAGAGCCAGCTGCGCTCAATCTTTCCGCGAAGGCCCTAATCGTATCGTGCACCGGATGATCCAGCACGAAGGCGGGTTCATCGATCCACAGCCCAACACGCAGTGTCCGGAGTGTCGCCCGCTTTCGCGTCGCGTCCGGATGATCTGCGATCGTGTTGTAGAGCAGTTGGAGGTCCCGGGCCGATCTGGCCATCGGGCCGACCACGGCAAGATCGATATCGGCGGCCCTTACGGCGGGAGGAACGAGGCCACGCTGGGAGATGACGCCGAAGGTCGGCTTGTGCGCGAAGACGCCGCAATAGCTGGCGGGAATGCGGAGGGAACCTGCAATGTCAGCGCCAATCTCGAGAGCCGCGAGTTGATCCGTTGCGTCACGATCAAGAAAATCAGCCACCGTTCCCTCGCCGCCGCGTGTTTTATCACGTGGACCGCTATCGAGCGAACTCTGAGAGGGGCTACCTCGCGCCCGCCAACGGCATTTGAATCTACGACGGCTTCAAATCGACCCCGCCACGCGCCCCGGGTCAGATCGGGCGCGCGCTACCGTCTACGGACGTTCGGCGAATTCGACGACCGAGCGCATCTCGACAACTATCAGCAATTCGCGCCTCCCGGACTCAGCCTTGACCTCCACGGCCCGCTTCGCCTATATCGCCGCTCCCCCGGTGGCCGCGCGGTCTCCGGGCCTCTTTCTGTCGGGATGAGAAACCCATGTCGCGCCGCTGTGAACTCTCTGGTGTCGGACCGATGGTCGGCCACAATGTGAGCCACTCGAACGTCAAGACCAAGCGCCGCTTCCTTCCGGCCCTGGCGCCCGTGTCCCTGCAGTCTGACGCCCTTGGCCAGACCTTCAAGCTGCGCATCACCAACGCCGTCCTGCGCACCCTCGACTTCAAGGGCGGCCTGGACGCCTACCTGGTGAAGGCCCGCGACGAGGACCTCTCGCCCCGCGCCCTGAAGATCAAGCGCCAAGTGAAGGCCAAGCTCGCCGACAAGGCCGCCTGAACCTGAACTCCTTCCCCGGAAGATGAAAAGGCCGCCCTCCAGGGCGGCCTTTTTCGTTTCCGGCGACGGCACGGAGAACCGGACGCAGTTGCGCCGCCGCCGCCGATCTGGTCCACCAAGGGCGAGGAGAGCCGCTATGAAGATCACCGCCGCCGTCGCCCGTCCCGGCAGGACCGGTTTCGACATCGCGCCCCTGTCGCTGGATGATCCCCGGGAGGACGAGGTCCGGGTGCGGATCGCCGGTGTCGGCCTTTGCCACACCGACCTCGTCTTCCGGCATGCCGGAGAGGCGGTCTACCCCCTGCCGGCGGTGTTCGGGCACGAGGGCTCCGGGGTGGTCGAGGCGGTGGGCTCCGCCGTCACACGGTTCCGTCCCGGGGACCGGGTGGCGATCAGCTATCGCTCCTGCGGCGCCTGCGACCGATGCCATGACGGCGACGCCCCCTACTGCCGCACCATGCCCCTGCTGAACTACACCGGGGCCCGCACAGACGGTACGCGGGCCCTGCATGACGACGCCGGCGACATCGCCTCCAACTTCTTCGGCCAGTCCTCCTTCGCCAGCCACGCCCTGACCTACGAACGCAATCTGGTGAAGCTGCCGGACGACGTGCCGCTGGAACTCATGGGCCCCCTGGGCTGCGGCATCCAGACCGGCGCCGGCGGGGTGATGAACAGCCTCGCGGCGCGCGCCGGGTCCTCCATCCTGATCACGGGCGGTGGTTC
>NZ_JADCBG010000153.1 GCF_020253645.1 Phenylobacterium sp.
ACCGCGCGGCAATTTCGGTCTATGCGCGCCACCGCGACTATCACGATGCGCTGAAGAAACGGCTGAAGGCGCTGGGGCGGTGGCTGTGCGCCACGCAAGGCGGCGACTGCAAAGTGTTCGTCGATACGGCCCCCGTCATGGAAAAGCCGCTGGCACAGGCCGCCGGCCTCGGCTGGCAGGGCAAACACACCAATCTCGTGTCGCGCGATTTCGGCTCGTGGCTGTTTTTGGGGGCTGTGTTCACCACGCTCGAGCTTGCCCCCGATGCGGCGGACAGCGACCATTGCGGCGCCTGCCATGCATGCCTCGACATCTGCCCCACGGCAGCCTTCCCGGCCCCCTACCAGCTCGACGCCCGCCGCTGCGTCTCCTACCTGACCATCGAGCACCGGGGGCCGGTGGATCACGCCCTGCGCCCCGGGCTTGGCAACCGGATCTACGGCTGCGACGACTGCCTGGCGGTCTGCCCCTGGAACAAGTTCGCCCAGGCCGGGCGGGAGCAGAGGCTGGCCGCCCGGACCGACCGGGTCGAGCCGCCCCTGGCCGAGCTGGCGGCCCTGGACGAGGCGGCGTTCCGGGCGCGCTTCTCCCGCTCGCCGGTCAAGCGCACGGGCCGGGACCGGTTCCTGCGGAACGTCCTGTACGCCATTGGCAATTCCGGCGACCCGACCCTGGCCCCGTCGGCGGAGGCGAGGCTGGATGACGCCTCGCCCCTGGTCCGGGGGGCGGCGGTCTGGGCGCTCTCGCGCCTCTTGGACGAGGCCGGGTTCGAAACCCTGGCCCGCGCGCGCGCCGGGGCCGAGACAGACGCCGGCGTACGCGCGGAATGGGCGGCGGCTCAGTCGGCGTAGACGCCCGGGCGGTTCTCCATCGCCGCCTTCACCGCCTCGACCTGGTTGGGCGAGCCGATCAGGGCGCCCTGCTCGCGGCTCTCGGCCAGCAGGATGGCGTGCTGGTCGGCGTCGGCCGCCATGTCCAGGAGGCGCTTGCCGGCGCGGATGGCCTCGGGGTTCTTGGAGGCGATGTCCGCCGCGAGGGCCAGGGCCTCGGCCCGGGGATCGGCGCAGACGCGGGTCGCGAAGCCCAGCCGATGGGCCTCCTCTCCGTTGAAGATCCGGCCGGTGAAGGTCAGCTCGCGGGCCACGTCGTCGCGCACCAGGCGCTTCATGAGGACCAGGCCCGCCATGTCGGGCACCAGGCCCCACTTGATCTCCAGCACCGCCATGCGGACATCCGGCGTCACAAAGCGGATGTCGGCGCCCAGGGCCAGCTGGAAGCCGCCCCCGAAGGCGACGCCGTGGATGGCGGCGATCACGGGGACCGTCTGCTCGCGCCAGACCATGACCGCGTGCTGGGCATGGTTCGACCCGCCCGCGGTGCGCTCCGGCGTGAGAAGGCCCGCCCCGCCGCGGCGCTCGCCCGAGGCCATCTTGGCGAAGTTGCCCATGTCGAGGCCGGCGCAGAAGGCGCGGCCATCCCCGGACAGGACGATGGCCCGCACGCCCTTCTCGGTCTTGAGGCGCTCGCCGGTGTCCACCAGGGCCTGGAACATGCGGTCGTCGAGGGCGTTCATCTTGTCGGTGCGGACGAGCCGGACGTCGGCGACGCCGTTCTCGATAGTGACCTGGATGCGGTCTTCCATGGGTGTCTCCTTCAGCTCTTGCCGGGCAGGGCGACGTAGCCCACCCGGGGAAAATGCAGGTGCAGGCGGCCAAGGTCCGGGGTTTCCCGGGCCAGGATGAGGCGGGAGGGGCCTGCGGCCACCAGGGTCCCGGCGATGGGATCCCGGCCATAGTCATCGGCCATCACCACCACCGGATCACCCGGGGACAGGCCCAGGGCGTCGTCGGGATCATGGTCCGGCGCGGGAGCGGGCTCGGCCGCCCGGGCGATGTCCAGGGCGGCCGCGCCGGTGATCTCGGTCCGGGTCCCCTGGCCGATCGCGGCCATCCGGCCCCGCCAGGCCTCGAGCCGCTCCAGGCCGGCTGTCAGCCGGGCGTAGGTGTCGGGCAGGGCGCCCTTCAGCCACCAGATGTTCATCCAGGCCGAGGCGTCGGCAAGGCCGGGCGCCTCGCCGGCCAGGAAGGGCGCATCCCCCAGGGCGTGGTCGATCCAGGAGGCGTGCCCCCGCCACTGGACCCGCATGGGACCCGCAGCCTGGGCCATGGCCTCCACGTCGAAGGGCCGGCCGGACAGCTTCTCGCGGTCTGCAATGAAGGCCTTGGGCGTCAGGTGGCCCATCTCGCCGAAGATCACCGGCACGGTGGCCTGGAAGAACAGGCGGTCCGCCCAGAGGCCAATCCCCCTCAGGCCCGGCAGGCCCCGGTCGCCCGGCAGGGGCGTGCGCCTCTGCAGCTCGTCGAGGATGACCATGGAGTCGCAGTAGACGTCGGCGCCGATCTGCAGGACCGGCGCGCGCCGGTAGCCGCCCGTCAGGGGAGTCAGGTCAGGCTTGGGCATCATGTTCGGCGTGAGCACCGACGACCAGGCCTGGCCGGTCATGCCGAAGACCTTCCGCACCTTCTCCGAGAAAGGCGAGGGATCGTAGTGGTGAAGGATCAGGTCCATGGGCTCTCCCGCCGTGCGCCCCGGAAGGCTGTCACGGATTTCGCCGCCGGGCCACCGTGACGCCGCGTCAGCGCCAGCGGATCAGGGCCTCCTGGGCGGCCTCGGCCACCAGCCGGCCCGTGCGGTCATAGATCTGGCCCCGGTTGAAGCCCCGCCCACCCGAGGCCGAGGGGCTGTCCTGCACGAACAGGTGCCAGTCATGGAAGTCCGAGGGCTGGTGGAACCACATGGCGTGATCAAGGCTGGCGGCCTGCAGCCGGCCGCTGTCCCAGTCGACTCCGTGCGGCCGCAGGGAGGCGTCCATCAGGGTCATGTCCGAGCCATAGGCCAGGGCGCACTGGTTCACGGCCACCGAGTCCCCGAGGGGCAGGCGGGCGCGGAACCAGCACATGTCCGTGGGTTCGCGGACCCCGACGAAGCCATGGGGAACCGGCTCGCAGGGCTTGAGCTCCACCGGCCAGATTCGCCGGGAGGCCGGGTCGAGGCCGGCCTCGGCGCGGAGCTCCTCCTCGTTCTTCAACGCCTCGGGCGGCGGGGCCTCTGGCATGGGCAACTGGTGCTCGAGGCCGGTCTCGGGGACCTGGAACGAGGCGGCGAGGTTGAAGATCTGCTTGCCGTTCTGGATGGCCACCACCCGGCGGACGCTGAAGGATCCGCCATCCCGGGCCCTGTCGACCTGGAAGAGGATGGGCAGCTTCGGGTTTCCCGGCCGGATGAAGTAGCAGTGCAGGGAATGGCAGGTGCGGTCCTCGATGGTCCGGTAGGCGGCCGCCAGGGCCTGGGCCACCACCTGGCCGCCATAGATCCGGCGGGTCTCGTGGGGCGGGTTGAAGCCCCGGAACAGGTCGGTGTCCAGAATCTCGAGGTCGAGAAGCGCCAGGAGCTCGTGGGACTCGAACGCGGTTTTCAGGTCGGGCTGGGTCATGGCCGGGATCAGGAACTCAGAATGCGAGGTCGAGGAGATCGGAGAGCCGGGGCAGGAGCCGGTCCTTGTCGGACAGGACGGCGACGTCGGCGCTGACGGGCCAGTCGATGGCAAGGTCCGGGTCGTTCCAGATCACTCCGCCTTCGGTCTGGGGGGCGTAGTCGCCATCGACCTTGTAGGCCAGCATGACGTCATCGCAGAGGGTGCAGTAGCCGTGGGCGAAGCCCCGCGGCACGAACAGTTGCTCGCCGCCCTCGGCGGTCAGGGTCGCCGAGACCCAGCGGCCCCGGGTGGATGATCCGGGGCGGACGTCCACCGCCACGTCGAGGATGGCCCCGGCCAGCACCCGCACCAGCTTGGCCTGGGGATGCGGCGCGGCCTGGAAATGCAGGCCCCGGACGGTCCCGGCGCGGGCACTGAAGGCCTGGTTGTCCTGGACGAAGTCGGCATCGACGCCGGCCGCGGCCAGGGTGCGGCGGCTCCAGGTCTCGGAGAACCACCCGCGTGCATCGCCATGCCGGCGCGGCGTGATAAGAAGGACCTCCGGAAGGGCCAGGGGCGTTACGGTCGTCATCGGGTTCCCGGATACGGGCGGCAAGGCCGCGAAGGGTGCGAGGCATGGCGCGGGACGCGGCGAAAGACAACCCTGACGCGCCGGGAGCGGCTCCGGTCAGCGTGATTGTCGTCGCCTGGCAGTCGGGCGGGGACCTGACCCGGTGCCTGGCCGCCCTCGCCGCCCAGACCGTGCGGCCCCTCGAGATCCTGCTGGTCGACAACGCCTCCACCGACGGCGCGCCGGAGGCCGCCCTGCAGGCCGTCCCGGGCGTCACCCTCATTGCGGCGGGCGCCAACCTCGGCTTCGCCGCCGGCGTGAACCTCGGCGCCCGCCAGGCCCGGGGGGAGTGGCTGGCCCTCGTCAACCCCGACGCCTTCGCCGCGCCGGACTGGCTCGAGCGCCTGCTCGCCGGGGCGGCTCGGTCCCCGCAGGTCGGATGCTTCGGTTGCCGGCAGGCCATGGCCGGCGAGGCCGGGCGGCTGGACGGCCTGGGGGACGTCATGAGCCTGCCGGGCATTCCCTACCGCGGCGGCTACGGCCTGGCCGATCCTGGCCCCGTGGAGGAGGGCGAATGCTTCTCGGCCTGCGGCGGCGCCATGCTCGTCCGCCGGTCGCTGTTCGAGGCCCTGGGCGGCTTTGACGAAGAGCTCTTCATGTACTGCGAGGACGTCGACCTGGGTTATCGCATCCGCCTGGCCGGCGGCGCCTGCCGGGTGATCCCCGACGCGGTGGTCGAGCACAGAGGCTCGGCGTCGACGGGGGGCGCCGGATCGGACTTCGCCAGCTTCCACGGGGCGCGGAACCGGATCCGGGTGTTCATCAAGGACACCCCGCCCGTGCTGTTCTGGCTGACCCTTCCCCTGCACGTCCTGGCCACCGCCGTCCTGTTCCTCCGGCTCGCCGGACAGGGCAGGCTGGCCCCGAACCTGAGGGGCGCGCGGGCGGCTCTGTCTGGTCTGCCGGCCGCCCTGGCGGCCCGCCGGCGGACGCAGGCGACGCGGACGGCGACTTCCTGGGAGATCGCACGGGCCATGACCTGCAATCCCCTGGACCTCCTCGGCCGCCGGGTGGTCATCCGCCGCCCGCGGCGGCGCAGCGGGGCCGGGTCAGCCGCCTGACGTGTGGCGCGGGCCGGGCAGGACGTCGAGCAGCTCGATCCGGAAGATCAGGGTGGCGCCCGGCGGGATCGGCCCGCCGCCCTCGTCGCCATAGCCCAGGTCCGCCGGGACAAAGATGCGCCACTCGTCGCCGGGCCTCATGAGCTGCAGAGCCTCGACCCATCCGGGGATCAGGCGGTCCAGGGGCATGATGGCGGGCACGCCCCTGTCGTAGGAGCTGTCGAAGACTTCGCCGGTGAGGAGCTTGCCCTCGTAGTGGACCCGGATCTGGTCGCCGGGCAGGGGCCGCACCCCGTCGGCGGGACCCGACTTCACCACCTGGTACTGCAGTCCAGACGGCAGGGCCTTCACGCCCGGCTCGGCGGCGTTCTTCGCCAGGAAGGCCTTGCCCGCCTCGGCGTTGGCGGCCAGCACCTTGGGGTCGGGGCCCCTCTGGCAGGCGGCGAGCAGGGAAAGGCCGGCGGCCAGGGCGATGAGGACGAGGCGCATTGGGGTCTCCTTCAGACCGCGCGGGGCGGATAGCCCCGGGCCCTGAGGGCCTCCATGATTTCTTCGGTGTGCCGGGCGTCGCGGGTCTCGATCATGATGTCGAACTCCGCACCCTTGGCCGGCACGTCCAGGGCCAGGCGGTTGTGCGCCACCTCGACGATATTGGCGCCCATCTGGCCGATCAGGGCCGAGACATTGGCCAGCAGGCCCGGGCGGTCGTCTCCGATGATCCGAAGGGAAACGAGGCGCTGGTCCCGGACCAGCTGGCGGGTGAGGACCGAGGCGAGAAGGCGGGTGTCGATGTTGCCGCCGCAGAGGATCACCCCGACCTTCTTGCCCCGGAACCGGTCGGGATAGGCCAGGAGAGCGGCGAGAGCCGCCGCACCGGCGCCCTCGGCGACCGTCTTCTCCACGTTGCAGAACAGGGCCACGGCTTGCTCGAGAAAGGGCTCCTCGAGCAGCAGGACCTCGTCGATCAGAGGGCGGGCGACCCCGTAGGTCAGGTCGCCGACCCGCTTGACAGCTATGCCCTCGGCGATGGTCGCCCCGCCGGTGACGGCCTCGATGCCCTGCATGCGCGCCGTGAAGGACGGATACATGGCCGGCTCGACGCCGATCACCCGGCAGTTCGGGTTGATGGACTTGGCCACGGTTGCGCAGCCGGCGATCAGGCCGCCGCCGCCGATGGGCACGGGCAGGACCTCGATGTCCGGCTGCTCCTCGAACATCTCCAGGGCCACCGTGCCCTGGCCGGCCATGACCTTCAGGTCATCGAACGGGTGGACGAAGGTCAGCTCGCGCTCATCACAGAGCTTCCGAGCAATGGCGGCGGACTCGTCGTAGGTGTCGCCATCCTGGACCACCTCGGCGCCGAAGGCCCGGGTCTGCTGGACCTTCACGAAGGGGGTCGAGCGCGGCATGACGATGGTCACGGGAATGCCCAGCCGGGCGGCGTGGTAGGCCAGGCCCTGGCTGTGGTTGCCGGCCGAGGCGGCGATCACCCCTCGACGGGACTCGTTGTCCGACAGCTGCAGCAGGGTGTTGAGCGCCCCGCGCTCCTTGTAGGCCGCGGTGAACTGCAGGTTCTCGAACTTCACCCACACCTCGGCGCCCGTGATCTCCGACAGGGTCTGCGACTTGCGGAAGGGCGTGCGCTCGACCCGTCCGGCGATGCGGTCGGCGGCGGCGCGGACATCGGCGAGGGTGAGACTCATGACGGACCCGTGGCTTTCAGGGGCCCTCCCTAGTCCCTCCGCCGAAAAAGGGGAAGGCTTGCGGCGTCAGGCGACCGGATCGAACTCGCTCACCCGGTGGCCGGGGGAAACCTCCGTCAGGATGGGCCGATAGGGAGGCGTCTCGCCTTTTCGGGAGGCCAGGAAGTGGAGCGCCGCCTCCGGATCCAGAGGACTCGGCAGGTCGCCCGCGAGCCGCAGCCGGGGCCGTTCCCGCTCCACCGCCGGGTCTGGAATCAGAGCCGCCGCAAGGAGGGCCCGGGTATAGGGATGACGCGCATCCTCGAAGATGCGGCTGGCGGGCGCCTCCTCCATCACCCGCCCCATGTAGAGCACCATGACCCGATGGCTGATCTCCCTCACCACGGCGAGGTCGTGGCTGATGAACATCATGGCCATGCCGAACTCCCGCTGCAGATCGATCAGGAGATCGATGATCTGGGCCCGGATCGAGACGTCCAGGGCCGAGACCGCCTCGTCGCAGACCACAAGCCGCGGCTTCAGGATCATGGCCCGGGCGATGCCCACCCGCTGGTTCTGTCCGCCGGACAGCTCGTGCGGGTATCGGTTGATCAGGTCCCCGGAAAGACCGACCCGCTCCATCATGGAACGCACTTCAGCCTCCCGGGCTCTCCGGTCGATCTCCGGTCGGAAGACTCCAAGGGGCTCGGCGATGGAATCCCCGACCGGCATCCGCGGGTCCAGGCTGGCCAGAGGGTCCTGAAAGACAATCTGCAGGTCACGGCGGGCGGCTCTGAGGGCCTCCCGGTCGGTCTCCGGGATGTCCCGGCCCAGCAGTGTGACCGTACCGCTGGTCCGCGGAACAAGCCGGAGAATGGCCCGCGAAAGGGTGGACTTCCCGCATCCGCTCTCGCCCACGACGCCCAGGGTCTCGCCCTGCCGGATCTCCAGGGTGACTCCATCGACCGCGCGAAGCTCGGCCTTCCGACCAAGAACGCCCCTTCGGACCGGGAACCAGACCCGGACATCGGAAGCCTGCACCGCCAGGGGAGCGCCTTCAGGCACCGGTGCGGGCGAAGGTCGTCCGCCGCGATCCGTCCGGTCGAGGCGCGGCGCCGCGCTCAGAAGGCTTCGCGTATACTCTGTCTGAGGTCGGGCGAAGATCTCCGACGCTCGGCCGGCCTCGACATAGGCGCCGTCCTTCATCACGCAGACCCGGTCCGCCAGCCGGGCCACCACGCCCATGTCGTGGGTGATGAGAATGAGGCCTGTACCGCTTTCGCGGATCAGGTCCTCCATGAGGTCGAGGATTTCGGCCTGGACGGTGACATCGAGGGCCGTGGTCGGTTCGTCGGCGATCAGCAGGCGGGGGGAGCAGGCCATGGCGCCGGCGATCATCACCCTCTGGCGCATGCCGCCCGAGAGCTCGTGGGGATACTGGTCCAGGCGCCGGGCGGCGTCGGGGATGCGCACCCGGTCCAGCCAGCGCAGGGCCTCTGCCCGGGCGTCGCGGGCAGAGAGGCCGCGGGCGCGGCGCAGGGGCTCGCCAAGCTGGTCGCCAACCCTCAGGTGAGGCGTAAGGGCCGTCAGGGGATCCTGGAAGATCATGCCCATTCCCGCCCCTCGGACCGAATTCAGGACCCGTCTGGGAGCGCCCAGCAACTCCTGTCCCTCGAAACGGACCGATCCGGTCGCTCGGCCATTGGGCGCCAGGAGGCCCATGACGGCCATGAAGGTCTGGCTCTTGCCGGACCCGCTTTCCCCGACAACGCCCAGGGTCTCTCCGGGGCGGACCTCAAGAGAGACCCCGCGGACTGCGGGCGCCACGCCGTCGCGGGTCTCGAATTCGATTCGCAGGTCCTCGAGGGTCAGGATGGGGCTCGTGGGTGTCGGCGTCACTGTCGGCTCCGATGGGCTTCGACAGAGCATAAGGCGAGCCGCGGCGAAGGGAAATCGCCAGGCGCCGCGAAGGCCGCTAGACTGTCGCCGTGACCGGATTTTTTCGCCCCGCCCTGTTTCTGGACCGCGACGGCGTCCTCAATGAGGATCGCGGCTATGTCCACCGCTGGGAGGACTTCCGCTGGATCCCCGGCGCCCGGGAGGCTGTGGCCGCCTTCAACGCCCGCGACTGGTGGGTCTTTGTGGTCACCAACCAGTCCGGGGTCGGACGGGGCTATTATCCCGAGGACGACGTCCACGCCCTGCACGCCCGGATGCTGGAGGAGCTTGCGGCGGCGGGCGCACGGATCGACGCCTTCTACCATTGCCCCTTCCACCCCGAGGCCCTCGAGGACCGCTATCGCCACCCCGACCCGCCGGATCGCAAGCCCAACCCGGGCATGCTGCTCCGGGCGATGGCCGAATGGCCGGTCGACACCGCGCGCTCGGTCATGGTCGGCGACAAGGCCATTGATGTGGAGGCCGGGAGGCGGGCCGGGGTGCGCGCCCTTCTCTTTCCCGGCGGCGACCTGGCCGCCTTCCTCGCCGCCGCGATCAGCGAGGACTGACAGGGCGCATTGACCCGTTTCGCCCGGCGCTGCAAACGGAAGGCATGAGCGATCCCAACCCCAACCTGGCCGCCGCCGCCGCCATGGCGACCGAGGTCCCCCAGGCCGCCGCCCTCGGCTTCCAGATGGTCTCCGCGGCGAACGCCCGCGGCGTCATGCACGCGCCCTGGCGCGAGGACCTGGTCGGCGACCCGGAGACCGGCGTCATCGCGTCGGGCGTCGTCACCTCCCTGCTCGACCACTGCTGCGGCATGGCCATCACCGCCGCCACGGGCGAGCGGCGGCCCACAGCCACCCTCGACCTGCGCATCGACTACATGCGACCCGCCGCCCCGCGGGCCGGCGTCACGGTGGAGGCCCACTGTTACCACATGACCCGGTCCATCGCCTTCGTCCGCGCCCACGCCTGGGACGCCGACCCGGCCGATCCCATCGCCACCGCCCAGGCCGCCTTCATGCTGGCCGGACCCGTCGGCCCCGGCACGGGAGGCGCGGCGTGACCCCGGAAGATCACCTCAGGGCCTTCCTGGCGCGGGCGCCCTACATCCGGTTCCTGGGCATGACGGCCGAGCTGGCCGGCGACGAGCTGACCGGCATCCTGCCCTTCTCGCCTCACCTGATCGGCAATACCATGCTGCCGGCCCTGCACGGCGGGGTGATCGGCGGCTTCCTGGAGATGACCGCCCTGGCCCCGCTGGCGGTGACCCAGTCCACCCCCCGGGTGCACAAGACCATCGACGTGACCATCGAGTACCTGCGACCGGGCCGGGCCATGACCACCTACGCCCGGGCGGACCTTCGCAAGGTCGGCCGCCGCATCGCCAATGTCCACGTCGAGGCCTGGCAGGAAGCCCGCAGCCAGCCCATCGCCGCCCTCCGGGGCCACTTCATGCTGGCCGAGGACTAGGCCGGGGCCGTTGGCCTCCTCACCGGGGGGAGCAATTGGCGCTCTGATTCCTCCCCCAAAGTGCGAAGCGGTCCGGAGGGGTCAGCCGTCCTGCCGCGCGGCCAGGGCCTTCTGCTCGGTCCGGACCTGGTCGAGTAGGGCCTGGGCCTTCGCCTCGGCCTCTGGGTCCTTGCGGTTGCGGGCCTCGATAAGGGCGCCGGTGGCCTCCATCTCGCGCACGGGCAACAGGTGGCTGTCGTCGGCGGGCTTGAAGGGGCCGGTCTGGATGGCGCGCAATATCTCCCTCTGCCGCCTGGCCTCGTCGCTGTCGCCGACCCCGTAACCGAGGATGAAATCGCGGATCTTCGACTTCAGGGCCGGGTCAAGGTCCTTTCGCCAGACCATCGGATCCTCG
>NZ_JADCBG010000154.1 GCF_020253645.1 Phenylobacterium sp.
GAGGCCCTCGGCGCCACCAGCCGCGACAGCCCCTACGCCGCCGCCAAGGCCGGCGTCACCGGCCTGACCCGCGCCCTGGCGGTCGAGCTGGGCCGCGAGGGGATCACCGTCAACTGCATCTGCCCCGGGCCCATCCTGACCGGCATGACGGCGGGCATCCCCGAGGCCGACAAGGCCACCTACGCCAAGCGGCGCACGGCCCTGGGCCGCTATGGCGATCCCGCCGAGGTCGGTCACATGACCGTCAGCCTCTGCCTGCCCGCCGCCAGCTACATCACCGGCGTCACCATCCCCGTGGACGGCGGCCTGATGGCCCGCAACGCCTGACCCCCGACGTCAGGTCTCGTCCTGGGGAAGGCTATCGGTGATCTGGTAATAGTCGCCCTTGGAGGCGACATGGACGTGCCGCTCAAGCGTCAGGCCTGTCGGAGCGTCGAGGGCGCCCAGGGCAACCTCTGTCACCTCGCCTTCGAAGGGATCCCAGAACAGGGTCGATCCGCAGCGGCGGCAGAAGCCACGGCGGGCGATATCAGACGACCGGTACCAGACCAGGTCTTCGGTCTCCGGAATGGCCACCGCCGACCGCGGCGCGCCCACGGCGGCGAAGTAGTGCCCGGACTGCCTGCGGCACTGGGTGCAATGGCAGGCAATCGTTCCGCCCAGAGGCCCGCTCAGGGAAAAGGTCACCGCTCCACAGAGGCAGGCCCCGGTTCTCCTCATCGTGTCAGAACCGGGGACCACAGCCATCTGACAGCCTCACGCCGCGACGGTCGCCTTCCGGTCCACCCGGGCGTTCGGGAAGATGCGCAGGAAGTTCTCCGCATAGAACTTGTCCCGCACGCTGGCCGGGCGCTCGCCGAGCGAGGCCTCGAAGCGGCCGATCGGGTTCCGGCCGCCCTCGATGTGCGGATAGTCGCTCGAGAAGAGGTAGAGGTCCTCGTTCGACTGGTCGATGAAGTTACCCACCTCCTCGAAGACGAAGGGGGTGAAGGCCAGCTGCTGGGTGATCTGCTCGGAGGGCGTCCGGTGCAGGCCCTGCAGGTTGGCGTCGTTGCGGCTCCAGTGCTTCACCACCCAGTCCAGGCGGCGCAGCAGCTCCGGCACCCAGCCCGCGCCCAGCTCCACCGCCGCGCCCTTCAGGCCCGGATTGCGGTGCAGGACCCCGTCCAGGATCATCATGGTCAGGAACTGCTCGGGCCCCTCGTGCAGGACGGCTACGTCCTTGGTGCGCAGGTTCTCCCCGCCGCCCAGCCAGTCCTTGGTCGGCGGCCGGCCATTGTTCATCCACGCCTTGGCCAGCTGCAGGGGCGCGCCGCCCACGTGCAGGACGAAGGGGACGCCCGCCTCGGCCAGCTTCGCCCAGAAGGGATCGAAGTCGATGTGGCCCGGCGAGCGGTCCAGCGGCGCCCGGTGCGGCACCCACACGGCCTTGAGGTTGCTGGCCAGCACGAAGTCCAGCTCCTTCAGGGCCAGCTCCGGGTCGTCAAGCGGAATGGCCGCCACGCCCATCAGCCGGTCGTCGGCGGCGCAGAAGTCGATCATGTGCCGGTTGTGCGCCCGGGTCGCGCCATAGCGCAGCCGGCTCTCCAGCTTGGTCGACGGCGAGAAGGGCATGCGCAGGCTGTGGGTCGCGAACACCAGCTGCTTGCGGAAGCCGAGCAGGTCCATGGCGGTGCGCCGGTCGCCGGGATTGAAGGCCCCCAGGGCCTGGATCTCCTTGGACTTCTCGATCAGGGCGTCACCCAGGGCCACCTGCGCCGCCACGTGCTCATCGCTGTGCCGGCCGCCCTGGTCCATGATCACCGCCACCTCCTCGTCGGTGACGATGGAGGCCGAATAGGACACCTCGGGGATCTCGTCCCTCAGGCCCGGGTCGGCGTATCGCTTCAGGAAGTCCGGCAGCTCCATGATGTGGCTGTCGGCGTCATAGATGTCGCGGTCCGCCGGCGCGTAGGCCATGGTCGTCTCCTCCTGGGTGGCGTTCTTTAGGCGCTGACTATGAGGTCAAGTCCGGGCGGAGGGCAAGGCGGGCGATCCGACACGAAGTCGCCCCACACCTGCCGGAAAATGGCCCATCCGATGCCGTCCAGTGAAGAGATTCCCGGGGCTCAACGCCACAGCGGGGCTTTGACACTTGAGAAAATAATAGCTCAGGAGCTATATTTGGATTGGGTCGTTCTCTTCCATGAAGCGTTTGATCCGGAGTTTGAGCGCCTTTCGGAACCCGTCCAGGATGAGCTTCTTGCGAAGGCCCAGCTGCTTCAGGCCCTCGGGCCCCAGTTGGGACGGCCCCACGTGGATACCCTGAAAGGCTCGGACTTCGCGAACATGAAGGAACTCAGGTTCGCAGCAGATCAGGGTGTCTGGCGGGTGGCCTTCGCCTTTGATCCGGATCGACAAGCCATCCTGCTCGTCGCCGGCGACAAGTCGGGCGGCGGGGAAAAACGGTTCTACCGGGGCCTGATCGCCCGGGCGGATGCGCGGTATCGCCAGCATCTGGAAGGGCTTGGGCGGGACAGGGCGAGGAGGTCGTGATGCAACGAAGGCTCAATGAAGTGATCGCGGCCCTGCCGGAAGCCCGGCGCAGCCGCGTCGAGGCGCGGGCGCAGGCCCTGATGAGCCAGGTCGAGGGCCTGGGCGAACTGCGGCGCGCCGCCGGCAAGGCTCAGGTCGAGATCGCCCGGGCGCTGGGCGTCCGCCAGCCGACAGTCTCCCGGATGGAGCGACAGGCGGACATGTACCTCTCAACCCTCCGGAAATACGTGGAAGCCATGGGCGGTGAACTCGAGATCGTCGTGCGGTTGCCGTCCCGGGAAACGGTCAGGATCGAACGACTCGGCGACATGACCGCAGACCGTGCGGACGCCTGATCTCACAACCCCAACACCGCCTTCGCCATGATATTCCGCTGGATCTCGTTGGCGCCCGCAGTGATCGAGCCGGCGAAGTCGCTGAAGTCCTTGGGCGCAGCGGTCCAGGCGTGCGGCGGGCCGCGAGGAAGCCGTCGGCGGGCGCGCGCTGGGGCTGGGCGTCTCACTTGCCGGAGACAGGCGCTCTGGCTCCATACCCATTGCCCCGTGACGGCGCCCCGCCCGCCCTGGCGCACAAAGATGTGCAGCGCGATCATATGATATATCATCCCTAATTGAGATTTTTCGATTGATATGTCATGCATTTTCTATGTCACGCGCATCAAGAGCCGCCACAGGACTGCCGCCTCAGAGCCAGCGCGCGATGGCGCAGCTGGGCAAGGACATCTCAATCGCCCGCCGCCGGCGAAAGCTGCCGCAACGGCTGATGGCCGAACGCATGCTGGTCTCGGTGCAGACGCTCCAGCGTCTTGAGGCGGGCGATGCGACCGTGGGCCTGGCCGTGCTGGCCAGCGCCCTCCATGTGTTCGGCATGACCCAGCGCCTCGCGGAACTCATCGCCCCGGATACCGATCGCGTGGGCATCGGCGAAGACCTCGCCCGGCTGCCCCGGACGACGCACGCCGTCAGCCGCGACGACCTGGATTTCTGACGGGCATGGCGACGGTCCGCACCTACGTCTTTGTCCATCTCGCGGGTGGTCCTGTTCCGGCGGGGCTGCTGACGATGACCGATGAGCCGCGGAACCCGTCCGCGACCTTTGCCTATGGCCGCCGCTATCTCGCCCGCCCGGACCGCGTCCCTGTCGATCCGGTGGCCCTGCCCCTCCACGATCCGGCAACCGACCGCACATTCCGGACCGAGGAAGGCTTCGCCGTCTTTGGCGGAGTCCGCGATGCGGCTCCCGATGGCTGGGGCCAGTACCTCATGTACAAGGCGATGGGGGATCGCCTGCCGAGCGACATGGATCTGATCCTCGCCTCGGGCGACCACCGGGTCGGCGCGCTGGCCTTCGGACCGACTCCGGAACGTCCGGAGCGCCTGACGCCCTGGGGTGATGGCGATGCGCCAGGTGAGCATTTCTCTCTCGAAGAGTTGGCCGAGGCTGTCGAGCGCGCTCAGCACGTCGACCAGCTCGACGAAAACCTGCGACGGCTGCTGACCGCCGGTTCGTCCCTCGGCGGCGCGCGCCCCAAGGCGGCGACGGAACTCGACGGCCAGCCCTGGATCGCCAAGTTCCAGGCGCGCAATGACAGCTTCCCCGAATGCCGGGTCGAGCTCGCCACAATGCGCCTGGCTGCGACCTGCGGTCTCGACGTTCCCGCACTGGACTTCAGGCAGGCGCTGGGACGCGACATCTACCTGATCAAACGGTTCGATCGCACGCCACACGACAGCGGGCTTCAGCGGCGGCCCTTCGCCTCCGGCCTGACCCTGCTCGGCGCGCACGAAAGCGAAGTGAGCCGTTACACCTATGCGGACCTCGCCGCCGCCCTTCGGCAGCATGGCGTGGAGGTGCGCCGCGATCTCCACGAACTGTTCCGGCGCATGGTGTTCAACATTCTGGTCACCAATGACGACGACCACCTCCGCAACCACGGCTTCCTCTTCGACGGCAGGGGCTGGCGGCTTTCGCCGCTCTACGATGTCGTCCCCAAGCCGCAGGTCGGTCTGGAACGGCGTCTGGTGCTGGGCGTCGGCCCGCAAGGCAGGGCGGCCACACTCGCCAATGCGCTCGCGGGCGCCGCAGGGTTCGACCTCTCCCCCGACCAGGCCGAAGCCATGATCGCGACCTTGCGCCGGCAGGTGGCCGCAGGCTGGGAGGAACAGTTCACCCAGGCCGGCGTGAACGCCGCCGACCGCGGACGCTTCGCCACGTGCTTTCGTCTGTCGCGTGAGGACTCCTAGATCTCGCCGAGGAGACGGCGCGCCGCGCCCGATGCCCTCACAGCCCCAGCACCGCCTTCGCCATGATGTTCCGCTGGATCTCGTTGGCGCCGGCATAGATCGAGCCGGCGCGATCGTTGAAGTACTTGGGGGCGGCGGTCCAGGCGTGAGGCGGGCCGGCCAGGAAGCCGTCGTGCGGCTGCCAGGAGTAATAGACGCCGGCCAGTCCGCTTCGAAACCTGACCTCTCCGCGCGCCGGCCTCTTGCAACCCTCGCCGAGCAGATCTCAGATCAACCTAGGACACTCGTTATCGCTGGATGAGAAACGGGGGTCACGTCAGGCCTCACATTGCGTGGGCTGCTAAGCGATCTAAAACGTGACGATCAAACTGCAGCGGACGAACTGCGCCTAGACGTTGGGACGCTGCGCCGGGCGATCGCCGGTGACGCGCCGCTTCCCGCCGAGATTGTGGCGCGCGCTGTCCAGATTTGGCCGGTCAATGAGCGGGATTTCTACGCAGTCCACGACGACACCACCTTCGACATCAAACAAATGTCCGCGGCTGAATCATTCGCGACACGCCGGACCCTGAAGCGACGTGGGCGCGACTATTACGAGTACCGCGACACCGCCATGAGCCGGCTGTGTCTGTTGCGCCCCGAGTGGATCAGGATGCTTCAAGTCGTTGATGACAACGATCCGTACAATAAACAAATCCAGTGGAACGATGGACATCTGCTCTATCAGTTCACATATTTCATCGGATCCGTGAATTACTATTATGAGGACCGAGGTCGCCGTTACTGTGTGCAGATGAATACTGGCGACTCGGTGTTCGGCAAGCCCTACGCGCCGCACAGCTTCGCATCTCGAGATCCCAGCCAGCTCGCCCTAATCCTTGCGCTCACCTATGGGGGGCGACTGTCAGGCGATGGACAGCAGGAGCTCGGCGGCTGTGGGCTCGAGATCGCCGCCCGGCTGATGCTGCCGGCGGCTGATGAGACGACATTGCAGGCTGCGCGACTCCGCAGCCTGCTGGCCAATGGCAGCCATTCTGTCGATCAACTTGCCAAGGCGAGCGGCCTCTCGGTCCAGCAGATCTCGCGCGCGCTTTCTGAGGGCGAAAGCGACTTGGAGGTCTTGAGGCCACTCGCAAACGCCTTGCGCGTTCCGCTACGCGAACTCCTGGCTGCCGCCGATGACACCTGCAACGGCGTCGTGATCTCGCAGCGCACGTCGACAGATTGCTGGCTGCTTCCTGACGCCAAAGATCCGTCCTACGAAATCCAGCCCTTGGCCTGCTCGGCCCTCACGCCTTACGCCCGAAGTCTGGAGCTTAGGCCCCTCAAGTCCGGTCACATCGCCAGCCCTGAGGTGCTCGAGGTCGCGCTGCATCAGTATGTGTATAACATCGGCTGCGACCCGATTGTAATGTCTTGGCTGAGTGGAGGCTTGTGGCGAGACGCTCGGCTGGAGCCAGGAGACTCCCTCTACATCAAGCCCTGCGTCCCCTGCACTTTCAGGCGGGCTGAGAACGAGGACGTGGAGGCGCGCGTGCTGCTGCTTCGGATCGGCGGTAAGGTCGTGGGAGACGCTGTCCTGGAGGCGTCACTGTGCGGCGGCGAAGTCATCTCCCGAATGCTACAGGACGACAAACCTTGGTTTCGCGCGCAGGGCCGCAATTGAGCCGGCCAGTCCGCAGCGGCGTGCGACCAGCCCCGCCCCTCAGACCTGTCCCATAGCACCGATTTTCAGGCTACCACTGAGGCCAAATTGCGCTACGCGCATTGGTCGGTGCACAACTTTAGAGAAGTCCCTCATGTTGGATCGCTTGCTGGACGGCGTCGCCATCGTGGAGCCCAAGGACGGGCTGCAGCAAAAGCTTGCGCTCGCTGAGCGCGAGGGGCGCCGCCTGGTCGTCAAGCTGGGATTCGACCCTACGGCCCCGGATCTACACCTTGGGCACGCCGTGGTGCTGGAGAAGCTCCGGCAGTTCCAGGACGCGGGCCATAGGGTGGTTGTCATCATCGGGGATTTCACGGCCGCCATCGGCGACCCGACCGGTCGCAACAAGATGCGCCCGCCGCTTTCAGAAGCGGCGATCGAGGCCAACAGCGCGACCTACATCGCTCAACTCTCACGCGTCGTCGATACAAGCCGAATTGAGATTCGCCGTAATTCAGAGTGGCTCAGCCGCCTCGATTTCCGAGCGGTCATCGAATTGGTCTCGAAACTGACCGTCGCCCAGATCATGCAGCGCGACGATTTTCGGAAGCGCTTCGATGGTGGGGTCGCCATTCACTTCCATGAGCTGCTCTATCCAATCATGCAGGGCTATGACTCAGTCATCATAGACGCGGACATCGAACTCGGCGGCACCGACCAGTTATTCAACAATCTCGTCGGCCGCGCCCTGCAGGAATCTCACGGCAAGCCTGGCCAAGTTGTGATCACTTGTCCTCTGCTGGTTGGCCTAGACGGCGTCGAGAAGATGAGCAAGTCGAAGAACAACTACATTGGGCTGACCGCTCCGCCAGAAGACATGTATGGCAAGGTGATGTCGATCGCCGACAGCTTGATTCCCCACTACCTCGATCTGACCACCACCTATGATCATCAAGCCAAGGAAAGGCTGCTCGAGGGCTTGGCGCAGGGCGCCAACCCAATGGCGATTAAGAAGCAGATCGCGGCCAACGTCGTCGAACGCTTCTATCCGGTGGGAACGAGCGTGGCGGCCGCGGCTCACTTTGAGCGCACGGTGCAGAATCGGGCACCGGATGATGCGGATCATGCGGCGCTTCAGATATCCCGGCTAAACGCCGCCTTCCCAACCTCGCCCAGCCTGCTGGACCTCTGCGATTTCGCGACCGAAGGCGTGAGCCGCTCGCAACTGCGTCGGCTCATCCACGGCGGTGGGGTCAGCGTGGATCGTCAGAAAATCATGGACGAGCACACCAAGGTGCAGATCGCGCCAGGCCGGATCCTTTGGGTCGGCAAGCGTAGCCGCTACATTCTCACTGGAGATTAAGCGAAGGTCTCCGCCAGGGCTGGGCGACTGCGCACGTGCGGGAACTCGTATCGGGCCAGGGGCGCGCTTCGAGCGCAGCGGAAGAAGGCGTGAATGACCTCCGTCCGTTTTGGCTCGGGCAGACTGACGTGACCCCATTTCTCATCCAGCCATAACGATAATCCTAGGTTGATTTAACCTTGCCCCCAAACTTGGACCAGGTCGGGCCGGGATTTCGCTCCGGTTAGCCCCCGGGCGGGTCAAATGGACCGGCGCCGTTCAGCAGATCAATCCGACACTTGCCGCCGATCGCCCTAAAAGCTCCCCCTCACAACCCAAGCACCGCCTTCGCCATGATGTTGCGCTGGATCTCATTCGTGCCGGCATAGATCGAGCCGGCCCGGTCGTTGAAGTACTTGGGCGCGGCGATCCAGGCGTGGGGCGGGCCGGCCAGGAAGCCGTCGGCGGGGGGCGTGAAGCCCGGGGTCGGGCCGCCGAGGGCGCCGCCGTGCGGCTGCCAGGGGGCGGCGTAGACGCCGGCGGCCTCGACGGACAGCTCGGTCAGGCGCTGGCTCAGCTCGGTGGAGACCGTCTTCATCAGCGAGCTTTCGGCGCCGGGCGCCTCGCCGTTGGAGAGGCGCGACATGACCCGGAGCTCGATGGCCTCCAGGGCGGCGATGTCGATCCCGGCCTGGGCCAGGCGGGCGGCGTAGCCGGGCGCATCGATCAGGCGCCGGCCCTCCTCGTCCGGGGTGCGGGCGATCTCGGCTAGGCGCTCCAGCCGCACGCCCAGGCGCGGCGCGGCGGCCGAGC
>NZ_JADCBG010000155.1 GCF_020253645.1 Phenylobacterium sp.
GCGACCTGGGTCTGGAACTCGAACAGGACCTGCAGGGTGCCCTGGGCGATCTCGGGCTGGTAGGGCGTGTAGCTGGTCAGGAACTCCGACCGCTGGATGATATGGTCCACCGTCGCCGGGACGTGATGGCGATAAGCTCCCGCGCCGCAGAAGAAGGGCCCGGCCCCCGCCGGCCGGTTCAGGGCCGCCAACCCCGCCAGCTCACGCTCCACCTCGATCTCCCCCCGGGCGCGGGGCAGGTCGACGGGTCCTTCCAGTCGGGCGGACGCGGGGACGTCGGCGAAGAGGGAGTCGATGTCGGGGGCGCCGATCACCCCCAGCATGTGGCGGCGGTCCGCCCCGTCCAGCGGCAGGTATCGCATGGCTCAGAGGGTCTCCAGAAAGGCGTCGTAGGCGGCGCGATCCATCAGGGCCTCATATTCGGCCCGGTCGGCGATCCGCACCCTGGCGAACCAGCCCCCGGCCTCGGGCTCGGCATTGACCGTCTCAGGCGCGCCGGCGAGGGCGTCATTGGCCTCGATCACCTCGCCGGACAGAGGCGCGTAGACATCGGAGGCGGCCTTGACGCTCTCGACCACCGCCATGCCCTCGCCCGCCTTCAGGGCGCGGCCCGGCTCGGGCGTCTCGACATAGACCACGTCGCCCAGCTGCTCGGCGGCGTAGGCGGTGATGCCGACGGTGGCGATGTCGCCATCGAGGGCGACCCATTCATGATCTTTGGTGAAGCGCATGGCGGAAGTCCTTTCAGCGGCGTCGGACATAGCGATGGGGAACAAAGGGAAGGTCGACGGTCTCCACCGGCCAGGTGCGGCCGCGGACCACAACGCCCAGCCTCTGGCCCGGGGCGCAGAAGGCGGGCGGGGCGAACCCGATGGCGATGGGATGGCCGAGGGTGGGCGAGAAGCCGCCGGAGGTGACGACGCCGATCTCATCGCCCTTTCCGTCGACGATGACGGCGCCTTCCCGGGCGGGGGCGCCCTCCAGCACCTTCAGGGCGATACGGGCGCGGGTCGGCGCGTTGGACAGCTCAGCCAGGATCCGGGCGGCCCCCGGGAAGTCACCGCGGCGACGCCTCGAGGGCGAGATGGCGAAGGCAAGGCCCGCCTCGACGGGGCTCACGCTCGCGTCGACGTCATGGCCGTAGAGGGGCAGTCCGGCCTCCAGGCGAAGGGAGTCCCGGGCGCCCAGGCCGACCGGACGGACGCGCTCGTCCGCCAGCAGCAGGTCCCACACGCGGAAGGCCTCGGACTCAGGAAGCGAGATCTCGTAGCCGTCCTCGCCGGTATAGCCCGAGCGGGAGACGATGAGGTCCACGCCGCTGAAGCCCGTCAGGGCGGCGCTGTCCATGAAGGCGAGGTCGGCGGCGCCGGGAACATGGGCCGCCAGGACCGCCGCGGCCTGCGGGCCCTGGAGAGCCAGGAGGGCGCGATCCTCGAGTCGCTCGAGCCTCACGCCGGCGGGCAGCCGGTCCTCCAGGAAGCGGAAGTCGTCGTCCTTGCAGGCGCCATTGACGACAATGAACAGGCCCCGGTCGTCCGGGCGCGCGGCCATGAGATCGTCGAGAATCCCACCGGAGCCGTTGAGCAGGACCGAGTACTTCTGGCGGCCGGGCCTGAGGGACGCGAAGTCGCCCGGGGTGACCGCCTCGAAGGCGCCCGCCCAGCCCTCGCCGGTCAGCCAGGCCTGGCCCATGTGGGAGACGTCGAACAGGCCGGCGGAGTCGCGCGTCCAGGCGTGCTCCTTCATGACGCCGTCGGGATACTGGATGGGCATGTCGTAGCCGGCGAAGCCCGACATGCGCGCGCCAGCAGCCAGATGGGCCGCGTGCAGGGGCGTGCGCTTCAGTTCAGGTCCGCTCATCAGGGACTCCCGGCGACGACACGACGATCGCGCAACGGACCCGCCGCTGCGCCTCGCCCCCGCTGTCCTTGGCGCCTGAGAGATTTCAGCCGGCCCGGAGGGTGTCCGGAAGGCCTTGCTCCTTCGGCGAGCGCCGGGCGGACCCGGTGCTGCTTTCCAGCGTTTCTTCGCCTTCGCGGTCCTTTTGCCTGAGCGTTTCCGGGGCGGTTGCGCCTTCGGCTCCGGGACGGGCCCGGTCTCTCCCGCGAGAGTCCGGCGGAACCTGCGCGATGGGCCCATGGGAGTCAATGAGTCGCCATCGTCCTCCCGGATTGTCCACAACTTGCGGCGTTCCTGTGCAGGTCGGGCAAGGCCTGGGAGGATCGACGCCCTGCATGCAGGCGCCGTCCCGACCTGCGGGGCGCCCTACATCCGTTCGGGCGCGGAAAGTCCCAGGAGGTCCAGGCAGAGCTCCAGCTGGCGCAGGATCGTTTCGACGAGGGCCAGGCGCGAGGCGCGGACCTCCCCTTCCGCCGGCAGGATGGGGCAGGCGGCGTAGAAGCGCGAGAAGGCCTGGGCCAGCCGGTAGGCGTGCTCGGCGAGCAGGTTCGGGGCCCGGCGGTCGTAGGCCTCGGAAAGGGAGTCGTCGAAGGCGTCGAGCAGGAGGGCCAGTTCGCGCTCCGCGGGGTCCGTGATGCGGATCCCGCCCGCCCCGATCCCCTGCTCCGCCGCCCGCCGCAGGACCGACTTGATGCGCACCGCCTGGTAGAGGAGGTAGGGGCCAGTCTTGCCCTCGAAGCTGGTGAACCGGTCGAGGTCGAAGACGTAGGAGGTGCCGCGGAAGTTCGACAGGTCGGCGAACTTCAGCGCAGCCACGGCCACCTGGTGCGCCGTCGCCTCGAAAGCCTCGGGGGCCAGCTCGGCGCCCAGGCCCGCCTCGCGCAGGCGCTCGCGCGCCCGGTCGCGGGTCATCTCGATCAGGTCGTTCAGCTTCAGCACCCCGCCCTCGCGGGTCTTGAAGGGCTTGCCGTCGGTCCCGTTCATGGTGCCGAAGCCAATATGCTCCAGCTGGCCCTCGGCGGCGTAGCCGGCTAGGATGGCGGCCC
>NZ_JADCBG010000156.1 GCF_020253645.1 Phenylobacterium sp.
GGAGCTCTACCGATGACCAGGCTGGCTCGCGTCGTTGTCCCAGGCCTGCCGCATAGCAAGTCCCGATGCCTTGAGTGACGATCTATTGCATACAGTGTCACCGTAACCCTCCGAGGATGTTTTCGGAGACCAGGGATGTCGCCTGTCCCTGCGCAACCTCAGTCATGCAGATCAGGATCCCGGGTCCGTAGCGTCCGCTACGCCGGCTTCATCCGCCGCGCGGATGTCGTCGGGCGTCTCCACGGTGAAGCCTTCCCGGCGAAGCCGGTCCAGCACCCCGCCTTCCGACAGGAGGGGGCGGAGGGGGACAACCGCCAGGGCGACGCCAGGCCGGGCGAGAGCCGCCCGGATGTCGGACGTCATGTCGGACTTGAACCGAGCGTCAAAGGCCTGCGCGCCCGGCGTGGCGGCGATGCAGCGCTCCCAGGTCCGTTCGGCGGCCAGGGCTCCGGCGACATCCCCCCGGGCCCAGGCGCGGGAGGCCTCCCGGACGGCGCCGGCTCCCTCCTCGACCTCATCGAGGACCGCCGCAAGGCAGGCTTCGCCCGCGGCCCTTGGCGTCTGCGCCAGGTCGGCCAGCAGGGGGCCGAGGTCGTAGGTCCGCTGTACCGTCGCCTTCCCCTGCTCGCGCGCGAGCAGACGGATCAGCTTTGCGGGGTCTGTGGTGGTGAGGGCGTTGGCCTCCATCCAGTCATTATGCAGCATCAGGCCTGCGGCGAGGGGGTGGGAGACGGCGTAACGCCCCGCCGGCTGGCCCAGCCGCTCCCGGGCTGCGGCGAAGCGCGCCTGGTCCGCCGGCGCCCGGCCGGCCTCGAAGGGTCGCAGGGAGCGGAGCCTCAGATAGCCGACCGCCGCCGCCGGGCTTCCGGCGAGACGGACCCTCAGGCCATTGAACGGCAGGATCACCCTGTCCGAGGCGGCCAGGTAGCGCCCGAAGAGCTGCCGGTTCCACTCCTGCCGCTTTGGGGCCAGGGAGGGGACACCCAGCACCCAGACCCGGGCCTCGCCCCGGGTGATCCGCCAGAAGGCCGGGCCCGGATACCGGGCGGTGACGACCAGTTCCTCGACCAGGGCCTCGTCCGGGTCGGGGGGCAGGTCCTGGGCCGCCAGGGGGACGGGGCGCCCCAAGGTCAGGGCGACGGTTGCGGCGACACCCAGGGCGACGAGGGGGCGCAGGGCGCCGGGACGCTCCCGCGACGCTCTGCAGACGGTCGGACGACGGTTCCGGAATCGCGCTAACATGGTTTCTTCCGCAGGACCCCTCATGACCATCAGACGCCTGCCCCCCGAAACGGTCAACCGCATCGCCGCCGGCGAGGTGGTCGAACGCCCGGCCAGCGCCGTCAAGGAGCTGGTGGAGAACGCCCTCGACGCCGGGGCCCGGCGCATCGCCGTGCAGGTCGAGGGCGGCGGCCTGTCGCGCATCCTGGTCGAGGACGACGGGTCCGGCCTGGCGCCCGATGAGCTCTCTCTGGCGGTGGAGCGCCACGCCACCTCCAAGCTCGCCCCGGACGCCGCCGGCGACTATGACCTCCTGGATATCGCCACCCTGGGCTTCCGGGGCGAGGCCCTGCCGTCGATCGGCTCTGTGGCCCGGCTGACCCTGACCTCCCGGGCCCGCGGGGCGTCGGAGGCCTGGAGCCTGACGGTGGAGGGCGGCGCGGTCGGGCGGCCCGCCCCGGCGGCCTTCCCCGGCCCGAACGGCGCCAGGGTGGAGGTCCGCGACCTGTTCTACGCCACCCCCGCCCGGCTGAAGTTCATGAAGTCCGAACGCACCGAGTCCCAGGCCATCGCCGACGAGGTCAAGCGCCAGGCCATGGCCCACGAGGCGGTGGCCTTCAGCCTGGAGATCGATGGCCGCGCCGTCCTTCGCCTGCCCGCAGAGACGCCGGGGCCGGAGGGGCGGCTGGCCCGACTGTCGGCCATCCTCGGCCGGGACTTCGCCGACAACGCCCTGGCCGTCGACCATGAGCGGGAGGGGGTGCGGCTGACGGGATACGCCGGCCTGCCGACACTGAACCGGGGGACGGCCTCGCACCAGCACCTGTTCGTCAACGGCCGGCCGGTGCGCGACCGCCTGCTGCAGGGGGCCCTGCGCGGCGCCTACGCCGACTTCCTGGCCCGGGACCGGCATCCGGTGACGGCCCTCTACCTGGAAGTCGACGCCCACGCCGTGGACGTCAACGTCCACCCGGCCAAGGCCGAGGTCCGGTTCCGCGACCCCGCCCTCGTGCGCGGCCTGGTGGTGGGGGGGCTGAGGCACGCCCTGGCCGGCGCCGCCCACCGCTCGGCCAGCACGCACTCCGACGCCGCCCTGTCCGCCCTGCGCCCCGAGGGCTGGCGTCCGGGGCCGTCGCCGGAGGGCTTCTCCGCCTGGCGGATGGGCGGCTGGAACCCCGTCGCCGGATCGGGCCGCAGCGCCGTCCTGCCGGGACTGGAGGGCCTGTCCGCCCGGGCCGAACCGGCGCCCGGCCTGGCCGATCCGGGGGCGCCGTTCGACTATGCCGAAGTCCCCGTCGAGGCCGAGGCGATCGACCAGCCCCTGGGCGCGGCCCGGGCCCAGGTCCACGCCACCTACATCATCGCCCAGACCCGCGACGGCCTGGTGGTGGTGGACCAGCACGCCGCCCACGAGCGCCTGGTCTACGAGCGGATGAAGGCGCAGCTGGAGGCCGGCAGCGTCGCCCGCCAGGCCCTGCTCCTGCCCGAGGTGGTGGAGCTGGATCCCGCCGAGGCCGAACGCGTCGTCGCCCGGGCGGGGGAGCTGGAGGCCCTGGGCCTGGTCGTGGAGTCCTTCGGCCCGGGCGCCGTCCTGGTGCGCGAGATCCCGGCCCTGCTGGGCGAGACCGACGCGGCGGGCCTGGTGCGCGACATCGCCGATGACCTGGCGGAGACCGGCCAGGCCCTGTCCCTGCGCGAACGCCTCCAGGAGGTCTGCTCGACCCTGGCCTGCCACGGCTCGGTCCGCGCTGGCCGGCGCCTGACCGCCGCCGAGATGAACGCCCTGCTGCGCGAAATCGAGGCCACCCCCAATTCCGGCCAGTGCAACCATGGCCGTCCCACCTGGGTGGAGCTGAAACTGTCTGACATCGAGCGCCTGTTCGGGCGCAGGTAGGAGCCACGCCATGAGCCGCCCCCCCTTCCATATTGTTTTCGCCCTCTTCCCGGGGCTGACCCAGCTGGACTTCACCGGTCCGCACCAGTTCCTGACCCGAATCCCCGGCGCGAAGGTCCACGTCGCCAGCCGGGCGGGGGGCGAGATCGAGGCCGAGGGCGGCGTGGTCTTCGCCCGGACCGAGCGGCTGGCGGACATTCCCGCCTGCGACCTGATCTGTGTGCCCGGCGGGGCGGAGGCCACGTCGGCGGCCCTGGACCCGGAGTTTGTCGCCCAGGTGCGGCGGCTGGGCCTGTCGGCGCGCTATGTCACCTCGGTCTGCACGGGATCGCTGATCCTCGGCGCGGCCGGGCTGCTGGACGGCCGGCGCGCCGCCTGCCACTGGGCCTGGCGCTATCTCCTGCCCCTGTTCGGGGCGACGCCCGATCCCGGCCGGGTGGTGCGCGACGGCCATGTCATCACCGGCGGCGGCGTCACGGCGGGGATCGATTTCGCCCTGACCGTGCTGGCGGAGGTCGGCGGCGAGGACCTGGCGAAGACGCTGCAGTTGGGCCTGGAATACGCCCCCGCCCCGCCCTTCGACTCCGGCCGCCCCGAGACGGCCCCGGCGGCGATCCTCGAAGCCTACAAGACCCTAATGGCGCCCATGATGCCCCGCCGCGAGGCCGAGGCGCGCGAGGCGGCGGCGCGGCTCAAGGGACGGGCGGGGACCTGAGGCGCCGGCCCCCGAGGGCGGCGTTCAGGCCGGAACCAGCCGCCCGGCGCCATTCTCAACCGCGAAGGCCGCCCGCGTGCTGAGGACTCCGCCCGGCCGGGTGACCTGGTCGAGGACCTTGAACTCGGTGCGCCAGACCTCCGGGCTCACGTCGCAGACCACATAGCCCCGCTGGGCGTTGTTGAACTTCAGGAAGGGATTGTCGGTCAGGTAGCGGCGGCCGTCCGCGCGCTGGTCCACTCCGTCGCCCCCGGAACTGATGGAGGTGGCGACGAACTCCACGGCCAGGGGCGCGCCGGTCGGGTTCCGGCTGTCGCGGAACAGTTCGCCCGCATAGTGCTGGTGTTCATCGCCGGTCAGCACCACGGTGTTCCGGATCCGCCGGTCCCTGAGATGGGCGAGGAGCCGGGTCCGGGGCACGGCGTAACCCGCCCAAGTGTCCAGATTGTAGCCGGGTTCGAGCCCCTCCCGGCGCTCCAGGTCCATGACCATGACCTGCTGGGCCAGGACCTTCCACCGCGCCTGTGAGCGGGCGAGATTGCGGAACAGCCAGGCCTCCTGCGCCTGACCCAGCACCTGTGCAGCAGGGTCACGAACCGCGTCGCAGGTGGTGGCCCATTTGTCGCCGCAGGGTTGGTCGGTACGGAAGGACCGGGTGTCGAGGAGGTTCAGGTCGAGCAGCCGGCCCCAGGCGGCGTTCCGGTAGACCTGCATCCGGGCGCCCCGGGGAAAGGATGAGGCGCGCAAGGGCATGTGCTCGTAATAGGCCTGGACGGCCGCCTGGCGGCGGAGGTTGAAAACCTCGGGGGGGGTCCCGTCCTGGTCCGTCTCCCCGACCCAGTTGTTGTCGATTTCGTGGTCGTCCCAGGTGCAGAACCAGGCGGCGGAGGCGTGGCTGGCCTGAAGGTCCGGGTCCATCTTGTACTGGGCGTAGCGTCGCCGGTAATCGTCGAGGGAATAGATCTCCCCGCCGAGATGGGCGCGGGGGGACCCGGGCCTGGGCGGGGCGGCCGCGCCGCGGCCCTCGTAGATGTAGTCGCCGTAGCAGTAGATGAAGTCGAGGGCCTCCTCGGCGATCTTCCGATGAGCGGTGTAAAGCCCCTGTTCGTAGGACTGGCATCCCACCATGCCGAACCGCACCCGGCGAGGCGTGGCCGAGGGCGCGGGCGTGGTCCTGGCGCGCCCTGCTTGTGAGGCCTCGCCCCCGGTCAGGAACCGATAGGCGTAGACCCGGTCCGGCTCCAGTCCGCCGACCTCCACATGCACCGAATGGCCCAGCTCCGGGCGGGCGAGCGTCTCGCCACGCCGCACTACCTGGGCGAAACCCGGGTCCTCAGCGACCTCCCAGGCCACGGGGACCGCCACGGGGGGCATGCCGCCGCCGGGCTCCAGCGGTTTCGGGGCGAGGCGGGTCCAGATGACGAAGCCGTCGGCGACGGGATCGCCGGCCGCGACCCCGAGCTGGAACGGGAAGTCGGCAAAGACGGGATTGGCCCGGGCCCGCCCGGCCTGGACAAGGCCGGCGCCGCCGGCGGCGAGGGACAGAATCAGCCCACGACGGGACGGGTGGAGGGAATGGGTCATCGGGCCTCCGCGCTGGAAGGGCGCATTCTATCCGGGATTTGTGACAGGCCCAATCCAGCGGCGAAGCCTTCCGCCGGCCCGTTTCCGGGCTTCGGAACCTAGAGCCCCAGGCCGGGGATGGCCTGGCGGCGGAACTCGGCCTGGGCCGCCTCGGAGATGTCCACCACCTTGCGGGCGTCGAGGTCGAAGCTGATCACCACCGCCTCTGCGCTGGCCCAGGGCCGCCCGGAAACGGGATCGACCATCCAGTGGAACACCCGCCGGGTGCGGGCGTTGCAGTCGGCGAAGCCGGAGCGGACCTCGACATGTTCACCGGCGACAGGCCAGCCGTGATGGACGACACGATACTCCAGCACTGCGCCGCCGATGCGAAGGGGCGGGGCGTCGGGGTCGGTCTCGGGGCCCGGCCGGGTCGAGCCGAAAAGGCGGGCGACGCCGTCCGAGACCCGGCCGATGAACATTTCCGGCCGCATGCGCCCGAAGGCGTCAATCTCGTCCGAGCGGACCACGCCCAGGCCGATCCGGGTCATGCCGTGGGCCTCGGCGAAGGCGAGGCCGGCCCGGGTCTGGATGACCGGCGCCAGGTCGATGCTGCGCGGTGCGGCGAAGCCCGGGACCTCGCAGGCGAGGCCGGCGCAGGCGGTGCGGATGCGCTCCGGCCAGGGAAAGGGCCGCAGGTCGCTGGACGTGGCGTGGTCCGCGCGGAGCCGGAAGGTCGCCGCCGGCGTCCCGTCGGCGTGGCGCAGCACAATGAGGAGGTCGGCGTCCGTCTCCCCCAGGGCCACCACGCCGCCGGACGCCCACAGACAGGCGCCCGCCCGGGCCTCCCTGAGAAACCGCATGTGCAGGTCACGGATGATCAGGGTGGCGCCGCCGCTCCGGGCGAAGGCGTCCGGCATGCCCATAAGACGTGAGAGGCCGGCGAGGGCTTCCATGGCCTTGGCGACCCAGAAGCGGACGTTGAGGTGCCCCATCTCGTCGCACTCCCAGGTGTTGACGCCGCCGCTCCACACCTCCACCGTTTCGTCCAAGACCGGCTCCCTTCGCCACAATCGCCTGATTCCCCGGAGGTTAGGCCCTGACGACCGACGCGGCCAGTTCCCATGCCCGCAGGCCGCCCCCGCCGGGCGCCCTGACGCGAATAGCCCACGCCCTGCTCGCAGCGGCCTTCCTGGTGCTGCTCCCCAGCGGGCTGCAGATCTTCAACGCCCATCCGGCCCTCTATACCGGGGAGACCTCGCGCTTTGGTCACGCCTGGCTGGAGATCGGCGCGAGGGAGAGGGCGGAGGACATGCAGGGCTTCCTGCGGATCGGCGGCCGCGAGTTCGAGACCACCGGCGTCCTCGGCTGGTCCGGCGCGACCGGCGAGCGCGAGAAGCGGGCCTTCCCGTCCTGGGCGACCCTGCCCGGCTACCAGTCCCTGGCGACCGGCCGGAACTGGCACCTGGCCGCCGCCTGGATCCTGGGTCTTGCTCTCGCCGCCTATCTCGCGGCGGGGCTCGCCGGAGGTCGCCTATGGCGGGCCCTTCTGCCGACCCTCGACATGCTGGCGCCCAAGGCCATCCTTGCCGATCTCGCCGCTCACCTGACCCTGCGCCTTTCGCCGCCCGAGCGGGGCTACAACCTCCTGCAGAGGCTCTCCTATCTGTTCGCCGCCTGGATCGTCCTGCCGGTCATGGTGATCTCGGGCCTCGCCATGTCGCCGGCGGTCCACGCCGCCTGGCCCTGGACGGGAGACATCTTCGGCGGCCGCCAGTCGGCTCGGTCGGCTCACTTTCTGGGGACGGTCTTCCTGTCCCTGTTCCTGACCGCTCACCTGGTGATGCTGGTCCTGCACCAGCCGCTCCGGCGGCTGCGGATCATGATCCTCGGTGTCCGGGGCGGCCACGCATGAGCGCCTCGCGACGGACCTGGCTGAGGGGGCTCGCCGCCACCGCCGCCGCCGCCCTGGCCTCGGCGTGCGACCGGATCGCCGGCGACCCGACCGTGCGCGCGGGCCTGCGGGGCGCAGAGAGGCTCAACCACGGCGTCCATCGCGCGCTCTTTGATCGCCGCACTCACGCCCGCGAGTACCCGGACAGCGCGATCTCCGAAATCTTCCCGGCCAATGGATCCATCGATCCGTCAGATCCTGGCTACAGGGCCCTGGCGGCGGGCGGCTTCTCCGGGTACCGGCTTGTCGTGGACGGCCTGGTCGAGAGGCCTCTCGACCTCGATCTCGCCGCCCTTCGGGCCCTGCCCTCGCGCAGCCAGGTCACGCGCATGGACTGCGTCGAGGGCTGGTCCGCCATCGCGCGCTGGACCGGCGCCCGCCTGGCTCCGGTTCTGGAACAGGCGGGCCTGAGGCCCGAAGCCCGCTTTCTCGTCTTCCATTGCTTCGACACCCTCGATCCCGAGGCCGGGGCGGATGGCCGCTATTACGAGAGCATCGACCTGGTGGACGCCTTCCATCCGCAGACCCTGCTGGCCTACGAGATGAACGGCGCCCCGCTCAGCATCGCCCATGGCGCGCCCTTGCGACTGCGTGTCGAACGCCAGCTCGGCTACAAGCACGCCAAGTACATCCGGCGCATAGAGGCCGTCTCTGATTTCGCCCACATTTCCGGCGGCAAGGGAGGCTTCTGGGAAGACCGCGGCTATGAATGGTACGCGGGGATCTGAGCGACCCCCGCGCCCCTGGCCAGACGGATCAGCCCTTCTTCGCGAACAGGTCGGCCCAGCGGCGCTTGCGCCGCGCCTTCCAGGAGCCGCGGTGCCAGGCGTCGGAGGCGATCAGCGGGACCACGGTGGTGGCCTCGGCGAAGACCATCTGCTCCCAGGTCACGTCCACCTTGCCCCAGGAACAGGCCTCCTGGAGGGTCGAGGATGAGCAGGCGCCGTCCCGCACGTCCGCCACGGTGATCTGGACGGCGTACTTGTGCATCTCGGCCTCATGGCCAAGGATCTCGGCGCAGACGACGGTGTCCTGGGCGAAGTTCTTGGGCACCCCGCCGCCGACCATGAACAGACCTGTCGTGCCGGCCGCCAGCTTGATTTCGGTCAGCTCGCGGAAATCGGCGATGGAATCGATGGTCAGGTAGGGCTTGCCGGCCTTCATCCGCTCGACCTGGTGCTTCACCAGGCCGAAGCCGGCCGAGGAGTCCGTGAAGGCCGGGCAGAAGATCGGCACGCCCTCGTAGAAGGCGGTCTCGATCAGGGATGCGGGCTTGCGGGCGTTGCCGGCGGCCAGCCACCGGCCCATCTCGTGGATGAACTCCCGGCTGGAATAGGGGCGGGGCTCCAGCATGTTGGCGATCTCGTAGATCACC
>NZ_JADCBG010000157.1 GCF_020253645.1 Phenylobacterium sp.
CGCCGGGGCCGTTCAACTACTCGGCCATCAACAACGCCGCCGTGCGGGCGGCGACGGGCGACCTGCTGGTCTTCCTGAACAATGACGTCGAGGTGCAGGGGCCGGGCTGGCTGAGGGCCATGGCGGCCCAGGCCCTGCGGCCGGAGGTGGGCGCGGCGGGCGCCCTGCTGCGGTTCCCGGACGGGCGGGTGCAGCATGCGGGCGTGGCCCTCGGCATCGGCGCGGCGCGGGTGGCGGGCGCCCTGGGCGTCGGCGCCGGCCCGCGGGACCCGGGACCCTCGAACCGCCTGCGGACGGCCCGGTGCGTCTCGGCGGCGACGGCGGCCTGCCTGGCCGTGCGGCGCCAGGTGTTCGACGCGGCGGGGGGCTTCGACGCGGAGAACCTGCCGGTGGCCTTCAACGACATCGACCTGTGCCTGAGGATCGGCGCCCTGGGCCTGCAGGTGGTCTGGACGCCGGAGGCGGACCTGGCGCACCGGGAGTCGGCCTCGCGGGGATCGGACCTGGAGGCCCGGCACGCCGAGCGCTTCGCCCGGGAGGCGGCCTGGATGCGCCAGCGCTGGGGCGCGGCCCTGGACGCCGATCCCTTCTACGGCCTGAACATGGACCTGTCGGGGGGCGACTGGCGGCCGGCGGACCCGCCGCGCCGGCTCCGCCCCTGGGCCTTGCCGCCGGAGACCTGGGAGGCCATGGTCGGCCCTCCTGGGGAGGAAGGGAAGACATGATGCGCGCCGCCGGACTGAAGTGGATGACCCTCGGCCTCGCGCTGGCCGCGGCGACCGCGGCCGCAGCCCCCGCCATGGCGGGCCCGCGCCGGGACGACGGCCTCTGGAAGGCCGCCGAAGCTGTCCGCCCCGAACAGCTGAAGCTGCTGGAGACCCTGGTCAACATCGACTCCGGGACCGGCGACGTCGAGGGCGGCACGCGGGTGCTGGACATCCTGGCGCCGCGGCTGGAGGCCCTGGGCGCGCAGGTGGAGCGGGTGCCCGCCGAGATCCCCGGCCTGCCGGACAACCTCGTCGCCACCCTGAAGGGCAAGGGCCAGGCGAGGATCCTGATGATCGGCCACATCGATACGGTCTTCGAGCCGGGTACGGCGACGAAGTGGCCCTATTCGGCCAGCGGCGACAGGGCGACCGGACCGGGCGTGGGCGACGAGAAGGGCGGGGTGCTCCAGGCCGTCCTCGCCCTGGAGATTCTGACCGCCAGGGGCTTCCGCAACTACGACACCCTGACCCTGCTCCTGGAAACCAGCGAGGAGCGCGGCTCTCCGGGGACACGGGCCCTGATCGACCGCCTGGTCAAGAGTCACGACGTGGAGCTGAACCTCGAACCCGGCGACGCCCCGGACAAGGTCACGGTCTGGCGCAAGGGCAGCTCGACCTTCAACATCGACGTGAAGGGCCGCCCTGCCCACGCCGGGGTCGCCCCGCAGGAGGGGCGCAACGCCGCCACCGAGCTGGTCCACCAGCTCGCGAGCCTGGAGGGTCTGCCGAAATCCGGCGACGGCCTGACCGCCAACCTGACCATCATCCAGGCCGGGAGCCGCTACAACATCATCCCGGAGAACGCCCGGGCGCAGGTGAACGTGCGGGTCCGGGACAAGGCCGACCTCGACCGGGTGCAGGCCACCCTGGAGGAGAGTGCGCGGAACACCCGGGTGCCGGACACCAAGGTCACGGTCAGCCGCGAGAACTCCTTCCCGCCCCTGCCGGACAACCCGCACACGGACGCCCTGGCGGCGCGGGCGAGGGCCATCTACGCCGAGCTGGGCCGCGAGCTCGGGACGGGCGGCAATGGAGGGGCCTCGGAGTCGGCTCTGGCGCATGAGGCGGGCACCCCCGCCCTCGATGGCCTGGGCCCGGTGGGCGGGAACTTCCATACCGACAAGGAATGGATCGACCTGACGACCGTCACGCCGCGGCTCTACCTGCTGATGCGGATGATCCAGGATGTCGCGGCCAGGCCGCCCCAGCGGTTCACCCCCGGGGGCTGACGGGCGCGCCATACCTGAGACGGCCAAGCGCTTCGGCCACCCGGCGAAGGGGCTCCCCGGGCTTCTGTCTGGCCTTCCAGGCCTCGAAGGCCATGACGTTGGCGATGCGGGCGTCCACGAAGGACTCGGCCGCCGCCTCCCCCTCCTGCAGACGAACGGCGAGGGCGGAGATCAGGATGCCGGCCAGGATCGCGCGCTTGGAGTAGTGGTTCTCGTCTGCGGCGACATCCCCGGCCCAGCGCCAGAGCCTGTCGGCGCTCTCCCAGGCCAGGGAGAGCCCCTGGGCGGCATGGGTCGGAAGGGCCAGCCACCCCGACCACCGTCGCACTGCAGGAGCGTCTCCGGCTGCGGCGGCCAGACGGGCGAGAACTGCAGCCCGGATGCGCTGGCGGATCTTCAGTCCCGACGGATCCGGAAGGGCGGCGATGGCCAGGTCGTCGTGCCGGCGGGACAGAAGAGCGGCGAGGTCCGCAGGCCCGTGCGGAAGGATCAGTTCGGTCTCTCCCGGCGTGAAGCCGGCGGCGGCGCCCGCGGCGGCGGCCATGTCCGAGGTCCAGCCCATGTCCGGAGCGAGGATGAGCGCCGAGTCCAGGACGGACTGTTCCGCGCGCTGGAGCCAGATCTCGGGATCTTCCTGCATGTTCATGAGCCTCATATAGGGCGAAACGCGCCGCGTGTCCGGCGTGGACAGGGCTTTTCCGGTCTGCTATTGCCCCCGGCCTGTCCGGACGGGCGACCGTCGGGAACGAAAGGCTATTGTCCGTTCGCCGCTGAGACCTCCCCGGAGGCGACGCCGAGCGGGAACGGGTGACAGGAGAGAGACCTCTGGTTCAGATTTTCGTGCGCGACAACAATGTCGACCAGGCCCTGAAGGCGCTGAAGAAGAAGATGCAGCGCGAGGGCTCGTTCCGCGAGATGAAGCGTCACGTGCACTACGAGAAGCCCTCGGAGAAGCGCGCCCGCCAGCAGGCCGAGGCCGTCCGTCGCGCCCGCAAGCTGGCCCGCAAGCGCGCCCAGCGCGAGGGGCTGATCGCCGCGCCCAAGAAGCCCGCCCGCTGATCCGCCTCCGAGACCCGATTTCCGGGAGACTGGAAGGGCCGTGCGCACGCCGTACGGCCTTTTTGTCATTCCGGGGCCGGTCCTTTGCAGGACTGCTGGAGATTCTGCAGGCCGGCGCCTATCTTGAGACGGAACCGGCTTTCACCACTCGGATCGGACGCCAATGAATTTTCGCAACCTCGGCATCTGGGCCGCCATCATCCTCGCCCTGGCGGGCTCCTATGCGCTGATGAATCCGAACCAGCGCACCGCGACGGTCAATGAGATCAGCTATTCGCAGCTTCTCACCAAGATCGACAGCGGCAACGTGCGGTCCGTGGAGCTCGCCGGGCCCAAGATCGTCCTGACCGACGCCGCCGGAAAGACCTTCGCCTCGACCACGCCGAACAACCAGGAAGACCTGGTCAAGCGCCTCGAGGCCCGGAACGTGGACATCAAGGTCAAGCCGCCGGGCGGCATGAGCGCCGGGACCATCCTGCTGCAGCTGCTGCCAATCCTGATCATGGTGGCTATCTGGATCTTCTTCATGCGCCAGATGCAGGGCGGCGCCCGCGGCGCCATGGGCTTTGGCAAGTCCAAGGCCAAGATGCTGACCGAGAACCGCAACCGCGTGACCTTCGACGACGTGGCCGGGGTCGACGAGGCCAAGGAAGAGCTTTCCGAGATCGTGGACTTCCTGAAGGACCCGGGCAAGTTCCAGCGCCTGGGCGGAAAGATTCCCAAGGGCGCCCTGATGGTCGGTCCCCCCGGGACCGGCAAGACCCTGCTGGGCCGCGCCGTGGCGGGCGAGGCCGGGGTGCCCTTCTTCTACATCTCCGGTTCGGACTTCGTGGAAATGTTCGTCGGCGTCGGCGCCAGCCGCGTGCGCGACATGTTCGAGCAGGCCAAGAAGAACAGCCCCTGCATCATCTTCATCGACGAGATCGATGCGGTCGGCCGCCATCGCGGCGCGGGCCTCGGCGGCGGCAATGACGAGCGCGAGCAGACCCTGAACCAGCTGCTGGTCGAGATGGGCGGCTTCGACCCTTCCGACGCCATCATCGTGATCGCCTCGACCAACCGGCCGGACGTCCTGGACCCCGCCCTTCTGCGCCCCGGCCGCTTCGACCGGCAGGTCGTGGTGGGCAATCCCGACGTGAACGGCCGCGAGCGGATCCTGCGCGTTCACATGCGCAACGTGCCCCTGGCCGCGGACGTGGACATCCGCACCATCGCCCGCGGCACGCCGGGCTTCTCGGGCGCCGACCTGGCCAACCTGGTCAACGAGGCGGCCCTGATGGCCGCGCGCAAGAACAGGAAGATGGTCACCCAGCGCGACTTCGAGGACGCCAAGGACCGGGTCATGATGGGCGCC
>NZ_JADCBG010000158.1 GCF_020253645.1 Phenylobacterium sp.
CACGATGTCCAGGCGGGGAGACAGGGGAGCGATGCGCTCCCGGATACGAAGATAGGAGGCCTCGGACATCAGGACCTGGAGCACGTGCGTATCATCCCATCTGCAACCGAGTCTTCAGGGTTTGTGCGAGCGTCAGAGCACGCTTGGCCGCCTGCTCGCCCAGGAGCATGTCTTCCCATCCGGGGTCGGTGAAGACACGAAGCCGATCCCCGTCCAGGTTCAGCCGCGCGTGCCGGAGCACCTCCACGTTACGCCCGGCGAGATCGCAGCCAAGCCGGATGGCGGCGCCGAGCGCCCGGGCTCTCGCGCGGCGCTCGGGTGTGAGAAGGCGGGCGACCATCTCCGGCTCCGGAGTCGCGGCGCTGGAATCATGGCGTGAGAACACCGTGCACGCCAGGAAGGCCCGTTCGGGGTGACTCATCCCGGCGATCGGAGCCCTGAGGGCCTTGTCAAAGGCGAGGTTCGCCCTGTGATCAGGATGCAATCGCGCGCCGAGGTCCGCGAGACGGCAGGCCGCTGACAGGAGAATCGGGTCCCGGGCGCCGAAGGCGGGCGCCAGGTTCGCGAAAACCGGCCTCAGGAAATCCTCCATGGCGGGTCCCAGTCCGGGCGTGAGACCGCGCTGGGCGACAAGGGCCTCGCAGCCTGCGATGAGGGGGTCCTGTTCACGGATGGTCTCCGGCATGGACTCGAGCAGAAGTCCCTCTCGAATGCCGAAGGCCGAGATCACCACACGCTGGACCTCCAGCGCCTGAACCACTTCAGACAGGACCACGGCGGCGTAGGGCAGGGTGTCGAACCGCTTGCGCGACAGTCCGCGTATGCCCTCGAGGGAGGAGCGCGACTGACGGGCCACGAACCGGCACATGTCCAGCAGGTCCATCCGCTGGATCTCGTACTGGTGGGCGATGTGGAGCGGATAGCTCTCCAGCTCCATGTGCAGGAGAGCGAGATTGCGCCAGGCGCCGCCGACCGCATGAAACTCCCGGCTGGAAAGCCTTTCCGCATGGGGACGTAGAGCGCGGGCCACGGAACGCCGCACCCTCTCGGCGTCCATGGGCCGGGGCGCGCCGAGGGCAAGAGGTCCGAGCGGCAGGCTTACACCCTGACCAGGGCCGTCGAGGCGGACAAGCTCGAGACTGAAGCCGCCGAGATCTCCCGCAACCCCATGGGCGTCCGACTGGCCGGCCAGGACCCCGAGGGCGCTGTAGCGCGCCTCTTCTTCGCCGGACAGGACACGGACCGAGATCCCGGTCTCGTCCTCCACCGCCCTCAGGAAGGTCCGGCTGTCCCGCGCCTCGCGGACGGCTGCGGTCGCGACGACAAAGGTCTCCCGGCTGGACCACCCCTGAAGCAGCACCCGGAAACGCCTGAGGACCGCCATGGCGGTCTCAACCCCCTCTGGTGAGAGCCGGCCCGTCGTCTGGAGATCACGCCCGAGGCCAGCGAGGGCCTTCTCGTTGTAGGCGGTCCAGATCGTCCGCCCCTCCAGCCTGTAGACCACCAGGCGGATCGAGTTCGAGCCGATGTCGATGACCGCCGCGTGCCGGGTCTCGGCAGGCTCGGGTCCTTCGACGGCTGGGGATCGGTTAGGTGCGAGTCGCCACATGATCGATAGCGCCAGGAAGGTCCTTCACCCTTTGTCCTCTGCCGGACAGGCTGGGATTGGTCATGAAATACTCGTGGGAAGAAAAGGCCCCGGGGTGATCCCAGGCCTGATCCCGGGCGTACTCGCCGGAGGCGTCGAGCGTCCAACTCTGCGCCTCGTCGCGGATGTTGGCGAGCAGAATCTGCTGCAGGACCTGCTCGTGGACGGTGGGGTTCTCCACCGGGGTCAGGGCTTCCACCCGCCGATCGAGGTTCCGGGGCATCCAGTCCGCCGAAGAGATGAACAACCGGGCGTTAGGGGAGGGCATCTCGGACCCGTTGGCGAAGGCGACGATCCGCGAGTGCTCGAGGAACCGGCCGACGATCGACTTGACCCGGATGTTCTCGGACAGGCCAGGGACGCCGGGGCGAAGGCAGCAGATTCCGCGGATCACCAGCTGGATGTCCACGCCGGCCTGGCTGGCCTCGTAGAGGGCGTCGATGATCTCGGGGTCGACCAGGGAGTTCAGCTTGGCCCAGATGGCGGCGGGTCCGCCTGCGCGAGCGCGGTCCGCCTCGCCGGCGATCATGCGCAGCAGGTCCGCCTTCATGGTGAGGGGCGAGAAGGACAGCTTCTCCATGCGCTGGGGCCGGGCGTACCCCGTCACGTAGTTGAACAGCCTGACCGAGTCGCGCCCGAGGGCCGGGTCGGAGGTGAAGAGCGACAGGTCGGTGTAAACCCGGGCCGTCTGGGGGTGGTAGTTGCCCGTGCCGAAGTGGCAGTAGGTGCGCAACTGGTCGCCCTCCCGGCGGACCACCATCGAGATCTTGGCGTGGGTCTTGTACTCGACGAAGCCGAAGACGACGTGGACCCCCGCGCGCTCCAGGTCCCTGGCCCACTTCAGGTTGGCCTCTTCGTCGAACCGGGCCTTGATCTCCACCAGGGCGGTGACGTTCTTGCCATTCTCCGCCGCCTCGATCAGGGCGGCGACGATGGGGCTGTCCTGGGAGGTCCGGTAGAGGGTCTGCTTGATCGCCAGGACGTGGGGGTCCCGGGCGGCCTGGCGCAGGAACTGGACCACCACGTCGAAGCTCTCGAAGGGGTGATGGACCAGGATGTCCTTCTCGCGGATCGCGGCGAAGCAGTCGCCGGCGTGATCCCGGATCCGTTCCGGGAACCGCGGCTCGAAGGCGCGGAACTTCAGCTCCGGCCGGTTCGGCGGGATCAGCTGGGACAGCTCGTCGAGCCCCAGCAGCCCCTCGACCCGAACAATGTCGTCGCGACGGGCGTGCAGGTTGGAGCAGATGAAGTCCTGGAGGTCCCGGGGCATGTCGGCCTCGATCTCCACCCGGACCACCGAGCCCAGCCGGCGCTGCTTGAGACGCTCCTCAAACTCGCGGACGAGATCCTCGGCCTCCTCCTCGATCTCGACGTCGGAGTCGCGGATCAGGCGGAAGACGCCCCGGGCCTCGACCCTCGAGCCGGGAAACAGCCGGTCCACGAAGAGGGCCACGAGGCTTTCCAGGGAAACGAAGCGCCGCTCCGGCCGGCGGCGGGGCCCGGGCTGGATCGGCAGTTCCCAGAACCGGGCGACCTGGGCGGGGATCGGGACGAGGGCATAGAGCGAGCGCCGCTCGGCCTTGAGCCTCAGCTTGAAGACCAGGGAAAAGGCCAGGTTCGGGATGAAGGGAAACGGGTGGGCCGGATCGATGGCGAGGGGCGTCAGTATGGGAAAGAGCCGGTCCTGGAAGGCCAGTTCGAGGGCCTCGCGGTCCCCGGGGGTCAGGGCCCCGGCGCCGACGACGCTCAGCCCCTGGGCGGAAAGCTCCGCGGAGAGGTCACGCCACTGGGCCTGCTGGTCGGCCATGAGGGCCGCCGCCTGGGCGTTGATCCGTTCCAGCTGCTCGGCCGGGGTCAGGCCGTCCTGGCTGAGGGAGCGCACGCCCTCGCGGACCTGCGCCTTCAGGCCGGCGACCCGGACCATGTAGAACTCGTCGAGGTTGTTCGCCGAGATCGACAGGAACCTCAGGCGCTCCAGCAGCGGGTGCCGGGGATTCCGGCTCTCGGCGAGGACCCGCCTGTTGAACGCCAGCCAGGAGAGCTCGCGGTTGAAGAACCGCCCGGGCGATCGCATCAGGTCAGCCTTCAGCGGCGTGCTGGGCTTGCGGGCGGCGGCCTTGTCGCGTTCGGCGGGGATCATCTGGCGGGGCTCTCCGGGCGGATCGGTACCACTCCGCCGGGGATGGGCCAAGTCCGTGACAGCTCCACGTCAGGCTTCGAAAAGGTCAAGGTTTTCCGCCGTGTCATCCAGGAGTTCCCGGGCCAGGGCGCGGGTCACCGGGCGCAGGTCGCCGGCGGAGGCCTCGTGCAGACGCTCCACCATGTCGCGGGCCGCGGGCACCGAGCGGTCGATCCGGCGGACCAGGTAGGGGGCCAGGTCGGCGGGCGGGCGGATCCCCCGGGCCCGCAGGAAGGCCTCGATCACCCCCAGGAGGATCTCGTCGTCGACGGCCTCGATCAGCGCGACATCGAGGGCGTTGAGGCGCGAGCGCAGGTCGGGCAGGCCGGCGGGCCAGGCGGCGGGGCGCGTCCGGGCGGTCATCAGCACGCCGCGGCCGGCGGGGGCCAGGTTGAGGAGGTGGAACAGGCCCTCTGCGCAGAACCCCCGGTCGACGTCTTCCAGGAGCACGGGGCCGCTCCGCGCCGCGGCGATGTCGGGGCGAAGAGGATCCAGCCGCAGGGCGCCGGCGTGCGCGGCCCAGGCCTCGGCCAGGCGGCTCTTGCCACAGCCCTCCGGCCCGGCGAGGACCAGGACGCCCCCCGGCCAGTCCGGCCAGGCCGCCAGCCGCCGACGGGCGTCGGCATTGCCGGCGCCCTCGATGAAGACGCCCCGGGCCTCGAACAGGGGGTTCCAGAAATCCAGCAGGGCCTGGGTCATGCAGACGGGTGCTAGCCCCGTTCGGGGCCGCGGGTCGACGGTCCGCTCCGCCGGGGCCGGGGATGGCCGGCCAGACCCTGTGGGCCGCCTGTGGATGACATCAGGCGTCCGGCGCGTCGAGGTCCCGGGGCGCCATCAGGCGCCAGCCCTGCGGCCCCAGGGCCTCCAGAGGCTGGAAGCGGGCCTTGTAGTCCATCTTGCCCGATCCCTTCACCCAGTAGCCCAGATAGACATAGGGCATGCCGGTCAGCTGGGCCTGGGTCAGGTGGTCGAGGATCATGAACCGCCCCAGGCTGCGCCGGGGCAGGTCCGGATCATAGAAGGAATAGACCATCGACAGGCCGTCGCCGAGCAGGTCGACGAGCACGCAGCCCGCCAGCTCGCCCGGCGCGCCGTCCTCCGAGGGCAGGCGATACTCCATCAGGTGGCTGCGCACCGGGGTGTCCTCGACCATGGCGACGAAGTCGGCCCAGCCCATGTCGGTCATGCCGCCGCCGGCGTGGCGGGCGCCGAGATAGCGGCGCAGCAGGCTGAACTGCTCCATCGTCGCCTCGGCCTCCACCAGGCCGCGCTTCAGGTCGGCGTTGCGGTTGAGGGTCTTCCGGTCCGAGCGCGAGAAGGCGTAGTCCGCCGCCGGGATGCGCACCGAGATGCAGGCCGCGCAGGTCTCGCAGGCCGGCCGGTAGGCGATGTGCTGGGAGCGCCGGAACCCGCTCTGGGTGAGGGCGTCGTTCACCACCGGCCCCTCCAGCAGGGGCAGGTGGGCGAACACCTTCCGCTCCAGCCGGTCGGGGAGGTAGGGGCAGGGGGCCGGGGCGGTCAGGTAGAACCGGAGCTGGCGGGTGGGGAAATGCTGCGTCACGCGCAAGACTAGACCCTGAACACCCCGCCGGGCGCAAGACCTGACGCCGGGTCAGAAGGCCGGTTCGGGCGGCAGGACCGGGGCCTCGCGCAACAGGACGATGGCGATGCGCCGGTTGCCGGGCAGGCTGGGATCGTCGGGATAGAGCGGCTCGGAGTTCGCCTTGCCGGCGACCTGGTAGACTCGGTCCGGCGAGACGCCCGAGGCCTGGAGGATCCGCCGCGCAGCGTCGGCCCGGCCGGACGACAGGGCCCAGTCGCTGTCCAGCTCGCCGCCGCGCCAGTCGGCCGAGGTGTGGCCGGAGATCGAGATCCGGTTGGGCAGCTGGTTCAGCGTGCGGGTGATGGCCCGCATGAGGAGCCGGCCCCGGTCGTTGGGAACCGCCGAGCCCACGGGGAAGAGCGAGCGGCCCTCCTGGTCCACCAGCTGGATGCGCAGGCCCTCGGGGGTCTTGTCGACGATGACGTTTTTCGACAGCTCGGCCAGCTCGGGCATGGACTGCAGGGCCTGCTTCAGGGACTGGGCGGCGGACTCGAACTGGGCCTCCTCGCGCATCTGGCGGGCGGAGGCGAGGGCGTCGGAGACCTGGGCCGCCGCATTGGGCCC
>NZ_JADCBG010000159.1 GCF_020253645.1 Phenylobacterium sp.
AGACAAGGGGCCCAGCGGCCTTGCCGCTTGCGCACAGGGGCCTGTCGCGGACAGGATGGGGAAAAGCGGGAGGCGCGGGCGATGGAGAGACCGAACGACAGGGCCCTGAGGGCGAGGGCCGAGGCGGTGATCCCCGGCGGCATGTTCGGCCACCAGTCCACCGCCCTCCTGCCGGACGACTATCCCCAGTACTTCGTGAAGGCCAAGGGCGCCCAGCTGTGGGACGCCGACGGCGGCAAGGTCCTGGACCTGATGTGCGCCTACGGCCCCAACCTGTTCGGATACGGCGACGAGGCCATCGATGCGGCCTTTATCGACCAGCTGCGGCAGGGCGACACCCTGACCGGCCCCGCCCCGGTGATGGTCGACCTGGCCGAGGCCCTGGTCGGCATGATCGGCCACGCCGACTGGGCCCTGTTCTGCAAGAACGGCGGCGACGCCACCACCATGGCCCTGACCGTCGCCCGGGCCCAGACCCGCCGCAAGGTGGTGATCCGCGCCCGCGGCGCCTATCACGGCTCCACCCCCTGGTGCACGCCGCGCACCGCCGGGGTGCTGGAGAGCGACCGGGCGCACCAGATCCTGTGCGACTACAATGACGTGGCCAGCCTCGAGGCCGCCGTGGAGGCGGCGGGCGACGACCTGGCCGCCATCTTCGCCGCCCCCTTCCGGCACGACGCCTTCATCGACCAGGCCGAGCCCGAGGCCGCCTACGCCGCCCGCGCCCGGGAGCTGTGCGACCGCACCGGCGCTCTCCTGGTGCTGGACGAGGTGCGCGCCGGCTTCCGCCTCAGCCGGGACTGTTCCTGGTCGCACCTGGGGGTGGAGCCCGACCTGTCGACCTGGGGCAAGGGCCTGGCCAACGGCCATCCCCTGTCCGCCCTTCTGGGCTCGGATAGCGCCCGCAAGGGGGCGGAGGCCATCTACGCCACAGGCTCCTTCTGGTACCAGGCCGCCCCCATGGCGGCGGCGCTTGAGACCCTGCGCCGCATCCGCGAGACCGACTACCTGGAGCGGCTGGAGACCCTGGGCGAGCGCCTGACCGCCGGCCTGTCGGAGCGCGCCTCCGCCGCCGGCTTCGGCTTCCGGGTCACCGGTCCCGGCCAGATGCCCCTCTTCCTGTTCGACGAGGACCCCGACCTGAGGAAGGGCTTCTTCTGGTCCAGCGCCATGCTGGCCCGGGGGGTCTACGTCCACCCCTGGCACAACATGTTCCTCTGCGACGCCATGACGGAGGAGGACATCGACCAGGCCCTCGACGCCGCCGAAGAGTCCTTCGCCGAGCTTCGCAAGGCCGGCCCCGGCCTCGCCCCCGTGGCCAAGATGGCCTTCCTTTCCCAGACCCGGTGATCCCATGACCCCCGAAGAGTACGCCGCCCTGGACGGCCTGGGCCTCGCCGAGGCCATCCGCAAGGGTGAGACCACCCCCCTGGAGGCCGTGGACGCGGCCATCGCCATCATCGAGCGGCGCAACCCCACCTTGAACGCCGTAGTGCATGCGGCCTTCGACGAGGCCCGCCGCCAGGCCCTCGGCGACCTGCCGGACGGCCCCTTCCGGGGCGTGCCCTTCCTGATCAAGGACCTGGCCATGCCCGTGGCCGGCTGGCCGCGCACCTCGGGCAGCCGCTTCGCCCGGCACATCGTCGACCGCGAGGATGGCGGCCTGACCGCCCGATACCGCCGGGCCGGCGTCATCCCCCTGGGCAAGACCAACACCCCCGAATATGGCATCACCGGGACGACCGAGAGCGCCCTCCTTGGTCCCTGCCGCAACCCCTGGAACCCCGGCCACATCGCCGGCGGCTCCTCGGGCGGATCGGCGGCGGCGGTGGCCTCGGGCATGGTCCCCATGGCCCACGCCAGCGACGGCCTGGGCTCGATCCGCATCCCCGCCGCCTGCTGCGGACTGGTCGGCCTGAAGGGCACCCGCGACCGGGTGCCCAACCTGCCGGACGGCTTCGACTACGCCGCAGGCTTCGTGGTCGACCACGTGGTCAGCCGCACCGTGCGCGACAGCGCCGCCATGATGGACGCCACCGATGCGCCCGAGCCCGACAGCCCCTACCCGGCGCCGCCCAAGGCCGGGCCCTTCCTGGACGAGGTCGGCCGGGCGCCGGGCCGCCTGCGCATCACCTGGTCCTCCGAGACCGTTTCCGGCCGGCCCATCGACCCCCAGGTCCAGGCGGCGCTTGAGCGCACGGCAGACCTCCTGCGCCGCCTCGGCCATGACGTCGTCGAACAGGGCCTGGGCATCGACTACCGCGCCCTCTACGCCGCCCGGGGGCCCGTCTCGGGCGCCAACTTCGCCGCCGGCATGGCGCGGCTGATCGAGGAGGTGGGCCGCGAGCCCGAGCCCGACGAGCTGGAGCCCCTGACCTGGGTCTCCCTCAAGGGCGGCCGCAAGGTGACCGGCGAGATGGCCCTTCGGTCCCTGCAGGAGCTGCGGATGCTGAACCGGGCGACCCTGGCCGCCTTCCGCGACCGCGACGTCCACCTGACCCCGGTCCTGGGAACCCCGGTGCCGGAGATCGGCTTCATCGACCCGGTCAACCTGGAGCCGAAGGAGGTCAACCGCCGCCAGGGCCAGGTCTTCCCCTTCACCCCGCCCTTCAACTTCTCGGGCCAGCCCTCCCTGTCCCTGCCCCTGGAGACCACCGCCGACGGCCTGCCGGTCGGCATGATGTTCACCGCCCGCTACGCCGACGAGGCCACCCTCTTCCGGCTGGCCGGCCAGCTGGAGCGCGAGGCGCCCTGGGCGGGACGGCGGCCGGGCGTCTGGGCGTGAGGGGCCTCCCCCGCCGGGACTGGCTCGCCCTCGCCGCCCTCAACGCCTTTGTCGCCATCGCCATGGGCGCCTTCGCGGCCCACGGGATTTCCGATCCCAAGGCCGCCGAGTGGCTCAGGACCGGGGCGCAGTACGCCTTCTGGCACACCATGGCGACCTTCGCTTCGGCGGCCTTCATGGGCATGGGCGCGCCCCGCGCGAGGTTCGCCCCGGCCTTCTTCCTGACCGGCTCAGTGATCTTCGCCGGAAGCCTCTACGCCATGGCCTTCGGCGCCCCCCGCTGGCTGGGCGCCGTCACCCCCATCGGCGGCGTCCTCTTCCTCTGCGGCTGGGCCTGGCTGGCCCTCTCGGCCCGGGACCTGGACCGGGGACGAGGCGACAGACCCACCTGACCCCCCCTCAGTCGGCTTCGCCGACAGCTACCCCGCAGGGGAGAAA
>NZ_JADCBG010000016.1 GCF_020253645.1 Phenylobacterium sp.
GCCGCCGAAGAAGCAGACGCTGTTCTTCTCGGCGACCATGCCGCCGGAGATCACCCGCCTGACGAAGCAGTTCCTGAATGACCCCGTAAGGATCGAGGTCGCCCGTCCGGCCACTACGGCGGAAACCATCGCTCAGCACATTGTCAGGCTGCCGACCTCGGACCCCAAGGCCAAGCGCACCGCCCTTCGCATGCTGATCGAGGCCGAAGGCATCAAGAACGGCATCGTCTTCTGTAACCGGAAATCCGAGGTCGACATCCTCGCCAAGTCGCTCCGCACCCATGGGTTTGACGCGGCTGCAATCCACGGCGACCTCGACCAGCAAACCCGGATGCGCACCCTGGACGCCTTCCGGAGCGGCGATCTGAAACTGCTCTGCGCCTCGGACGTTGCTGCACGCGGCCTCGACATCCCCGATGTCAGCCACGTCTTCAACTATGACGTCCCGCATCATGCGGACGATTATGTCCACCGGATCGGAAGGACGGGGCGTGCGGGGCGGTCGGGCAGGACCTTCATGCTTGTCACCCCGGCTGACGCCAAGAACATCGACAAGGTCCTGAAGCTGATCGGCAAGGAACCCGAAGAGGTGGTTCTGGAAGGCGTAGACTTCGCCGCCATCAAGGACACGCCGCGCCCCGATCGCAAGTCATCTCGCGAAAGGTCCCCCGGTCGCGGACGTGCAAAGGATGGAAGGGCGCCCCGCGAGCCGCAGTCACCGTCCCCAATCGAAGTTCCAGAAGCCCGTTCCGAGACCCGGGCGATTGAAGCTCCGGCGGTCGGGGAGCGCGATCCGGAGGTCCCGGTCGCCCGGCCCGCCGCCCGGGACGTCCCCCGGAGCCGCCCGGAGCCCAGCCGGCCACGACGGCGAGAGGACCGCAGGGACGCCGAACCCCAGGAGAAGCCCGTATTGGGATTCGGGGCGGAACTACCGGCCTTCCTGACAAAACCCACAACCTCAGGTCGAAAATAGCGTCGCCGCGCCAAGCGGCTTGACTCACCCGGAGCGGGACCGGAAGAGATTTGCTCATGCTCAATGTAGTCGGGGTCGAGGCAAGGACCCCTGACTGCAGGATCGAAAGAGTGAGTATGGCGGAAAAGACGGACGCCAAGTTCAGGTCGCAGGGAGCCTATGCGCTTGCACGCCTTGCCGTGAAGCAGTTGGAGGAACAGCGTGTTTGGCCGACTCCCATCAACTACGAGTTGTGGTCGCAAGTGATTTCGGAGCCTAACGGGCCGCTCGCCCGGGAGGTGGACAGGTTGCGATCGTCCGGCGAGCCGATCACGGACGAATTGGTCGAGAGGCTCGCGACAACCTACCTGCCTCGCGGTCGGCTCAGCGAGCAGATCCGGGATACCGGACAGGCTCTCTCCCGCGAACTGGCGAGCGCGGAGCAAGCAATCCGCTCAGCCCAGGAGAGCAGCGAAAGCTTTTCAAGCCAGCTGGAATTGACGTCCCGCACCCTGGAGACAAGCCCTACCAGCTCGACCTTGAAGAGCGTCGTCGCAGACCTCTCAGACGCCACGCGGCGGATGCAGGAACAGAATGCGACGGTGGAAAAGGCGCTCGCAGCTTCCACGTCGGAAGTCGTGATGCTGAGGGAGCAACTTGAGGCGATCCGCAAGGAGGCCGCAACAGACCCCCTGACCCGCCTCGCAAACCGGAGAGCCTTTGACGAGGTCATGGAGAAGACCCGTACCGAGGCGATACGGACCGGAAGTTTCTTCTGCCTCGCCCTGCTCGACATCGACTACTTCAAGAAGTTCAACGACACCTGGGGTCATCAGACAGGCGACCAGGTGCTGCGGTACGTCGCAAGCGTCATCCGGAAGCGCTGCACTCCACCCCGGTTCGCCGCCAGATTCGGCGGTGAGGAGTTCGCCATCATTCTTCCGGGAGAACACCTCTTTGGAGCCATTTCAATGGTGGAGACCATCCTGAGGGATGTCTCCGCGGCGAAGATCAGACGCCGGTCCACCAACGACGATCTGGGGGTCATCACCCTGTCCGCAGGGATCGCCAGCTACCGTGTCGGCGATACTGTCCACGGCCTTATCGAAAGGGCTGACGCCAGTCTTTACGCTGCGAAGCGACGCGGCCGGAACAGGCTCGTGGTGGAAGGCGACGGCTGATCAATTCGTCTGGCCTGACGTAGGGTCAGCCGGGCTTTGCTGTGGCTGGAGACCGACCCGGAGGAACGCATGGCTTACGAGAAGATCAAGATTTCGCTGAATGACGGCGTAGCCGTCATCACCCTGGCTGATCCGGCGACCATGAACGCCGCAGGCCTTGACACCATGGCCGAGCTGCGAGCGGCCTTCGCGGCCTATGCGCGACCTGACTCCGGCGCCCGCTGCGTGATCCTGACCGGCGAAGGTCGCGGGTTCTGCTCCGGAGCCAACCTGTCGGGCGGTGGCTCTGCTCAATCCGCCAATCCTGACCCGGACGGGCCGGACTCCGGGTCGGCTCTGGAGACAGTCTACAACCCGTTCATGACCATGTTGAGGGAGTATCCGATCCCGGTTGTGACAGCGATCAACGGCGCGGCTGCAGGTGTCGGATGTTCTCTCGCCCTCATGGGCGACATCATCGTCGCGGGCGAAAGCGCCTACTTCCTTCAGGCCTTCCGCCGGATCGGGCTGGTTCCGGATGGCGGCTCGACCTACCTGCTCCCGCGTCTGATCGGCAAGGCCCGGGCCCTTGAAATGGCGCTTCTGGGAGAGAAGATACCCGCGAAAACGGCTCTGGAATGGGGTCTCGTGAACCGGGTGGTGCCAGACGACCAACTGATGCCCGCCGCCCAGGAAATCGCCCGCTCACTGGCTGACGGGCCCTGGGCGCTGGGGTCCATCCGCAAGCTGATCTGGGACAGCCTCGACAATGACTGGCTGCAGCAACTGCATGCGGAACGGGTGGCCCAGCGCGCAGCGGGCCGGACGTCCGACTTCCGCGAAGGCGTGATGGCCTTCCTTCAGAAGCGGGTGGCGGTGTTCAGCCGCAAGTAGGCCGGGACTCAGGCGTCTGGAGCTGCGGCGGGCTGGATCGTCACGCTTTCGCCGCAGCCACAGGCGTCGGTCTGGTTGGGATTGCGGAAGACGAACTTCGATGACAGGCGCGTCACCTCATAGTCGATCACCGTGCCCAGCAGGAAGAGAACCGCCGAGGGCTCCACCAGGACAGTGACGCCCTGGTCGTTGACCACTTCGTCCAGCGGACCGATGTCTGAGGCGTAGTCGAGCACGTACTCCTGCCCTGCACATCCGCCATTCTTCACACCCACCCTCAGACCCGCCAGCGGTGTCTCTGACCGGGCGATGATGTCGCGCACCCGCTCTGCGGCGGCGGGAGTGAGCGAGACCACCTGGGGGCGGGGTCGCCGGGGACGAGGCGTCGTTGAAAGGCTCTCAGGGGTCATGGGATCAATATGGGCTCAGAAC
>NZ_JADCBG010000160.1 GCF_020253645.1 Phenylobacterium sp.
CGAGGACGGCGAGGACATCGCCCTTGCTAACCACCTGTCCCTCTTCGACACGAACCTCGACGACACGACCTGTGACTTCGGCGGCCACGGTGGCCCTCGACCTGGCGACCACATATCCCGAAGCGGTGAGCCCGCTGGCGCGAACCGGGCCCGGCGTGACGGCGACCGCCGGCGTGGCTGCGGGCTGAGGTTTGGGCTGCGGTCGGGCGAGCCATCCGACCGCACCACCCAGGGCGAGGCAAACGACGGCGACCAGGGCCGGAACCCTCCAGCCTCCAGAGGTCTCCGGCGCCCCTGCCGAGGTCGCTGGACCCAGCGTCAGGGATCTCAACAGCTCTGACTTGTCGTCGCTCATTCGGTTGGTTTCCTGGACCGGTCGCAGGCCTCTACTCCGTTTCGTGGCGGTCGCTCACGCCCCTTTGGGTCGCTGAACTCCCCGGGGCATTAAGCCCGAAGTCGAGACCCTCCGCCATAGCCGGGTTCCCATAGAGCGCGCCGTGCAGGCTCTTTAGATCGGGAAAGACCGGATCATCCCAAAGCCAGCGTCGATTGAGGCTGGCGACCGGTCTGCCCGCAGGGCATTCGGCGGGATGTCTGTCGCATCGCGCCCTTCCTGCTGGAGCGCCCACGCTTTGCGTCTCCAGTTCGCCCCTCTGATCGCCACTGTTGTCTCCGGCGGCTTCTCGGACCCTCTTCACGCTGCAGCGCCAGGATCGGCGACTCCGGCGAGCAACGGCCCGGTCATCTGCGGGGCCGACGACGTCGCCGCCCTTCCGGGACCGCGCCGGGTCTGGGTGGAGAACCGAGTCCTCTCGGATCGTCCCGACACCCCTCCGGCGTATCTTGAGACCTCGGCGCGAGGCGAGAGTCCGGCCCCTGTCCGAGCCAGTGTCGCGCACCTCGCGCAACGTGGGGTGAGGACACAGCTCGCTTGGCATGGGATGGGCCTGCACAGCCACGAAGAGATCGCCGTGATCGCCTTCCTGGGACCTCAACACCCCGTCAGCCATGTTCGTCGACCAGGCCTGGTTCTCTCGGCGAACGGCCCAGTCCTGCCGACGCCACAGTCGTCAGTCTGCATGCCAACATCCGCCATGTCGAATTCGCCGGCCCGACTAAGGGGCTGATCGATGAACCTGCGAATCTGGCGGGCCTTACCGACCGGTTCCGCGTAAGCGTCTACAGCGCGCGCCTGGAATGGTCCCTGCTGGGACCCCCGAGCTCCCGGCTAAGGGCCCTGCCTTCGCGACAGGCCGGAGCTATCGAAAGGCGTCTTCGATCTGTGCCAAGACTCGGTTGAGCCTTGGTCCCACATAGTCAAGGAAGGCGCGCCGCTTCAGCGGCTGAACGGGATCTGCGGGGTAGACCAGACTGACCGGTGCAGGTCGGACCGGCTGGTCCGGGAACAGAGGCTTCAGCCGGCCCTCCACTATGGCTTCGGCGACCTGATAGGACATCAATCTCGCGATGCCCAGGCCCGCTGCCGCCGCCTCGACCACGGCATCCGCGGTATTGACAGAAAAGCGCGGCGCGATCGTCACCCGCGTCTCTGACGGGCCCTCGCCGAACGACCAGGTCCGCCGGCGCTGAAGGCCTTCGAATGCGATGCAGTCGTGTTCGGGCAAGCCATCCGGGGCGGTCGGTTCCCCCCGACGGCGGAGATAGTCGGGACTGGCGCAGACGGTCCACCGAACCTTGCCCGCCTGGCGGGCGATCAAGCGGCTGTCCGGAAGGGGACCAATTCGGATGGCGACATCGATATGCGCCTCCTCAAGGTCAATAATCTGGTCCGTCAGGATCAGGCTCACCGTCACCGGCGGATAAGCGGCCAGAAAGTCATGCACAATCGGGGCCACATGAAGCTTGCCAAACATGATCGGCGCGGTCACGCGCAGGTTCCCCCGGGGTTCCCGATACTCGCCGCCCGCCGTGCGTTCGGCTTCCGAGAGGGCGTCGAGGATGCGCCGCGCTGCGGCTACAAAAACCTCGCCGGCTTCCGTCAGGATCAGTCGTCGGCGGTGGCGTACAAGGAACCTCACCCCGAGTCGGGTTTCTAGGTCTGATATCCGCCGGGTCACCGTTGGCAGGGGCGTAGATAGAGCGCGCGACGCCGCCGAGAGACTGCCGCCATCGACAGCCGCCAGCAGGGTGCGCATGGCCTCAAAGCGATCCATTTAACTTCCGAAAAACGGAAACATCATTTTAATTGATAGGGAATTGTCATCTACAGCGAAAGTTTTAAGAGGTAAACATCCGGCGGCGCTCGCCATGCGGGCCGACTGCACTTTGGTGACCTGAAAGGAGAGTTCTACATGACGCCATCCAGCGACGTCGCCTTCACCCCCATTGTGAAGTCTATTCAGTCAGAGCGCGGATCCCGTGAGTACTACGCTAAGGTGGAAGCGCGCGGGGGGTTTCGCACCGAGGTGACAGAGGACCTGACGGAGTTACTGTCTAAGGTCAACACCGCCTACCTTGCCACCTCAAACAGTGTGGGTCAGCCCTACGCCCAGCATCGCGGTGGGCCAAAGGGGTTCATCCGGATGATCGATGATAAAACTCTGGCCTTCGCTGATTTCGTCGGCAACTACCAGTATGTGACCATTGGGAACCTTGCGGAAAACCCAAAGGCGTTCCTGTTCCTGATGGATTACGCCAACCGGCGGAGGATCAAGATCTGGGGTCGGGCCTGGATCAGCCAGGATCCGGTTCTGGTGGCCAGTCTGACGCCGAAAGATTATCGGGCCCGGGTCGAACAGGCGATCCTTTTCGAAATTGAAGCCTGGGACATCAATTGCAAGCAGCACATCCCGCGTCTCCTGGACGCCACTGAAGTCGAAGTGATTGTCAACGAACTCAGCCTTCGGATAGCAGAGCTTGAAGAGCAGAATGCGTCTTTAAGGGCCCTGATTGCGCAGAAGGGTTGAAGCTGTCTGCTCACCATCTCGGGACTGGAGAGCGGAGTTCGATTGGGTCACAGAACCTCGCCCTCACGGATGAGTGGACCTGAGTGCGAGAGTTGTCAGGCAGCCTCACGTGCCGGAGCGAGGGGCCTGCGGGTATGGGTTCTGGTCAAGGCGAGGAGTGACGGCGAGGCGGGCGGCAGGCCTTCCGGCTCCGCCTGGGTGGAAGTCATAAGTCTGTGCAATGGCGATCTGTAGCAGGCGGGCGTGTTTGTCACGGACAATGGGCTTGCGCCGTCTTCTGATGGCGCACGCTTGGCCATGAACGGGGGGCGATCCGTGGCAAGGAGGCCTTTCACTTCGGCTGAAGACCCGGTGGCCGTTCCGAATAGGGGAGGTTGGCGACCGCGATAAGGCGATCGCCCGGGTCAGGCGTCGCCCCTACCCACGCCGGGCCACACTGTGATCGAGATTCGTCCTTCCAACACTGGGATCTGAACGGTCGCCCCGTTGTGTGTGTCACGCTTTCCGTGGGATGTAGGCGGGTCCTGACCCGCTCCGGAGCCCCCCGCCTTGCGCCTGACCCAGCTCGCCGTTCTTGCCATCGCGACCAGCCTCCTCACAACGGCCCTGGCCGTTGCGGCGCCGGGGCTGCGGGATTCCGGTCCTCCCCAGCAGGGGCGGGCTATCCACAGCGCCGGTGATCTAGCGGTACTGCCGGGGCCCGCCCGGGTCGAGGTGGAGAACCGGATCCTGGCGGATCGCCTCGATACGCTTCTGCCGCGCCTGATGGCCGAGTCCGGCCTGGACATGTGGGTCGTCATCAACCGCGAGTACGCCGAAGACCCGGTCTACTTCACCCTTGTCCCGCAGCCGTCCTTCGCCGCCCGTCGGACGACCATGCTGGTCTTCTTCCGCAAGGCCGACGGGACGGTGGAGCGCCTGTCCGTCAATCGCTACCCCTTGGGAGGCCCCTATACGGCGGCCTGGTCCGGAGGCGACCTGGACGCCCAGTGGAAGGCGCTGGCCGATGTGATCGTGAGTCGCAATCCTCAGCGCATCGGGATCAATGTGTCTCGGCACTGGCCTGTGGCGGACGGCCTGACCGCCGCCCTTCGGGACCGGCTGGAAGAGGTCCTGCCCGCCGGTTACGCGCAGCGTCTCACCCCGGCCGAACCCCTGGTGATCCGTTGGCTGGAGACCCGCACGCCCGCCGAGATCGAGGTCTATCCCCAGGTTGTCGCCCTGGCCCGGGGCGTGATCGCCGAGGCCTTCAGCGAGCGGGTGATCACGCCGGGCGTCACCCGGACCGAGGATGTGGCCTGGTACATCCGCAGCCGGTTCGAGGGCCTGGGACTGCCAGTCTGGTTCTTCCCGGACGTGAACCTGCAGAGGCGCGGGACGGCCTGCACTGCGGAGGGCGCCTTCTGCGGCGAGGAGGGGGTGATCCAGCGCGGGGACGTCCTCCACACCGATGTGGGCATCTGCTACCTGAAGCTCTGCACGGACACCCAGGAGATGGGTTATGTCTTGCGCCTGGGCGAGACGGGGCCGCCGGCGGGGCTGCTCGCCGCGATGGAGGCCGGCAATCGCTGGCAAGACCTTCTGACCGCGAGCTTCTCCACCGGCCGGACCGGCAACGAGGTGCTGGCCAGGGCGCTCGAGGCCTCCCGCAAGGCCGGCCTGAGGGCCAGCGTCTACAGCCATCCCCTCGGCTTCTTCGGTCATGCGCCTGGCCCGACTATCGGCATGTGGGACAACCAGGGGCGGACGGCGGTGCAGGGCGACTGGCCCCTGCATGCGAACACCGGCTACGCCATCGAGGGGAACATCCGGCACGCGGTTGCGGAGTGGGGAGGACAGTTCGTCCAGATGAAGCTGGAGCAGAGCGCCCTCTTTGACGGAGAGCGGGTGATCTACCTCGCGGGACGGCAGACGAGCTGGCATCTGGTGCGTTAAGGCCGCGCCTCCCGGAATCTGCCGCACCGGACGCCCGCTACCGCCGGAACTTGGTCGCCAGAATGATGGCGGAGTTGGTCCGCTCAACCCCCGGAATCAGGCCGATCCGGTCGATGGCGGCGTCCAGCTCGGCCACGTTCGCCGCCGAGGCGATGGCGATCATGTCGTACTCGCCGCTGACGGAATGCAGCTCGCGGACCTGGGGCAGGGCCCGGGCCGCCGCCTCCACCGCCCGGGACTCCCGGGGCGCCACCTTGATCAGGACATGGGCGCGGACCGCCCCGGCCTCGAAGTCTTCAGCGAGCCTAAGGGCGTAGCCCCGGATCACGCCCCTGCGCTCAAGGCGCTCCAGCCGTCCCTGGACAGTGGTGCGCGACCGGCCCACCCGCCGGGCGAGGTCCGCCGTGCTCTCCCGCGCGTTCTCCCGCAAGGCGGCCAGCAGGGCCTGGTCGATCTCATCAAGTTGCATTGCGCCGACTTTCCTCGTCATTACGCCGAAATAATAACGGCGGAACGCCTATATGGACCTGTACACCGTCGGAGAACCGGGGCCCACTGAATCTGTTGCAGCGGCGCCGGAGGTCGGGTCATGAAGCGCGTGGCGATTGTCGGGGCGGGCAAGATCGGCGGGGTGATCGCTGATCTTCTCGCAGGGTCCGGGGACTACGACGTCGAAATCTTCGACGCCTCGGCGAGCAGCCTGGAACGACTGGTGACCCAGCGCCCGGTGCGCCGGCGCCTGATGGATGTCCGCAGCGAGGCCTTCCCGGAGGCCCTGCGGGGCGCCTTTGCCGTCCTGAACGCGGCGCCCTACCACGCCACCACGGCAGTCGCTCGCGCCGCCCGTGAGGCCGGGGTGCACTACCTTGACCTTACCGAGGACGTGGCCAGCACGCGGGAGGTCAAGGATCTTGCGCAGGGCGCGCCTTGCGCCTTCATCCCGCAATGCGGTCTGGCGCCCGGCTTCATCAGCATCGTCGCCCACGACCTGGCGTCCCAGTTCGACAGCCTGGAGGAGGTCCGTCTCCGGGTCGGCGCCTTGCCGCAGTTCCCCAGCAACACGCTGAACTACAACATTACCTGGAGCACGGACGGGGTCATCAACGAGTATTGCGAGCCGTGCGAAGCGATCGTTGATGGTCGCCTGCGCGAAACCCAGGCCCTCGAGGAGCGCGAGGAGTTCTCGCTGGATGGCGTCACCTATGAGGCCTTCAACACCTCGGGAGGGCTGGGGACCCTCTGCGAGACCCTGGCCGGCCGGGTGCGAAACCTGAATTACCGCACCATCCGGTATCCGGGGCACGCCGCCATCATGAAGACCCTGCTGCATGATCTGGGTCTGCGGGACCGCCGGGACGTGCTGAAGGACATCCTCGAGAACGCCTTGCCCTCGACCCTGCAGGACGTTGTCGTGATCTTCGTCACGGTCAGCGGCCGCAAGCACGACGCCCTGGTGCAGGTCAGCTACGCCAACAAGGTCTACGCCGCCCCGGTCGAGGGGGTGATGCGCAGCGGCATCCAGATCACCACGGCCTCCGCCATCTGCGCCGTGCTGGACATGCTGGCGGCGGGCGATCTTCCCCAGTCGGGTTTTGTCCGGCAGGAACAGATTTCGCTCGCGGCCTTCCTGGCCAATCGCTTTGGTCGCAACTACGCCGCCGCCGACACCGGCCTGCAGCCCGGCGCGCGGGTCGCCTGAGAGGCTCCATGTCCGACGTCTTCGAGAACCCCGCCCAGGACGCCCTCGTCCTTCTCGCCCGCCTGGGTGTTCCCTCTCAGGCCCTCGAGGGCGGCGACCTGCCGGCCCGCACGCCGATTACGGGCGAGGAGATCTGCCGGGTCGCCTCGGTCTCGCCCGCGGAGGCGTCGGCGCGGATCGGCGCGGCGCACGCCGCCTTCCTGGCCTGGCGTCGTGTGCCCGCACCGCGGCGCGGGGAGCTGGTCCGGCTCTTCGGCGAGGAGCTCCGGGCCGCCAAGGCCGACCTCGGACGCCTGGTGACCCTGGAGGCCGGGAAGGTCCTCTCCGAGGGCCTGGGCGAGGTCCAGGAGATGATCGACATCTGCGACTTCGCGGTCGGTCTCTCTCGCCAGCTCTACGGCCTGACCCTAGCCACCGAGCGCCCGGACCACCGGATGATGGAGACCTGGCATCCGCTGGGCGTGGTGGGGGTGATCTCGGCCTTCAACTTCCCCGTGGCGGTCTGGTCCTGGAACGCCGCACTGGCCCTCGTTTGTGGCAACGCGGTGGCCTGGAAGCCCTCGGAGAAGACCCC
>NZ_JADCBG010000161.1 GCF_020253645.1 Phenylobacterium sp.
ATCGCGGGTTTTTCTTGCGTGCCGTTCAGGAGAACTTGGAGAAGTCAGCGGGTCTGCGGGTCATGAAAGCCGACGCAGCTTCGGCGAACTCCAGCGAGCCGACGCGTTCGGCGAATACCTTGCTGGCAAGGCGGATATGGTCGAGGACAGCGGGTGCATCGGCGTCGATCAGCGCCTTGCTCGCGCGCACAGCGCCGGGCGCCTTGGCCGCGAGCGCACGTGCGCGAGCCATCACACTGGTCAAGAGATCCTTTGCGGGTACGACGCCCGAGAGCAGTCCTGCTGCGAGAGCCTCTTCTGCGGTCCAGGTATCGCCCAGCAGCAGGAGTGCATTCGCGCGCGCGCGGCCCAATGCCGCCGGCATGAGCAACGACGAGGCGCCTTCCGGCGAGAGCGCGAGGTCCACGAACGGCGTGCGGAAGGTTGCGCTGTCGGCCGCATAGACGAGGTCGCACTGCAGCAGCATCGTCACGCCGACGCCGATGGCCGGCCCATTCACGGCGGCGATGACTGGCTTGCGTGTTTGAGTCAGCGCGTACGGAAAGCGCTCGGCCGGTGATGAAGCGCCATCGGCGCGTGTATTCGCGGTGAAGTCCGCGAGATCATTCCCGCTCGTAAACATCCCGCCTTGCCCGGTGAGCACGAACACCCGCACCTGCGGGTCCGCGTCGCCCGCCTCCAAGGCGGCGATGATCGCGGCGTACATGGCCTGCGTAAGGGCGTTCTTTTTCTGCGGCCGAGCGATCTCGATAACCCGAACTCCAGCCTCGTCGGTTGTGAGAATGTGCTCATTCATCAGATCAATCCGTCTTGCATCCAGATTCAAAGGCGCCGTGGCGGCCCGCACCGCCAGCGAACCGGCGGGAGCCGGAAAGGGTCTCGCCGCTGTCGATCGTCGCACGACCGAGCGCGATCTCGTTTGCAACGGCCTCCGCCTCCTCGAGGTCCCATTGCGCGTAAACGGACAGGCGATCGTTGCGCATCGCCGTCTGCGGAAATCCGGCGAGCGTATGCGCAAGCTCAATCGCCCGATCGAGAGCTCCGCCGTCCATTGTCACTTCGTTTACGAGGCCAATGCGCAGGGCCTCGTCCATCGTCACCGGACGGCCGGTCAGGATGAGTTCCAGCGCCCGGCCCTGGCCGATGATCCGCGGCAGGCGGATCGTGCCGAGATCTACAAGGGGTACGCCGAAACGACGATTGAAGACGCCCATCGTCGCTGAGCGACCGGCGATCCGCAGATCACACCACAGAGCGAGCTCCATACCGCCCGCCACCGCTGCGCCCTCGATCGCCGCGATGACCGGTTTTCCAAGGCGCATGCGCGTCGGGCCCATTGGCGCGAACACACCGTCCGGGTCGACCGGTTTGCGTTCACCAGCCGCAAGGGCCTGCAAATCGGCGCCGGCGCAGAACGCGCCGCCGGCGCCGGTCAGAATGGCGACGTCGGCGCTGTCGTTCGCGTCGAACGCCTGAAACGCGTCCACAAGCGCAAGGGCGGTGGGCAGATCGACAGCATTGCGGCGCTGCGGCCGCTCAATGGTGACGATGGTGATGCGATCGGCCGTGCGTGTGGAGACGCTCACGACACCTGCTCCGGGGATGGCCGATGCTGCGATGTTGGCGCATGGGCCGCGCGCAGCACCATGCCCTGCGCGATCAGGCACACTTTTTCGACGCCCTCATCGACGGCATAAACCTCGCCGCGACACACGGCTTGGGTCTTGCCGGCGCTGACCGCCGTGGCGCGTGCGATCAGGAGCTGGCCGATGGCGGGGCGGACATAGTTGAGCTTGAGATCGGCCGTCAGAACGCCGCCGCCCATGGCCAGCCCCCCGGCGAATGTCAGCACGTTGTCGGCCAGGTAGGCCAGCACCCCGCCGTGCGCGAAGCCGTGCTGCTGGCGCAGAACCTCCGTGAGCGGCAGCCGAAGTTCGACGCCGTCGTCGCCATACGCCGCCATCTCCGTGCCGAGAAGCCGGCTGAACGGCTGCGCCGCGAGAATGGCGCGGCCGACTTCGATTGAGGCCGCCATCTTCAGCCTCCTGCGGTCTTGCCGCCGATCCCGTCGCGACGGATGACCAGCTTGGCCGCCGGCGAAAGGAAGGCGTCCGCAGCGTCGACCCAGTCCGCAACCTCGGCTATGATGGCGGTCGGATCGAAACCCCCGGCGAGGGCCTGCAGCACCGCCGGCAAGTTGGCGCGGGTGTTCTGGTCGCCAAACGTCATCTGCACGCCGGTTGTGAACACCTCCATGTAGGGCAGGGTCACCTGCGGCGAGCCGACATAGGAGCTCGTCAGCTTGGCGCCGAAGTCGAGCGCCCTCAGGGTCGCCAGAAGGCCCTCGGCGCGTCCGCTCGCGTGCATGGCGATGTCGTAGTGGCGCCCGGGGTCGGGGTGGGCGCGGGCTTTCGCCGACCCCCCGAGACGCTCGGCAAGCGCAAGGCGCCGGGGATCGTTGTCCCAGTAATCGATGACCGATGCGCCGGCCCACTTCGCCCAGGCCACCGAATAGAGCCCGATGCTGGGGCTGCCGCCGCCGACGACCACAACACGGCCTTCCGGGATCTGGTGGAGGTGAGGAACAATGGCGCGATAGGCGTCGGCGAGGTTGTCTCCGGCGCTCGCTGCGGCGACATCGCTGACATTGTCGGGCAGTGGCGTCAGCATGGCGTCGGCGAACGGCAGACGCACCCGGTCGGTGACGACGCCGCCCCAGTCGTGGCCATAGGCGCCGAACCCGAAATAGGCCGGCTTCTCCACGGTGTGACAGGAGTGATGCGCGCCCCTTGCGCAGGCGCGGCAGGCGCCGCACGAAATGGCGAAGGCGGAGGCGACGCGCTGCCCGGGCCGGAACGACCGAACCGCGTCCCCGACCTCGATCACCTGGCCGACGAACTCGTGTCCGATCTCGATGGGTATCTGCAGGCCGCCCGCAATCACGGGGATATCGACATCGCATCGCGACACCGCAGTGGGCCGGATGATCACATCGGTGTCGGCCTCGATCCGCGCCGACCGAGGCTCGCGCCACTCCAGCCTGTTCGGCCCCGTGACGACCAGTTGGGTCATTTGAATATCTCCCGAAGTTTCGAAGAAAGTTGTCTGTTCACGCGAACACCGCGACGCCCATCGCCACGCGTCCGAACGCCCCCTGCCTGTCGATAAGTTCGCCGCCACCGATTCCGAAGCCGTCGGTGGTCCAGTGCCCCTGGGGTCGAAGTCCGATCCAGTCGCCCGCCGGCATTCGCGCCGTGTGGAGGGTGAGGTCGAGATTCGGCCAGGCGCTGGCGGGCGGCGGTCCCGGAAAGCCCGGCCTTGCAATACCGTGCGCCCAGTCCGCAGGCGGCAGCAGACAAGTGAACGGAGACTGGAACTCCGGCGGAAGAAGCGGCCGTATCCAGCGGAACCAGAACACGCCGTCCGGGGTGATCCGGCCGTCGAGGGAGTCCATCAGCCAGGGTCCGCCATGCGGTGCACGCGGTGCGCCGCGGATCCCTCTCTCGGGATCGGCGAAGGGCGTGCTGATGGGATGGCTCTCGAAGGTTTCCGTAAGGCGCGACTCCGGCGCCGGCGCGGCGAGCGTCATCTGCGCCCGCGCATGCACCCTGCCGTCGCACGACAGAAGCGACTCGAACACGCGGACCCGGCTTCCGCCCACAA
>NZ_JADCBG010000162.1 GCF_020253645.1 Phenylobacterium sp.
ACCATGTTGTGGATGGAAATGTAGGCCGCCACGGACACGTCGCCCCGGCTCAGCTCCTCGAAGACCAGGGCCGCGTCCAGCCGCGACAGGCCCGAGCCGCCGACCTCCTCGCGCACGTAGAGCCCGGCGAAGCCCAGGGCCGCGGCGGCGCGCAGGGTCGCCACCGGGAACACCTTTTCCTCGTCCCAGCGGGCCGAGTGGGGCGCCAGCTCGGCCTCGGCGAAGGCGCGGGCCGCCGCCTGGATGGCCGCCTGGTCGTCGTTGAGCGCAAAGTCCATCCGGTCTCCCCGTTTCAGGCCCCCCCGCCGTCTGGAGCCTCGCGCCCCCCTCTGTCAACGCCGGCTTGGCAACGCCGCGCCCCTTGCACCCCACCCCCATTTGCGCGAGACCGCAGGGCATGAGCCCGCCGCCCCTCGCCCCCTACCCCGCCCTGCGCCTGCGCCGCCTGCGCCAGGCCGACTGGATCCGCCGCCTGGTCCGCGAGACCGTGCTGACCCCCGCCGACCTGATCTGGTCGATGGTGGTGCACGAGGGCGAGGGCGAGGTTCCCGTCGCCTCCATGCCCGGCGTCAGCCGCCTGTCGGTGAAGGACTGCGCCCGGGCCGCCGTGGAGGCGCGCCGGCTGGGCATTCCGGCCATCGCCATCTTCCCCCACATCGACGGCGCCCGGAAGGACGCCGAGGGCAGCCTGGCCGCCGACCCGGGCGGGGTCATCCCCCGGGCGGTGAAGGCCATGAAGGACGCCGCCCCCGAGGTGGGCATCATGTGCGACGTGGCCCTCGACCCCTTCACCACCCACGGCCACGACGGCCTGATCCGCTCGGGCCGGATCGCCAACGACGCCACCATCGAGCGCCTGGTCGCCCAGGGCCTGATGCAGGCGCAGGCCGGGGCCGACATCCTCGCCCCCTCCGACATGATGGACGGCCGCATCGGCGCCCTGCGCGGCGCCCTGGAGAGCGCCGGCCACCCGGACGTGATGATCATGTCCTACGCCGCCAAGTACGCCTCGGCCTTCTACGGCCCCTATCGCGACGCCATCGGCTCGGGAAAGCTGGGCTCCGGCCCCGAGGACAACCCGGCCGACAAGAAGACCTACCAGATGGACCCGGCCAACACCGAGGAGGCCCTGCGCGAGGTGGGCCTGGACATCGCCGAGGGCGCCGACATGGTGATGGTCAAGCCCGGCCTGCCCTATCTCGACATCGTCCGCCGGGTGGTGGAGGCCTATCGCGTTCCCACCTTCGCCTTCCAGGTCTCGGGCGAGTACGCCATGATCAAGGCCGCCGGCGCCAACGGCTGGCTGGACGAGGACCGCGCCGTGCTGGAAAGCCTCACCGCCTTCAAGCGCGCCGGCGCGACGGGTGTGATCACGTACTTTGCGCCGCAGGCGGCAAGGTTGTTGGGGGCGTAGGATTAGGTCGAGGCAACTATCCCAGCCCCATTTGCGCTCGTGAGGGCAGCGTGCTTCGTAACCAAGTCGTGTATCTCGGCAGGCGTAAATGCAACGTCCCATGCCCACTGACCAAAGCCGTTGGTTGAGTTTACGGCCTGAACCCATTCCGAGAGCGCATCTCGCTTAGCCCTGTTCTGCGAACTGTCCTCGCCCTTGATTTCAAGAGCTAGAGTTAGGCCGTTGGCGAGCCTGACCAGGAAGTCCGGGAGGTACCTACGTCTCGACCCCTGCCAGAGGTAGTGAACCTGAAATCCAAGATGATCGTTCTTGGCATAGCCGATCACGTCCCCACGACTCTCGAACACGTTGGCGGCGTATTGCTCCCAAGCTGAGTCGCCGACGACATGGCTGATGTGGGATTTGCCGGTGGGCATGGTCGGCTTGGTGGTGAACCAAGCCCGCATCTGGCTTGTGCTGCCAATCGGGTTCTCTTCGTCGAACACCGGCGTCAGGGCGGTGGTGTTCTGCTCGGTCACGAACCGGAGAACATGCCTCACGATCAAGTCGATGTTCAGCGCAATTAGGATACGGCGGCGGATCGGGTCACTGTGGAATAACGATGGAATGTCGATCTTGTCCGACCGCAGGAAAGTCTCGACCAGCCGGATAAGCTGAAAGACGAGGTATTCCTCATTGCCCTTGAAGTTGGCCTTCAGTTCGGCGAACGCCTTGCGGGCGGCGACGAATGTCAGCCGCTGAAGACGGAACTCCTCTGGCAGCAAGGACAGGTCGATGGCCGTCACCTTGCTCATGTCCGCAGCGCCACCGAGCGCGGGGGCGATCTCGGCGCTGATGACCGTGGCAACCGGATCGAGGGTCAACGGCTCGACCTTCGACCATTCAACAGCCAGTTCCGGCTTCACTACCGTCTCGATGCGGAGAACGTTCGGCCATTTCAGTTCGAGCGAGGCGCGGTCGGGCACCACGTCAATTTGGGTGCTGGGCTTCGGCGGCGGCGGGGCATCGCCACCTTCGCCCGGCTCGTAGATCGAAAGCGGGACACCGAAGACGTTGACGTATTCCGGCAGGAACAGCCCGTTCTCGTCCTTGTCGTAACCGACGCGGCGTAAGCCTCGACCGATAACCTGTTCGCACAGCAACTGCGACGTGAACGCCCGCAGCCCCATGATGTGGGTGACGTTCTTAGCGTCCCAGCCCTCGGACAGCATGGCGACCGAAATGACCTTCTGGAGGTTCTGACCGGCACCGCCCCGCTTGCCGACATTGTCGATGATCTCGCGGAGCAGTTCCTCCTTCTTCATCGCCCGCAGGCGTTCCTTCTTGGTTTCGGGGATTGCGGCCTCGTCGATCACCTGTTCCAGCCGGGCCTCATACCCCTTGTCCGCGCTCGCAGTTTCGCCAACCTCGGCCTTCTCCATCACGCGGGAGTCCACGCGCAGGGTTTTGCCAGGAGCCTGCAATTCGGGCCAATGGCAGTCACCCTGATTGAAGAAGTGCTCGATGCGCGCCGCCGTTTCCGTCCGGTTGCAGACGGTGAGCATGACCGGGGGCGAATGATGCTTGCTGTCGGCCCATTGCTTTGCGGTCTCGCGCCAATCAGCCCCGAGGATCGTGTAGGCATCCTTGACCAGCTTCGGCAGCGCTTCGTGGGGTTCGGCCTTGCGGTTCAGGTCCTCGGCCACCGCTGGGTCACGATAGATATGGTAGAGCTTCGACCGCATGGTCTTCGCGTCGGGCATGGCATCGTCCCGCACCACGACACGGGGCGTTTTCACCAGCCCGGCTTCAATCGCATCGTTTAGGCCGAAATCGGAAACGATCCACTCGAACAGGGCAGTATCGGTGCTGGCCTTTCCGGTCGGCGCAAACGGCGTGGCCGACAGATCAAAGCACCGCTGGATGCGGCGGGTCTTGTGCAGCCGGTCCAACCCCTCGATCCAGCGGGTAGCCTCATCGAGGTCGATCCCGGCTTCCTCCGCCTGCTTCTTGCTGATCTTGACCTCGGCGGGCTTGCGGTAGGCGTGGTGGGCCTCGTCGTTGATAACGACAATATCCTTGAACGCGGCCAGCTTGCCGAGAACGCGGCGGGTGAACGCCTCGTCGGTCTCTGCCCCCTTCTTCACCACCGAACGCTTCGGCTCCGATGCCGGCATCAACGTGTGCCAGTTCTCGATCAGGATTTCCGCCTGATTGAGCTTCTGCCGTAGCGCCTCGGATGGGCACAGGTTGAACTCGTCGTAATAGCTGCCCGCGCTGGGGATCAGCACCTGAAGCCGCCCCTTCACCGTCAGGCCGGGGGCAACGATGAAAATGGCCCGGCTGAAATCCTTGTTCCGCTTGGGGTAGGTCAGCGCGTTCAGCACCTGCCATGTGATGATCATCGCCATCACCGTGGTCTTGCCCGCGCCGGTCGCCATCTTGTTGCAAAGGCGCTGCCAAGGCCCGCCATCGCCGGGCACATAGATGCCCTGCTTGTACTCCTCCGCCGCTTCGAGGCACCAGATCAGCGTCTCGATGGCCTCAAGCTGACAGAAGTAGAACGGATATTCCCGCGCCGTGTTGTCATGCCAGTGTTCGAGAAGGCGGCGGGTGACGATGGTCACGCCAGGATAACGGGCCTCTCGCCATTGATCGACGCGCCCCCGGATCGTCTCGACCAGTTCGAGCTTTTCGGTCCGCCGGGTGTTGTTCCGGGCGTCGAACACTTCGTAGCTGGCGGGGCGGCGCTCTGGGATGATTCCCAGCGTACCATCCTGCTTCGGCGCCCAATGCTGCTGCGGGCACACGAACGGCGTGTTGATGATGAGCGACTTGGGCTTGGCCACCGCCGTCACTCCAGGTTCATGATCTTGAGCGACTCGATGCCCCGGTCATCGACGATCTTGACCGCGACCCGGCGATGGTCCCCCGCCTCGAACGGCAGGGATACAGTTCCGTGGAATTGCTCCAGCAAGTCCTCGTCCAGTTCGGCGCGGATCGTCTTCTTCAGGCGGTTCCAGCCGTCCTTGGCACCGGCCATCGGGAAGAACACCTGATGCGGCATCAGGCTGCGCCCGTCATAGTCGGTGTCGAGCGACCACATGGCGATCTTGGACTTGCCGCCTGATACCAGCGCCCCTTCGCGGGGATCGAAGTAATCGAAGCCGTGGACCTCGACCTGCCAGTTACCGCCCACCGGCTTCAACTCGACCTCGGGCTGGCCCATCAGCCAGAACGACTGGTTGGACGACCGGGCTTTCTTCAGGTCCTCGGTCAGCAGGTCCGTGTTCATCTGGGCCTTGAGTAGGGTAACGCCCGGCCAGTTGAGTTCGTCGACATCCTTCGCCGCCTCCGGATCGAAGGTGAAAGCGCAGAAGACCACGAACTTCGGCTTGGGGACAAGGGTCTGGGCATCTTCGATGGCGCGTTCGACCTGCTTCTGTTCGAGCGCGGCATGTTCCGGGCCGAAGCTGACCACGACGCGTTCCCCGCTGTCCAGCGTACCGGAGGCATGGAGATGCTTGACGCCGGGAATGGCCTCAAGGTCGGTGAACTTCAGCATCGCACCGCCCTTGGCGCGGATGCCGGTACGGATCAGTTCATCACGCCACTGCGTCTGGCGAGAGGTTTCGCCTGAACGTGCAACCGTAACGTCCGCCTGCTCCGTTGGTGACGACTCGTCCAGCGAAAGCACTGTGGGCGCAGGCACGGCTTCCACCGAAAATGGACCGGTAATGCGGAGGCGAGTTTCGTCCACCTTCGGCTTATCATAGAGCGGTTCAGGTTTGGCGTGGGCCGCAATCGAGCGATCCATTTCTGCCTGCATAGCCAAGCGGGCAACATGAAAATCGGCAAAGGGCTTGCCAACCGTCTCCGGCCAGTCTTCCGGCGCTGCAAATGGCACCTCCCACTCCTCCAAGCGCTGGCCCTCGGAAAACTTGATTGTTTTCCCTTTGCGCGCCCCCTCCGTTACTTTGATCGGTGAAGCCGAGGCTTCAAGGAGTGCATCATTGAGAACGTTGAGTGCTGACTCAATAGCCGGATGCTTGGCATCGTAAATCGTATCGATATCCTGATTGTTTGCGATGCTCTTCAATTTGATGTGAGGAACCGTTTGATATTCAAATCCGCCACGCAAGCCTTCCTGCGGATAGCGGAGGTGATAGTAGTCGAAACTACTTGTCATTAGGCGCTGCTTTGCCAAAGTTGTCGACACACGACTGGTATCGCAGGTAATCCAGCGTCGTCCCCACTTCTCTGCAACGAACGCAGTAGTCCCAGAACCACATGTGGGATCAAACACCAAATCGCCGGGATCGGTCGTCATCAATAGGCAGCGCTCCACGACCTTCGTTGATGTTTCAACAACATAACGCTTATTGGAAGAAAAGCCCGCCACGCCCGTGTCTTGCCAAAGGTTGACGATTGGGAAGACTGGAAAATCGTCGAAAAAGCGAATGTAACGCAGCGTTGAACCACTCACCATCAAGCGGCCCGCCTTGCGAAGTTTCGGCATCGATGACTCTTGAGTCTTCCAATAACCGCTTGGGTTCACAGTCATGCCCCGGAAATCCACGGGGTACTTGGTGCCTGGGCTTTGACTTTCTACGCTCTGCGATGTGAAAATGCGCCAGCCAGCTTTCAACGCTGACTGCGAGATATCCTCATTCTTGGCCAATGAACGCTGAAAGCCATTAGGTTCTTGCACGCGATTGTATCCGCTTGCTCCTTCGGCCCCGAGCACCTTGCTATTGTAAATTTGATTGTACTTCAGCTTGGCCGTGTCTTTTGCGAACCAGATCAAATAATCTGAAACGCCCGCCAATCGAGAGTCAGACTGACCAGCAGTTTTCACGAAACTGATCACTGCTACGAAGTTATTTGCTTCGAATACTTCATCCATAATTTCACGAACGTGATGAAGATTTTCATCCGAAATCTGCACGAACACGCTGCCACTCTCATGCAGCAATTCCTTGGCCAGCAGCAGCCGATCCCGCAGGTAGGTCAGGTACGAGTGGATGCCGAGTTCCCACGTGTCGCGGAACGCCTTGATCATCTCCGGCTCTTGCGTGAGGTCTGCGTCGGCCCCGTCCTTCACGTCGCGCTTGTTGGTGAACGGCTGGAAGTTCGACCCGTATTTGATGCCGTAGGGCGGGTCGATGTAGATCATCTGCACCTTGCCAGCCATCGACTCCTTGTGCAGCAGCGAGTTCATTACCAAAAGGCTGTCACCCGCAATCAGCCGGTTGGACCAGCCCTTTTCGTGGTGGTAGAAATCCAGCGCTTGCCGCAGCGGCAGGTTCTCGAACGCGGCGGCGAACAGGTCGGCCTGTCGCCATGCTTCACCCGCTTTCTCACCCTTCAACCGCTTGCGGGCATTGGCAAGGATCGTCGCCGGGTCCACCCGCTCATGGACATGCAGCGACACGGTATCGACGGCGAAGCTCGTCCCCTCGGCCTTGCCTGCCCAATTCAGGTAAGGCTCCTGAAGCCGCTTCAGTTCCACCAGCGCATCGCGCATCGCGTCGGCATCACCTGACGCCAGCGCATCGTCGATCAGCTTCTCCACCGCTCCGCGCTGGCTGTCGAACATCAGTTCCGGATCGAGGTGGGGATCGTATTTCCAGATCGTCTTGGGCTGGTCCGGATCGTTATCCGGGTGGACCATACCCACCTCGGGATTGTTCGCCCGCGTTTCGGTGTGGCGATAGCTCAAGACCTGCTTTGGCTCAGATTGGGAGGTGCGCGTGCGTTTGGACGCCTTTCTTGGCGCACCTACGAAGCCAGGTGAAATCTCATCGGCTTCGAGCACATAGGGCTGATCGGACTCGTCGTCGGATGGCGATATGTCACCTGCCGCCGTGGAGGGGGCATCTGAAGGTCTCAGATCTGGTGGATTGGTCGCAACACGGTACACCGAACCGCCACGCCCCCTGCCGCGCGCCAGGACGCCGGAGGCGATCAACTGGTCCCGTGCTGCCCAGTAGTCTTCGTCGCTCAGGTCAGGAACCTGCTGCCTCAGGCTTGAAAACAACGAACTGTTTCCGACGGCGCTCCCCGAAGCCGGAACCAGCGCGAGAATGAGTGATCGTATTTCCTGGGACATGGAGTGATCCGCACTTGCGCCTAGATTCAGGACACAAGGGTTAGAGAGGCTTGGCCTGCGCTGCAATCCCACACGGCGAGCCTGTGCCTTGCGCCTCTCCGGGATTCCCGAAGGAAATCAACGACGGAACAGGTCGCGATTGGCCGGGATACACGACCGCTTCTGTCGCGCTACCCCTCCGACACAAAATACGCGCTCTCCTCGTCCTTCCCCGGCAGCCGCACCACGCCCCTCGCCGCCTGATTGCACGCAATGCGTTTGTTGCATTTATTGCATCTAAGGCCTAGACTGGGGAACGAACAGTGAGGTTCCCATGGCCATTCTCGCCCACCGCCAGCCCCCGCCCTCAGCGCAGGACGCCGCACTCGCACGCACGTCCGGGCAGATTCTGTCCCGCTATGCGCAGGGGCATCGCCCTCTTACGCTTCGGGTCCGCGACGCGGGTCAGGACCAGCCTCTTGAGCTGCCGACCGGCGCCGCCGCCCTGCTGATGGACATACTGGAAGCCATGGCCGCGGGCAGGGGCGTCACCCTGATCCCGGAAAACGCCGAACTCACCACTGTGCAGGCCGCCGAGATCCTGAACGTCTCCCGCCCCTTTCTGATCAAATTACTGGAGGAGAGCGCCATCCCCCATCGCAAGGTGGGCAAGCATCGTCGCATCCGCATGGAAGACGTCATGGCCTACAAGGCGAGGATCGACCGTGAGCGGGAAGCCGTTCTGGACCAGCTTGTGACCGACGCACAGGCGCAGGACATGGGCTATGGCCCTGCATGAGCCGCTTTTCAGCGCTTCTGGACGCCAACGTCCTCTATCCCGCGCCCATGCGGGACCTGCTTCTGCAGTTGGCCGTTACGGACCTCTTCAAGGCCCGCTGGAGCGCCGACATCCATAGCGAGTGGATAGAGGCGCTCCTTCGCAATGAGCCTCACCGCGAGCGCGCCGCCCTGGAGCGCACCCGCGACCTGATGGACCAGTACACCCGTGACGCCGTCGTGACCGGCTACGAAAGGCTAATCCCGACCTTGACCCTGCCCGATCCCGACGACCGCCACGTCCTGGCCGCCGCGATCGCGGGGCGCTGCGACGTGATCGTCACGCAAAATCTCAAGCACTTTCCCGACGCGGCCCTTGCGCCCCTGGGCATCGAGGCGCTGCATCCGGACGAATTTCTCTGCAACCAGTTGAGCCTTGCGCCTGGTCTCTTTTGCAGCGCTGTCAGGAAGGTGCGCGCCCGCCTCAGGAACCCGCCCTATTCGGTGGAGGCCTATCTGGAAACCCTGACCCGGCAGGGCCTCGTGGCCACCGTGGCCGAGCTGGAACAGTTTGCCGACGGGCTTTGAGCGGAAGGGAGGTGGGCTTCGGCGTCCATTGGCATCGGACCGACTGCCCCCCCTACCCCTCCGACACAAAATACGCGCTGTCCTCATCCTTCCCCGGCAGCCGCACCACGCCCGCCGCCTTCAGCCCGATCTTCTTCAGCACGGCCTGCGAGGCGGTGTTCCCCGGGGTGGTGATGGCGACGATGCGGCCCAGGCGCAGGGCGCGGCGGGCATGGTCGAGGCAGGCGCGGGCGGCTTCGGAGGCGTAGCCCCGGCCCCACACGCTGGCCAGGAAGGCGTAGCCGATGTCGGGGTCCTTCAGGCCGTCGCGCTTCACCAGGCCGCACAGGCCCACGGGGCGGCCGCCTGCCCGCTCTGTGGCGCGCCACAGGCCATAGCCATAGCCGGCGTAGGAAGCCCGGGGGCCCTCCTCGATATAGCGGCGGGCGCCGGCCAGGTCGCGCACGCCCCGGTCGCCGATGTTCTCCAGGAAGCCGGGCTCGTTCAGGAGGGCCAGGATGAAGTCGGCGTCGCGGTCGGTTTCCAGCTCGTCCAGCACCAGGCGCGGGGTGTGGAGGATGACGCTCAACGGGGGGGCTCCAGCCGGGTGACGAGGCTGGAGGTGTCCCAGCGGCCGCCGCCGAGGGCCTGTACCTCGGCGTACCAGGCGTCGACCTGGCGGGTCAGGTCCAGCCGGGCGACGTTGCGGGCGGCCTCGTCCAGCACCAGGCCCAGGTCCTTGCGCATCCAGTCGACGGCGAAGCCGAAGTCGAACTTCCCTTCCGCCATGGTGGGCCAGCGGTTGTCCATCTGCCAGGACTGGGCTGCGCCCTGGGAGATGGCGGCCAGGACGTCTGTCGGGTCAAGCCCGGCGCGAAGAGTGAAGTGCAGGGCCTCGGCCAGGCCCTGGACGACGCCGGCGATGGCGATCTGGTTGACCATCTTGGTCAGCTGGCCGGCGCCGGGGCCGCCCATGAGGCGGATGGCGCGGCCGTAGGCGGCCAGGACCGGCTCGGCCCGGGCGAAGGCGTCGGGGTCGCCGCCGCACATGACGGTGAGCCGGCCGGCCTCCGCCCCCGCCTGTCCGCCCGAGACCGGGGCGTCGAGGAAGCTGTGGCCAGAGGCGGCGGCCAGGGCGGCCATGTCGCGGGCCAGCTCGGCGGAGGTGGTGGTGTGGTCGACGAGGATGGCGCCGGGGGCCAGGGCGGGCAGGATCTGCGGGACCAGGCCGCGCACGTCCTCGTCGTTGCCGACGCAGAGGGCGACGAGCTCGGCGCCTTGGGCGGCCTGCGCCGGCGTGGCGGCGGCGGTGCCGGGATGGGCGGCCGCCCAGGCCTGGGCCTTCTCGGGGCTGCGGTTGTAGACGCTGACCGTGTGGCCCGCCGCCGCCAGGTGGCCGGCCATGGGCGCGCCCATGGTTCCCAGGCCGATGAATGCCAGCCGCATGCGCCCCTCCATCCTAAACCGCATCTTAACCCTCGCCATGGCATGGCCGAAGGGACTTCCACCCCGGACACCCCCATGGCAGCCGACGATCGGCCCATTCTGATCAAGAAGGTCAAGAAGGTTTCCGGCGGCGGCCACCATGGCGGCGCCTGGAAGGTGGCCTATGCGGACTTCGTGACCGCCATGATGGCCTTCTTCCTCCTGATGTGGCTGATCAACACCACCAGCCCGGAGCAGAAGCGCGGCATCGCGGAATACTTCGCGCCGGCGACGGTGTCGGACTCCACCTCCGGCGCGGGCGGGATCCTGGGCGGCACGGCCCTGAACGACGACGGCGCCAAGTCGGCGGGCTCCACCTCCATCATGGCCCAGACGGCGCCCGACCCGCAGAACACCCAGGACGGGCCCAATGCGGCGGCCCA
>NZ_JADCBG010000163.1 GCF_020253645.1 Phenylobacterium sp.
CGCCACGCCGTCGGCCACCTTGAAGCCACCCTTCGCTTGTGGACTGCGCCGCTTGAGCGCCGTCCGACCTCGACCCCGCCAGATGATCTGGTAAGGGTCCCGCGGACTGAACGCGCCGCCCCCGAGCGAGTCGGCCGGTCGCCTGTCCGCCGGCTCCGGCGGGACGACCATCGATTCGCTGCAGGACGCGCGCAGCCCGTGGCTGGATCGCTTAGAATGCTGCTCGCGCTTTTTCAACCGGACATTCCGCAAAACCTTGGCGCCGCCATCCGCCTGGGGGCCTGTCTCAGCACGCCGGTCCATGTGATCGAGCCCTGCGGGTTTCCGCTTTCGGACAAGGCGATCCGCCGGGCGGCCCTGGATTACGGGGATCCGGGGGAGGTTGTCCGGCACCCTGGCTGGGAGGTCTTCCGCGCCGCCGTCCCGGGACGGGTCGTCCTTTTCACCACCCGAGGCGCTGTCCCGCTGCACGATTTCGCCTTCCGGCCGGATGATACCCTTCTCTTCGGGCAGGAAAGCGCGGGCGTCCCGGACTTCGTCCACGACGACGCGGACGCCCGGGTCATCATTCCCTTGAGCCGCGGTCGCCGATCCTTCAACGTGACCGTCTCGGCGGCGATCGGCCTGTCCGAGGCCCTTCGTCAGACCGGGCGCTTCCCTGAATTCCATCCGCAAGATTTTCCCAGCCATGATTGACCCCGCCGTCCTGGAGTCCCGAAACACCCGCGCGCGCGCCTGGTTCGACGAATTGCGCGACCGGATTGTCGCCGCCTTCGAACAGCTCGAGATCGACGCCCCGGCCGACCTCTTCCCCGGCGAGCCGGCGAAGTTCGAGCTGAAGCCCTGGGTGCGAGAGGCCGGAGGCGGCGGCGTGATGGGCTTCCTGCGCGGCGGCCGGTTCATCGAGAAGATGGGCTGCCATATCTCCCTGGTGCATGGGACCTTCACGCCGGAGATGGCGGCGAACATGCCTGGCGCCGACAAGGACCCCAGCTTCACCGCCACGGGGATCAGCCTGATCGCCCACATGCGCAGCCCCAAGGTTCCGGCGGTGCACATGAACACCCGCTTCCTGGCCACCCAGACGGGCTGGTTCGGCGGCGGGGCGGACCTCACCCCCACCCTCGACGCGCAGCGCAGCCAGGACGCTCCGGACGCGGTGACCTTTCACGCCGCCCTGAAGGCCGCCTGCGACCGGCACGACCCGGCCTGGTATCCGGACTTCAAGCAGCGCTGCGACGAGTACTTCTACCTTCCGCACCGCAAGGAGCCCCGGGGGATCGGCGGCATCTTCTACGACCACCACAACTCCGGCGACTGGGAGCGCGACTTCCGGTTCACCCAGGACGTCGGCCAGGCCTTCCTCGACGTCTATCCGAGGATCGCCCGCGGCCGGATGCACGAGCCCTGGACGGAGGCCGACCGGCGCGAGCAGCTGATCCGCCGCGGACGCTATGTGGAGTTCAACCTGCTCTACGACCGCGGGACCATGTTCGGCCTGAAGACAGGCGGGAACATCGAAAGCATCCTGTCGTCCATGCCGCCTGAGGTGATCTGGCCCTGATCAGCCGCCGCCGGTCTCAATGAACCGCCTGAGCCGGCGGCCGACCTCGAGCCGATCATCTGTCGTTCCATAGCTGGCGATGCCTGCGTCAGCCTCGGCGTCGGTATAGCGGGTCCCGCGACGCGCCTCGATCAGGGCGCAGGCGTAGTCTGGCTCGAACTCGGGGTGAAGCTGGATCGAGATCGCCCTGCGGGCAGGGTAGTGGAGAGCGCCAAACGGCGTGAAGTCGCTCGCCGCGACAACCCGGGCGTCGGCCGGGGCCTCGACCACCTGGTCCTGATGCGAGGCGGGCGCGGCCAGGGACGGAAGGCCGGAGAGCCATCCCCCGCCTGTGGTCTCGTACCGGTGCAGCCCGACGCCCCAGCCCTTGGGCGACTTGATCACCTGCCCGCCGAAGGCTTCCGCCATGACCTGGTGGCCGAAACAGACCCCGATCAGCGCGGTGCGCCCGGAGGCGGCGTTCAGGAAGTCCTTGAGCGGCGCGATCCACGGGAGGGGGTCGTAGACCCCGGCCGATGATCCTGTGACCAGACAGGCGTCAAAGGCGCCGGGGTCCGTCGGAAACCTGGCCGAAGCGACGTCGAAGGTCTCGGCGGCATCGCCGTCGCGGAGCAGCAGACGCCGGAACATGGCGGGATAGTCGCCGAACCTCTCGGCGAGATCGCCGGGCGGCGCACCGGTCTCCAGGATCGCCAGTCGCAAGGTCACGCCCCCAGCCCCCGCAGGACGGCCGCCAGCCCTTCGCGCACGACGTCAGGATCCTCCGGGAAGTCCTCATCCATCCACCAGGTCTCAAGCTCCCTGAGAATCTCGCCGACGCGCGGCCCGGGTGGGGCGCCCGCCGCCAGGACGTCGGCCCCGGAAAGGCCTAGGGTTCTTGGCGTCCAGGACCGGGAAAGGGCGAGGTGCGTCTTCCAGTCCCGGGCCGCAGGGCCGTGCGGGGCGCGGGCCCAGGCCATCCGGAGGCGATCCTGGACGACCGCCGCCCCCAGGAGGTGAAGGGCCCGCCGCGTCTGTCGGGTCGACATCCAGCTGGTCAGCCTCGGCTCCCGCCCGGCGGCGGCGACCAGCCGGTCCCTGTGAGCGCCAGACAGCCTCAGCCGCTCGGCCTCCCGGGCGACGTCGCCGGGTGCTTCGGGAAGGAGGGCGCCAAGTCTCAGGACCGGGTCCGGAGCGGTTCCGTCCAGGACCTCGACCTCGCAACACCCCTCAAGGCGGGAGAGATCGCCTGCGGAGGGCAGGATCCGCGACAGGACTCCCGTCGCCGCCATCAGGCGGACCGATGAGCGCGGGTCCGGCGCGGACAGGAGCGAAAGGAGTTCCTTCTGAATCCGCTCCGCCGGGAGGTTGGCGAGGCTTGAGGCGTGGGCCTCGCAGGCGGCCAGGGCGGAGGCGTCCGGGTCGCCGCGGCCGTAATGGGCCAGGAAACGGAAATAGCGAAGGATCCGGAGGTGATCTTCCCGGATGCGCCGTTCGGCGTCGCCCACGAACACGATCCGCCCCGCCCGCGCCGCAGCCAGGCCTTCCCCGGTCGGATCGAAGACCTGGCCCGTCCGGTCCGCATAGAGCGCATTGAGCGTGAAGTCGCGCCGCGCGGCGTCCTCCGTCCAGTCCCGGCTGAACGCCACCACCGCCCGCCGGCCGTCTGTCTCGACGTCCCGCCGCAGGGTGGTGATCTCAAAGCCGCGGCCGCCGCTGACGGCGGTCACCGTGCCATGGTCGACGCCCGTGGGGACAGCCTTCAGACCAGCGGCCTCGAGCGCCGCCGTCACCGCGTCAGGCTCAAGGACCGTGGCGAGGTCGATGTCGGCGACGGGGCGGCCCATGATGGCGTTCCGGACGCAGCCGCCGACGAAGCGGACACATCCCGCCCCGCCCGCCGCCTCCAGGGCGTCCAGCACGGCGGCGGCGGCAGGATCAGAGATCCACCCGGCTTCCGTCAGCTGAGGGATGGAGGCGCTCACGCGGTGGGCCCGAAGAGGCGGTGCGACAGGACGCGCAGCATCCCGGCCGTGGCGCCCCAGATGAACCGGTCTTCATGGGTCATGGCGTAGAACCGGCGTCTGTCGCCGGTCGGCGTCTCCCGCTCGTGGACCTCATGGTTGGCGGCGTCCATCAGGAAGGCGAACGGCGTCTCGAAGATGTCGGCCACCTCCTCCGGATTGGGCTCCAGCCGGAAGCCCTCCTCGATAAAGGCGACAACGGGCGTGATCAGATAACCTGTGCCTGTCCGGTAGGGCGTCGACAGGCCCACCGGCGAGACGAGGCCGGGCGCCAGGGCGACCTCCTCCTCGGCCTCCCTCAGGGCCGTCTGCCAGGGGGCTTCTCCGGCGTCACTGCGGCCGCCTGGAAAGGCGATCTGGCCTGCGTGGCGCCTCAGGGTGTCCAGCCGGGTGGTCAGGAGGACCGAGTAACCGAAGGGCCTCTCGATCAGGCCCACCAGAACAGCGGCGGGAGTGAGGGTCTCGAGCGGCGGGAGATAGGGATCGGGCTCGAAGTCGAAGTCCGAACTGATCTGTTCAATGGAGCGCTCGGCAAGAGGATCCAGACGCTCCGCCAGGCGCGCCTCCAGCAGGGGCCGGGCGCCCCGCTCCGCGAGCCGTTGCGGGCTCACGCCCCTCCGTCTCCGGCTGACCCGAGGTCGAAGGCGGCGCCGCCGGACCGGACAAGGAGGCGACCGCCCGCCTCCTCGGCCATCTCGACCAGCTCGTAGAAGACGGGCCGCGCGACCAGGGCCTCAAGGCCGCGGCGGACATGCAGATAGGGCCGGGGCTCACCGGTTTCCGGATCCGTCTCGACCCTGAGGGCGTTGTCGGGCCCCGCCCGGACCTCGTCGCCCACATTGGTCTGGAAGACCAGGTCGCCGGCGTCCCGGTCGACGCGCACGGCGATGAACGGGGCGTCCTCCACCGTGATCCGCATCTTCTCGACGGGCGTCACCAGGTGAAAGCCGTCAGGATCCTTGCGGAGGACAGTGGAAAACAGGCGCACCAGGGCCTCGCGGCCGATAGGCGTTCCCTCATGGAACCACTGGCCGTTGCGCTTGATCACAATGTCGATGTCGCCGCAGTGGGCGGGGTTCCACAGGTGCACGGGGGGCAGGCCCCGCCCTGGCGCCTGTCGCGCGGCGGCGGCGACGCCCTCGAGGCCGGAGGCGGGTTGAGTCTCGGTCATGCCTGGAAGGTAGGCCTGCTCGGGGCCAGGCTCAACCTCGGCCCGGGTCAGGCGCGCACAGGTCCGCTCAGCGGCCCCGCAGCGCCACGGGCCAGGACCCGTCGGGGGTCCACCGGACCGGGCAGCCGGACCCCCGCCGTCGGCGGCACGGCGTAGCCGAAACGCTCGAAGAAGGGCGGATCGCCCACCAGCAGGATCGGGCCCTGCCCAAGCTTGTCCGCAGCGGCCCCGGCGCACTCCAAGAGCCGCCCTCCCAGGCCATCGAGCCGCCGGCCGGAGTGAACGGCGAGGGGCCCCAGGAAGAGGGCCGGGGTCTCGCCGATACGGATATCCCAGAGACGCACGGATCCGACGATCTCGCCGCCGGCCTCGGCGCAGAAGGACAGGTCACGACGGAAGCGCGCAATCTCGCGGACGCGTTCGGACACCTTGACGAAGCGTCCCGGCCCGAAGGCGTGATCCAGCAGGGCCTCGATCCCCGTTGCATCGGCGGCCTGTTCCGGACGGATGCAAAGATCGTTTTCGATGACGTCCGCCAAGACAGCCCCTCCCCGGCGCAAGGGCCGCGCGTTTAGGGCCGGTCAGTGATCGCGTCAACTCCGCGCGGGAAATCAGAGCCAGTTCCGGGGCCAGGCCTCGCCGAGCGGACGGACCTCGCCAGCGAGGAGGCCGCGGCGGCGCATGGCGGCGTCCGAAACGCTGCTCAGAGCCTGGACCGGCTCCACGCCGCTGCGCGGGCCCGGAGCCACGGGCGCCATCGCGGCGGCGGCGTCGAGCGCCTTCCACTCCGCCTGGCCCTGGTCCTGAAAGCCCACGGCGA
>NZ_JADCBG010000164.1 GCF_020253645.1 Phenylobacterium sp.
AGGGCCGTGCCCTCGGGATAGGCCTGCGCCAGGGCCACCCCCGCCGGGACCTGCGGCACGCCGGCCCGGGCCAGCATCTCGCCATAGGTGCGCCTCATCTTCTGGCCAGGGCGGGGCGGGTCGATGTCGCCCATCTCCTCCAGGAACTGTCGGTTGATGTCCTCGGGGACGACGCCGTCAAAGCGCAGGAATCCGCGGGCGGCGAAGCTGGCCATGGCCTCGGCGGACAGCAGGGGCAGGTCGTTCATGCGCCGGTCTCCACGATCTGTTCGAACAGGAACTCGTACTTCAGGTAGGCGAGGTCGAACTCCTCGCCCCGGGCGTGAGGCAGCAGGGGCGAGGCCTGGATCAGCCGCCAGCCGTCGCGCAGGGCGTGCAGGCCGGTGGGATAGGGCGGGGCGTCCTCGTCGCCGGCCATGCGCCGGGTCTGCCCCGTCCCGTCGAACAGGGACCAGCCCACCACGGCGGAATCCAGCGCCGAGTTGGCCAGGTAGAGCACCAGCACCTTCTGTCGCAGCATGTCGCCTCCCGAAGCGGGACCAGCATGGGCAGGCGCGCGACCTGAGTCCAGCGCTCACCCGCCGGCCAGGAAGTCCCGGGTCGCCTCCAGCACCTCCACCAGGGTCAGGCGCTGGACCTCGACCCCCTCCGGCAGGGCGGCGAACAGCCGGGTCGGGGTGGCGGCGTCGAGCATGACGAAGACCCCCTTGTCGTCCTGCCGGCGGATCAGGCGGCCGAAGGCCTGGGCGATGCGGCCCCGGGCGATGGCGTCGTCCCAGCCAGCGCCGAACCGCGCCCGGCGGGCCTTGTGCAGGAGGTCCGGCCGGGGCCAGGGCGCCCGGTCGAAGACCAGCAGGCGCAGGCTGCGCCCCGGCACGTCGACCCCGTCGCGGACGGCGTCCGTGCCCAGCAGGCAGGAGTCGACCTCGGCCCGGAAGATGTCCACCAGGGCCCCGACCTCCAGGGGGTCGACGTGCTGGGCGTAGAGGGAAAGGCCCCGGTCGCCCAGCGGGGCCGCGATCTGGTCGTGCACCGCCCTCAGCCGGCGGATGGCGGTGAAGAGGCCGAGCCCTCCGCCGCCCGCCGCCAGGAAGAGCTCGCGCATGGCCGCCGATACCTGACGGGCGTCGGTCTTGCTGACGTCCGTCACCACGAAGGCCCGGGCGCAGGCGGCGTAGTCGAAGGGCGAGGCGAGGCGCAGGTGAGCAGGGGGCGCCGCGAGGCGGCGGCCCCCCGACCTCAGCTCGGCCAGGTCGAAGGGATCCTCGGCAGCGGCGTCCGTCAGGGTCGCGGAGGTGACCAGCACGCCGTGGGCCGGCTCCAGCACGGCGCGGGCGAGGGGCTCGGTGGGGTCGACCCAGTGCCGGCGGAAGGCCGCGTCGACCCAGCGCCCGTTGATCACCGTGGCCTCGAACCAGTCGACGAAGTCGTCGCCGCCGCCCTCGCCTCCGGCCTCTTCCTCGAGGGTGGCCAGCATGCCGCGCCAGGCGGGCAGGGTCATGCGGGCCCGTCGGTCCAGCCCGCGCAACACGCCCTCGATCCGGCCCCGCTCGGGCCCGGTCAGGGTCTCGGCGCCCTGGTCCAGCAGGTCCTCCAGGGTCCGGGTCAGGGCCAGCAGGGGGGCCTCGATGGCGGCCAGGGCTGCGGCGGCGGCGCGGCCGGTCGCCACGACTTCCGCCAGGGCCGGGCGGGCGGCGCAGGCCGGGTCGGCGGCGTCGCTGCGGGCCCGAAGTTGCACAATCATCGCCGACAGGAAGGCCTCGACCGGCCCCTGGGCCGAAGCGCCCTCCGCGCCCGTGATGCGCGCGCTCCAGCCCTCCGAGGGCAACTGGCCCGCGGTGTGAAGGACGGCCTGCAGCGCCTCCCGCGCCGGTCCGTCCGCGCCGACGAGGTCGCCGACCCGGGCCTCCAGCCCGCGTCCGCGGCGGCCCCGACGCTCCGACCCCCGGATCCAGCGCCTCAGCTCCACCGCCTCCTGACCCGACAGGGCGGTGGAGAAGGCGGAGTCGGCCGCGTCGAACAGGTGATGACCCTCGTCGAACACCACCCGGCGCAGGCGGGTGGACTCCGCGTCCTCCGGCGCCCCGCGTCCCGCCCGGGCGCCGTCGAAGGCCGCCTGGGCCATGACCAGGGCGTGGTTGGCGATGACGATGTCGGCCCGGCGCGAGGCGCGGATCGCCTTTTCCACGAAGCAGGTGCGATAGTGCGGACAGCCGGCGTGGATGCACTCGCCCCGCCGGTCCACGAGGTTGGCGGCGCTCGCCTGCCCGGCGGCGGGGCCGGCGAACAGTCCGGGCAGCCAGGCGGGGAAGTCGCCGCCAGTCATGTCGCCGTCCCGGGAGGCGCGGATCCAGCGCGCCGTCAGCCCAAGGCCCACCAGGTCCCCCGATCCCAGCTGAGCCGCGTTGGCCATGTCCTGGAAGTTGAGCAGGCAGAGATAATTCTCGCGTCCCTTTCGGACGACCGCCCTGCGCCGCCGCTCCGCCAGGTCCGGGAAGAGGACGGCGCTCTCGCGCTCGATTTGTCGCTGAAGGGCGCGGGTGTAGGTGGAGATCCAGACCGACGGGCCGTTCATCTCGGCCCAGGCGGAGGCCGGCGCCAGGTAGCCCAGCGTCTTGCCGATACCGGTCCCCGCCTCCGCCAGCAGCATCTGCGGCTGACCCTCGCGCTCCCTGGGCTTGAAGACAGAGGCGGTCTCGCGCGCATACTCCGCCTGCGCCGTCCGGTCCTCGTCCAGGCCTGCACGTTCCAGCAGGACGCCAAGGCGTTTCACCGAGACCTCCGGAGTGACGGGGGCGTCGCCGGGCTCTCCCGCCGGGCCAGGGTCCTCCCACTCCTCGAGCCGGGTCCAGACATCAAGGCCGGAGCTCCGGAAGGCGTTGCTGACCGGATGGCTCCGCAGGGCCGCCGTCACCGCCGGGCCCCAGGCCCAGCCGGCGCGGGCCAGGGTCTCGGCCAGGGCCAGGGCCTCCTCGCGCGAGGGCGTCGGGGTCTCGGCGAGGTCCTGAAGAAGCCGTTCGGCGACCCGGCGCAGGGCCTCAGCCATCTGGACGGGTCCTGCGGGTTCAGGTTCGCCGAGGGCGAGGGCGAGCCCCGCCGCCGACGGCGCCGTAAAGGCTCCGGGCCGGACGAAGGCGAAGAGCTCCAGCACATCGAGGAGCCGAGGGGTGCGAGTCGGCGCTTCCAGGCCCAGCCTCCGGGCGGTCAGGGCGGCGTGGACGACCAGGACCCCTTCGTCCCGGAAGTGATCCCGCGCCTCCGGCGGCCGCACCACGCGCGCGCCGTTCCCCTCCGCCAAGGCGGCCTTGGGACCCGGCAGGACAATCAGGGCGGGCGGAAGGTTCACCCGGGTGGACTACCCCAGCCCGGCGCGAAACGGAACCGGAACGGAGCGGCGGGCAGAACCTAGGCCTCGGCCCGTGAGAAGAGGCGGATGATCAGCACTCCGGCGAGGATCAGGCCCATTCCGAGCATGGCCGGCACATCCAGCCTCTGGCGGAAGCCGATCCAGCCTATGGCTGTGATGGCCAGTATGCCCACCCCCGACCAGATGGCGTAGCCGACGCCCAGGGGGATCGTCTTCTGCGCCTGGGACAGGCAGTAGAAGGACGCCGCGACGAGGGCGATGGCCCCGAAACCCGGCAGAGGTCGGGAAAAGCCATCGGAGAGTTTGAGCAGGCTGGTGCTGACGATCTCGGTGGCGATGGCGCCCGCCAGCCAGGCATAGCCGCTCATCGGGAGGGTCCGTCCCCGGCTGCAGGGCGGTCGCGTCCGAAGTTGGGCTCGGCGCTTTCCTGTCCGGCGATGATGATGCCCCGGCGGATGTCGCGGGTGCGGTTGAACAGGTCGAACAGCTTGTCGCCCTCGCCCCACCGGATGGCCCGCGAGAGGGCCTGCAGGTCCTCGGTGAAACGGCCGAGGATCTCAAGGACGGCGTCCTTGTTGGCCAGGAAGATGTCCCGCCACATGGTGGGATCCGAAGCGGCGATCCGGGTGAAGTCCCGGAAGCCGCCGGCCGAGTACTTCATCACCTCG
>NZ_JADCBG010000165.1 GCF_020253645.1 Phenylobacterium sp.
CGGCTCGTATCGGCAGTACGACAACACCGAGATCCGCGACGGCGACTGGCTGCCCCAGGCCTATGTGGGCTTCAACCAGCTGCATGATTTGGGGCCGCAGACCAGCAACACCGTCACCCAGGAACTGCGTCTGACCTCGCCGGCCGACCAGACCCTGACCTACGTGGTGGGCGCCTATTACTCCCGCGCCGAAACGGACCGGACCTTCACCCGCAACAACATCGTCTGCACGCTTGCGCCCACGCCGACGGTGCTGACGCCCTGCACGGCGCCGGGAACGGTGATCACCCGCCCGTCGGGCACAGCCACCTTCGGCTCGGTGTTCACGAACTACGCGCTGTTTGGTCAGGGCGAAGCCAACCTCACCGACCGGTTCCGGCTGATCGCGGGCCTGCGCTTCACCTCAGACGAGCTGTCGGTCAATCACCAGCGCGTGTCGCCCCTCACCGGCCCCGGCATCCAGCCCAGCTTCGGACCGTTCACCGCCAGCACGTCGAACGACAACCTGTCGGGCAAGGCCGGGGCGCAGTTCGACCTGAGTGACGACTCGACCGCTTACGCGACCTACTCGCGGGGCTACAAGGGTCCGGCCTACAATGTCTTCTTCAACCTGACGGCCACCGGCACGAACGTCATCGAGGCCGAGACGGCGGACAGCTTCGAAGTGGGTCTGAAGAACACCCTGCTCGACGGCCGGTTGATCCTCAATCTCGCCGCCTACTACGCGACCTACGACAACTTCCAGGCCAACAACCCCGACCTGGTGGCGGGCGTCGTGGTGACGCGCTTCACGAATGCGGGCACGATCTCGACGCGCGGCGGCGAACTCGACTTCCTGTTCCGTCCCATGGCCGATCTGAATGTGTCGGGCGGCCTCGCCTACACCGACGCAAAGGTCGATCAGTTCAAGCTGCCCACCAACGGCGTCATCACGGGCGTGATCCCGTCGGGAACGCCCCTGGCCTATGCGCCCAGGTGGAAGGGTTCAGTGGCGATCGACTACCGCATTCGCGACGTGGGCCCGGTGGACGTCATCCTGGGTGCGCAGGGGTCGTTCCAGTCGAAACAGCTCAGCCAGTTCGACGCCAACGCGGCTGTGCGCAACGTCACGACCATCGGCGGCTATGGGCTGGTGGACCTTTCCGTGGGCATCGCCGACCGTGAGGACCGCTACCAGATCACCGCTCAGGTGAAGAATCTGTTCGACGAAAGCTTTGCCTCGGCGATCACCAGCGGCGGACCGGGCGGCAGCTTCCGCTACCTGATCCCGCGTGAGGCGGATCGCTACTACGGCGTGACCGCGCGCCTGAACTTCTGACGACGTGGGCCCGGAGCCGTGGGGCGCCGGGCCCGCTCGTTGCCGGAGCGCGATCGGTCAGGCGAGGCGGGCGATCACCGCAGCGGCCTCGGGTGCACAGGTCAGCGCGGCTGCCAGCAGGAGAGAAATCATCGGATGTCCACCAAATGTTTGCGCGGTGGCGATCCTTGCGCCCTCTCTCATAGCGTCTAATTTGTTCGCGGTGAGTTGCGGGGTGGGGGGCGGAGCAGCGTGGATGTCGAGGCGTTCATTCGACGATGGTCCAAACTCGAAGGCGGCGCAGAGCGGGCGAACTATGCCATGTTCCTCACGGAACTCTGTGCGCTCATTGGCGTCCCTTCACCCGACCCAGCCAGTGCTGACGTCCGGAACAATAACTACGTCTTTGAGCGCGCCGTTCGCCCCCGCGCCAGCGACGCCCTGACCGCGCCGAAGCGTATCGACCTCTACAAGCGGGACGCCTTCATTCTGGAGGCCAAGCAATCCCGCCTGCCCGGCGCCAAGAACGCCCTGCCGGGCCAGCTGAGCATGTTGCCCGACGAACCCGAACAGCTCGGCCGTCGCAGCGCTTCGCCACGCTGGGACGTGATGATGCAGAACGCGCGCAAACAGGCCGAAGGCTATGTCTTCCTCCTCGATGCCGACCACGCAGCGCCCCCCTTCATCCTCACCTGCGATGTCGGCCACTGCTTCGAGCTTTATGCCGACTTTACCGGCACCGGCCGCGCCTACGGCCAGTTCCCCGACCGTAAGGGCTACCGGATCTATCTGGAGGACCTGCGCAAGGAGGAGGTGCGCGGCCTCCTCAAGACCATCTGGACTGACCCGCATAGCCTGGATCCGACCAGACAGTCGGCCCGGGTCACCCGCGATATCGCTGCCCGCCTCGCCGCCGTCAGCAAGCGCCTGGAGGACAACGGCGCCAACGCCGAGCATGTTGCGCACTTCCTGATGCGCTGTCTGTTCACGATGTTTGCGGAGGACACCGACTTGCTGCCCAGGGGTAGCTTCCGCCAGCTCCTGGAAAAGTCGGTCGCCGATCCCAGGCACTTCCCGCACCGCCTCAAACAGCTCTGGAGGGACATGGACACCGGTGCGGAGTTCTCGGCGATCATCGACGCCCGGGTCCGACACTTCAACGGAGGCCTGTTCAGCGACACAATGGTCTTTGAGCTGGGGCAGGCGGAGATCGGCGAACTCCTGGCCGCCGCTAGCGCCGACTGGACCCAGGTTGATCCCGCCATCTTCGGCGCCCTGCTGGAGCAGGCGCTGGACAAGGAAGAGCGCAAGCGGCTCGGCGCCCACTATACCCCACGTTCCTATGTCCAGCGGCTGGTTGACGTCACGGTGATGGAGCCGTTGCGCGCCGATTGGGAAGCCGCCCTCACCAGGGCCCAGGCCGCTAAGGACGCCGCCAAGGACGCCGACGCCGTCGAGATCGTCCGCGCCTTCCACCACCAGCTCTGCACCACCCGCGTTCTCGACCCTGCCTGCGGCACCGGCAACTTCCTCTATGTGACGCTGGAGCTGATGAAAAAGCTGGAGGGCGAAGTCATTCAGACCCTCTCTGCCCTGGGCGAGCGCCAGTCGAGCCTGGCCATCGCCGGCGAGAGTGTGGATCCGCACCAGTTCTTGGGCTTGGAACTCAACCCCCGCGCGGCGGCCATCGCCGAGCTGGTGATCTGGATCGGCTATCTGCAATGGCACTATCGCAACCACGAGAGCCATCCCGCCGAGCCTATCCTGAAGGCCTTCAAGAACATCAATTTCGGCAACCATGCCGGCTATGACGCCGTGCTGACCTGGGACGGTTATCCCCTTCCCAGCGTGGTCGAAAAGGATGGCAAGCGGGTCGAGACCTATCCCAATCCGAGACGTCCGGACTGGCCGGAGGCGGAGTTCATCGTCGGCAACCCGCCCTTCATCGGCGGCAAGGACCTGCGCTCCCGCATGGAGCCCGGCTACGCCGAGGCGCTCTGGGCGGCGCACAAGGACATGAACGATAGCGCTGACTTCGTGATGTACTGGTGGGATCGGGCGGCGGAAATCCTTGGCCAAAAGAAGTCCAAGACCCGGCGGATAGGTTTCGTGACCACCAACTCGATAAGCCAGCCCTTTCAGAGACGGGTGATGGAGCGGCACCTGAACGCCAAATCGCCGATCTCTCTGATTTTCGCCGTGCCAGATCATCCCTGGACCAAGGCCTCCAAGGACAGCGCAGCCGTTCGGATCAGTATGACCGTTGCCCAAGCCGGATCGCGAGAGGGTCAGCTTTGGGAAGTCGTCCAGGAAAGCGGACTGGACACCGACGAGCCTTCGCTCGCCTTCAAGGTAATCCTTGGCCAGATTAACTCCGACCTTTCGGCGGGCGTAGATGTCACGAAGGCCGCCGCGTTGAGACCAAACGAAGGGTTATGCTCGCCTGGAGTTAAGCTCCACGGATCGGGCTTCATCGTGACGCCGAATGAAGCTGAGCACCTTGGTCTTGGCAGACGCCCGGGGCTTGAGCAGCACGTCCGGCCCTATCGCAACGGCCGCGACCTCGCCAGTAGGCCTCGCGGAGTCATGGTCATCGACCTCTTCGGACTCGGTGAAGCAGAGGTTCGTCAAAACTATCCGGAGATATACCAGCATCTGATTTTGTCGGTGAAGCCTGAGCGTGATCTCAACAATCGGGAGGTCTATCGTGAAAACTGGTGGATATTTGGGGAACCAAGGCGAGAATTGCGACCCGCCCTCGAAGAACTCGATCGCTATGTGGTCACGATAGAAACCTCGAAGCACAGGACTTTCCAATTCCTTGACACCGATACCATACCCGACAACATGCTCGTTGTTGTGGCCACCGATGATGCGGCCGTCCTCGCGATCCTCTCAAGCCGGCTTCATACAACTTGGGCTCAGATCCTCGGAGGATGGCTCGGCTATGGGAACGATCCGCGGTACACGAAGTCCCGTTGCTTCGACCCCTTCCCCTTCCCTGACCTGCCCGAGGCCCTCAAGATCCGCCTACGCGCCCTCGGCGAAGAACTCGACGCCACCCGCAAGCGGGTCCAGGCCGAACACCCTGACCTCACCCTGACCGGCCTTTACAATGTGCTGGAGAAAATCCGCGCCAGCGCCGCCCTCACCCCGGCCGACGAGGACGTCAAGCAGCGCGGCCTGATGCTGATCCTCAAGGAATTGCACGATCAGATCGATGCCGCGACCGCCCAGGCGTATGGCTGGCCCTCGGACCTGACCGACGAACAGATCCTCGAACGCCTTGTGGCGCTGAACGCCGGGCGCGCGCGCGAAGAGGCCGCCGGCCACGTGCGCTGGCTGCGCCCCGACTATCAGACCCCCCGCTTTGCGAAGGGGGCCAAAGCTATGACCGGCGACCTCGACCTCGGCGAGACGGTGGTCGCCCTCGACAAGGGCCTGCCCGACTTCCCCAAGGACCCCTATGAGGCGCCGCTGGCCATTGAGCGGCTGCTGATCGCCGCCGGACGTCCCATGGACGCCGCCGAACTGGCCCGTGGCTTCAAGCGAGGCGGAAAGCGCATCGAACAGCGCATCACCCAGGCCCTGACGACATTGGCCCGCTACGGCAACATCATCGCGCTGGACGGTGGTCGCTATGCGTCCCGCCGGGTCGCATAGGGAAGTTCAGTTGGCCCGTATCTCTGACCTTCCAGCCTAGTGATTCTGATTGGCGGCCCGGGAGGGACTCGAACCCCCGACCTTCGCTTTAGGAAAGCGCTGCTCTATCCTGCTGAGCTACCGGGCCTGGCCGCGCGGAGCGATGCCACGGGCTTCGGCTGGCGCCAAGCCCGGAAAAACCAGGCGTCTCAGGACGCCGGC
>NZ_JADCBG010000166.1 GCF_020253645.1 Phenylobacterium sp.
ATCCGCTCTCATGGGTCACTCCTGGAACACGGCGGGCGGGAGTAGCGCGGACGTGGCCTCAATACAATCCACTCATGTCGTCGGAACCGCGTTCGGGCTGCGGCCTTGGCTCCCCTGCCGTTCGCCCCAGCTGGTCGTAAGGCAGAGGCCGGATCGGAAGCCCGTCAGGAGTGAGGCCCGCCGGAGTCTCCAGGACCCTGGGCTCGGTTCCGGGACGAAACGCCTCCCGGATCCCGTTGATGTTGGCGAAGCGCGCATTCCTCGGGACCTTGAAGTCCGTCTTCGGCAGACGGTCCGCAGCCGACCGCATGAAGTCGATGAAGATGGGAACCGCCGCCTGGGTGCCCGTCTCTCCCTGGCCAAGGGTTCGATTGTCATCGAAACCGACAAAGACACCGACCACGATCTGAGGGGTGTATCCGATGAACCAGGCGGATCGATAGTCGTTGGTGGTTCCGGTCTTGCCGGCGATCGGGAAGCCGAGCGACGAAACCGATGCAGCGGTCCCCCGCTGGACCACGCCCTGGAGCATGGACGTAATCTGGTAGGCCGTGATCGGATCGAGAACCTGCTCGCCAGCCTGGGCGATCCGCGGGCTCTCTGCACCTGTAAAGACGGCGCTGCAACGCGGACAGTCGCGACGGTCCGCCCTGAGGATGGTCTCTCCCTTGAAGTCCTGCACCAGCTCGATGAGGTGCGGCTCCACCCTGCGCCCTCCATTCACGAAGGCGGCGTAAGCGGTCGTGATCCTGAGCGGTGTGGTCTCGCCCGCCCCCAGCGCCATGGCGAGCACGGGGTCCATGTTCTGGGTCACGCCCAGACGAAGGGCGGTGTCACGGACCTTCCGCATCCCGACGCCCTGGGCGAGCCGGACCGTCATTGTGTTCCGGGACAACTCCAGTCCGCGGCGCAGCTGCATGGCTCCAAGATAGGACCTGGTATAGTTCTCGGGAGACCAGGCCTCACCATCCCGACCTGACAAGGTGATGGCGGAGTCCAGAACGGTGCTCGCGGGCGTATAGCCGTTCTCAAGGGCGGTTGCGTAGACAAAGGGCTTGAACGTGGAGCCGGGCTGGCGCCGGGCCTGGGTCGCGCGGTTGAAGCTGGAGAGTGAGAAGGAATAGCCGCCTACGAGGGCCAGGACCCGCCCGGTGTTGGGCTCCACCACCACAAAGGCGCCGTTGACGGCGGGGACCTGCCGCAGCCGAAAGCCCCCGGTGGCCGAGGGCTCGACAAAGACCAGGTCACCGGCGCTCAAGCCGCGCCCCGCCCGCGCCCAGGCGACGTCGGCCGGGGCCAGCCAGCCGGCGGCGGCGTCAGTGCGCGTCTCCACCCGAACGCCCCGCCCCCCCGACTCCGTGACAATCGCCACCCGCCACTCCCGCCGTTCGGAGGGCGCGCGGAACCGCGCCGCCGCCTTCTCCCAGCCCGGTCCGTAGGTCGTCCTTGCAAAGGCGCCGCGCCAACCGTGACGGCGGTCATAGGTCTCCAGGCCATCCATCAGCGACCGCAGCGCAATCGACTGGAGTTCCGAGTCCAGGGTGGTGCGAACATAGAGGCCTGCGGCGTCGAGCTTGTCTCCGAGGGCGGCGCGGCCCTGCCGCCGGACCTCCTCCACGAAGTAGTCCGCATCCCGGTAGCGAGCCCGCGTGGGCGCGGCCTGGACGACGAGGTCCTCGGCCTTGGCCCTCGCCGCGTCCGCCGCCGAGATCCACTGAAGTTCCGCCATCTGATCCAGAACCCAGTTGCGACGCGCGATGGCCTGAGCCTTTCGTCTCAGCGGGTGGTAGTTGTCCGGTCCCTTCGGGAGGGCCGCGAGGAAGGCCGCCTCCGCGAGGCTGAGTTCGTTGATGGGTTTGCCGAAATAGTTGTAGGCCGCAGCGCCGACCCCGAAGGATCTGTACCCCAGCCAGATCTCGTTCAGATAGAGCTCCAGGATCTGGGGCTTTGTGAGGGTCTCTTCCAGCCGCCGGGCGATCAGGGCTTCCTTGAACTTCCGCCCCAGGGTGGCGTCGTTGGTCAGCAGGACGTTCTTGGCCACCTGCTGGGTGATGGTCGAGCCCCCTTCCAGGCGCCGCCCCTGGACCAGACTGGGCACGGCCCGGCCCAAAGCCCGGGCGAGACCCGCCGGATCAACCCCCTTGTGCCGGAAGAAGGCCCGGTCCTCAGCTGCCAGGAAGGCCAGGGCCAGATGTTGGGGGATGTTGTCATAGGGCACGAAAATCCGGCGTTCCCGGCTGAATTCGCCGATAAGGGTGCCGTCCCAGGCATAGGCCCGGCTTGAGGTGGGAGGTCTGTAATCCGCAAGGTCGCCGGCGTCGGGCAGGTCATGGAACAGCCAGGCTGCATAGACCGCGATGGACAGCCCCCCGACAGCCACCAGGCTGAGCAGGGTCACCCCAGCAATGGCCAGCCATCTTCTCGGGGATTGCACGACTAGAACGCCTCCGCAGGCGTCCGAGCGCCTGCATCCTTCATGGTCTAGGGCGCGTTTCGGAAAAGGGGAAGCCGGATTCTGGAGCCCTGGGGGGGGCTCGACGGGCGACCGGGAAGGTCTACCGCGAGGCGACCCTCACATCGTTGCGGAAGTAGCCTTCGATGGCCTCAGCGATGGCCACGACCAGTCGGCCCCGCGTCTTCGGATCGGCCAGAAAGGCCTGATCATCGGGATTGGTCATGAAGCCCATCTCCAGGAGGACCGCAGGAACATCCGGGGCAAGAAGCACAGCGAAGCCCGCCTCCCGGTGGCTCCGCCTCAGCAGGGTGTGCTCATCCTCGATCTCGTCGACCAGAAGCTGGGCGAAGGTAGCAGACCGGTTCTTGGTCGCCCTCTGGGTCAGGTCGAACAGTATGCCCGATACGCTCTGATCAGAGCGGTAGCCCGCCTTCATGAACCAGTCATCCTTCGTCACCAGCCGCGCCGAGCGCCCTGCGGCCCGCTCAGACAGGGTGTAGACGCTGGCGCCGCGGACCGAGTCATCGGGCCCGGCGTCGGCGTGAAGGGAGATGAACAGGTCGGCATTGGCCCTGCGGGCGAGCTTCACCCGGGAGTCCAGCGGAATGTAGACGTCCCTGTCCCGGGTCAGCACGACCTTGTAGCGTCCGGTCCTTTCCAGTCGTTCCTTCAGGGTGAGCGCGGCGGCGAGGGTGATGTCCTTTTCCTGTCGCCCGCCAGCGATGGCCCCCGGATCCCGGCCTCCGTGCCCCGGATCGATCACCACGATACGGCGGGACTCCACGCGGGTCTTGGCCGTCTTTCTGGTCGATACCGCGGGCGCAGGCGCCTTAAGTGAGGTAAGCCGCGCCGACTCCGCGGAGGGGGTCGGGCTCGCCGCCGTCGTCGCAGGTTCAAGATCGATGACATATCGGAATCCCGAGGCGCCCTCGCCCGGCGGAAGCAGAAACCTGCGCCGGACCTGAACGGAATCCGCCGTCTCGATCGTCAGGCGTGCGCCGCCGGCCTGGGGCGCGACACTCCAGGACCGGACAAGGCCCCGACCCTGTCCGCGGAGGGGGGCGTCGATATCCACCCCCGTGAGGGAGACGACGACCTTGCCGCCAACGTGCGACACCAGCCGTCCAGAAGCCTCGCCCGAGAGATCGAGCACCAGTCGGGTGGACTCACGATCACCCCCCAGGCGTACGGAGTTCAGGTCCGTCGCCCGCGCAGACTCCGCGCTGAATCCCAGGAGCAGCAGACAGCCCGCAAGGATCAGGAGAAGCGCATTTCCCCAGGTTCCGTCCGACATCCGCACCACGAAGATTTCGTCCTTCTGAAACCGCCTGCTGCGGTTTGCTCGAACGATATCCGCAGGATGTAGTGAAATCGTTAAGGCTGACGACGAGCCTCGGGGGGATGATCTTTTGCTGGCGTCGTCGCGCGTTTTGCTGCATCTGACGACATTCGGCCGTACTGCGGTAGGGTCGGAAACGGGGCCTTCGCAGGCCTGCCCGCGGCCACGCGCCCGGCAGCCTCGAGGTTCTCGCTGCGGACGGCGAGCGTTCGCAAACTGGAAACACGCCATGGACTGCGCACATCGAGCCACACCCCGGCCCGCCCCACTCCGCGGAATCCTCGCGGAACGGATGCGTTTGTGCAGCCCTCGTCCTAATCGGCGCAGCCCGGGCCAAGGCCCTGAGGCGCGCCCCGGAGAAATTCATGTCAAAGAAGATGCTTATCGACGCCGCGCACTCGGAGGAGACGCGCGTGGCGGTGATCGACGGGAACCGCGTCGAAGAGTTTGATTTCGAGAGCCGGAGCCACAAACAACTCAGGGGGAATATCTACCTCGCGAAGGTGACCCGGGTCGAACCATCCCTCCAGGCCGCCTTCATCGAGTACGGAGGAAACCGGCACGGGTTCCTGGCGTTCAACGAAATCCATCCCGACTACTACCAGATTCCGGTCGCCGATCGGGAAGCCCTCATGGCCGAGGAGGCGGCGGACGAGGGTGACGATGAGATCGAGCCCTCCCGCCCGGTGGATGCCGAAGAGGATGGCGAGGAAGGGGCCGAGACCCTCTCAGGCGACGATGACGACGTCATGGAAGAAGAGTTGGCGCGGCGCCGTCGGCGACTCATGCGCCGCTACAAGATCCAGGAGGTCATCCGGCGCCGCCAGATCATGCTGGTCCAGGTGGTCAAGGAAGAGCGCGGCAACAAGGGCGCAGCCCTGACGACCTATCTGTCCCTTGCAGGGCGTTACGGCGTCCTGATGCCGAATACGGCCCGGGGCGGGGGCATTTCCCGGAAGATCACCTCGGCGACGGATCGCAAGAGGCTCAAGACGGTCGTCCAGGGACTGGATGTCCCGGAGGGCATGGGCCTGATCGTCCGCACGGCGGGCGCCAAACGCACCAAGGCGGAGATCAAGCGCGACTATGACTATCTGTTGCGCCTTTGGGAGAACATTCGCGAGACTACCCTTCATTCCGTGGCGCCATCCCTGATCTACGAGGAAGAGGACCTCGTGAAGCGGACCATCAGGGACCTCTATGACAAGGACATCGATGAGGTCCTTGTCGAGGGCGAAGCCGGGTTTCGCGAGGCCCGCGACTTCATGCGCATGCTGATGCCGTCTCAGGCGCGAAAGGTGCAGGCGTATCGGGAGCCAATCCCCCTCTTCGTGAAGCACAAGGTCGAGGATCACCTCAGTCAGATCTATTCGCCGGTCGCGCCGCTGAAGTCGGGCGGCTACCTGGTGATCAACCAGACTGAGGCCCTGGTGGCCATCGACGTCAACTCCGGGCGGGCGACCCGTGAGCGCAATGTCGAGGCGACCGCGCTCAGAACCAATCTCGAAGCCGCAGAGGAAGCCGCGCGCCAGCTTCGACTGAGGGACCTCGCCGGCCTGATCGTCATCGACTTCATCGACATGGATGAGTCGAAGAACAACCGCGCTGTCGAAAAGAAGCTCAAGGACGCGCTCAAGGAAGATCGCGCCCGGATCCAGGTCGGGCGAATCTCCGGCTTCGGACTGATCGAGCTGTCGCGCCAGCGTCGGCGCTCGAGCCTGCTGGAGGGGACGACACACGTCTGCGAGCACTGCGCCGGGACCGGCAGGGTGCGCTCTGTGGAGTCCAGCGCCTTGGGGGCGCTTCGGGCGGTGGAGATGGAGACGCTGAAGGGCGCGGGGGAGATCACTCTTCGGGCCCCCCGGGCTGTGGCCCTCTACATTCTCAACGAGAAGCGCGCGCACCTTGCCCGGCTCCACGCCGATCGCGGCGTCTTCGTCTCGGTCGTCCTGGACGAAACCCTGCCGCACGCAGGGTTCTCCCTCGAGCGGACCGCGGACCAGGCGCGCCCCTCCGACATTCCGGCGGCGCCCAGGGCTCTCGAGCCCTACGCGCCGGCTGACGAAGACTTCGAAGCCTTCGAAGATGAGCCCGAAGACACGGACGACGAGGCGATTGTCGAAGCCGAGGACGACGATGACCAGGACCTCCGCCCGCGCGGAGGCAGATCGTCACAGGACGATCACGACGATGAGGAGGGTCGCGGCGATCGCCGTGGTCGTCGGCGCCGCAGGCGCGGCCGGCGCGAGCCGGAGGCTCGGTCCGCCGCTGCTCCCCCCAACGGGGATGCGCCTCGTGACTTCCGATCGGAAGAGGAAGATGACGGACAGGGAGGCCGGAGGCGACGTCGGGGCCGGCGCGGCGGACGGCGTTCCCGGGATGAGGGGCGGCCACAGGACGCTTACGCCTGGACGCGTCCCTGGGTGCCTTATGAGGACGACCCCTTCATCTGGTTTGATCCTTCCCAGGACACCCGCGGCTCGGCCGACCGGCCGCAGGGACCCGCCGCAGAAGCGCCCCCGGCCCCGGCCCCGGCGGCGCCCGAGGACCCCTCGGTGGATATCTGGGTCGAGCTTCCCGAGGCGGAGGTCCAGACCAGCCGGCGGCCGCGTCGCAGCCGCGCCAGGACCCGGGCCGCGGCGGAGGTCCAGGAGGCGGAGGTGATCCCGTCGACGGAAGAGGCCCCCACCCCGGCGGTTTCGGAAGAAGCTGTCGCCACGCCTGACACCGAGGCCTCAGAGGCGCCGACCAAGCCTGTCCGTGCCCGACGCAGCCGGGTGCGGTCCGCCGAACCCGCGCCCGAAGCGCCCGTCGCCCAGGAAGCCGAGTCCGCCGAGGTCCCGCCTGCACCGGTGTCGGCGCCGGCCCCGGAAGCGGCTGCACCCCTTGCACCGCGTGCGCCGGATCCGGCTGAAATCGTCGCGCCGCCGGAACAACCCCGCAAGGGCTGGTGGCGACGGGGCTGAGAGGCTAGCCTGTACGGGGGGCGCCATTCGAGGAGTCGGGCCATGAACGGCCGCCACCACCTGAACCCTGGTCGGATTCTGGCGTTAGGGCTTGGCCTTGCGGCCATTATCGCCCCGATCCTGTCTCCCGCGTCAGCTCGCGCCCAGGGCGCGGCGATAACCCTGATCCGGGACACAGAGATCGAAGAGACCCTCAGGGTGTACTCCGAGCCCCTGTTCCGGGTCGCCGGACTGGAATCCGACTCGATTCGGATCCTGCTGATCGGCTCCAGGGACCTGAACGCCTTCGCAGGGCCCGGGACCATGGGGATCTTCACAGGCCTGATCCTGGAATCGAAATCGCCGAACGAGCTCCAGGGCGTGATCGCCCACGAGGTGGCCCACCTCGCCGGAGGCCATTCCGCACGTTCAGGGGAAATGACGCAGGCCGGGATGAGGCCGTTCCTGCTCACGATGGGCCTCGGGGTCCTCGCCGCCCTGGCAGGGAACGTGGAAGCCGGGGCCGTCCTGGCTTCAAACGCCAGCTTCTTCGGCACTCTCGGAGCGATGGGGTTCAGCCGGGAGCAGGAGAGCCGGGCGGATCAGGCAGGCGCTTCCTATCTCGAGGCGGCCGGGCTTTCGGGTCGGGGGCTTGTGAACTTCTTCGACAATTTCCGGTACCAGGAGGTGTTTTCGGAGGCGCGGAGGTTCTCCTATTTCAGGAGCCACCCGCTGAGTTCAAGCCGGATCGAGGCCCTGCGTGCGCGGGTGGAACGCATGAACCACAGGGACGCGCCGGACGACCCCGAGAACGTCCGTCGCCATCAGATCATGAAGGCCAAGCTCGAGGGCTTTCTGAACCCCAGCGTCGCCGTGGTGAAGTGCGCCGATCCCAAGGCCGACTTCCCTGCACGCTACGCCTGCGCCATCGCCCAGTATCAGCTCAAGGAGCCGGACAGGGCGCTCAAGCTGATCGACGCCCTTCTGGCCGAGCAGCCGGAGAATCCGTACCTCTGGGAGCTGAAGGGGCAGATCCTCTTCGAGTTCGGGCGGACGGCGGAGGCAGAGGCGCCGCAGCGCCGCTCGGTGGAGCTGAAGCCGGACGGTCCGCTGCTTCGGGTCAACCTCGGCCAGACGCTCATCGCCCTGCCCGATGAAGCCAAGATCGACGAGGGCATCAATGAGCTCAAGAAGGCCCTCAGCCAGGATGAGCAGAACTCCGTCGCCTGGAGGCTTCTGGCCCAGGCCTATGACGCTCGGAAGCGAGATGGTCTCGCCCGCTACGCCACCGCCGAGTACAACTACATCGAGGGCGACCGCAGACAGGCCCTGATCTTCGCCCTCAGGGCCAGGGATCTGCTGGAGCGGAACACCCCCGAATGGCGACGGGCCAATGACATCGTGCTCGCAACAGAAGGGGATCGTCAGGTTCGCGGGGGACGGGGCGGCGGCTGAACCCGGCCCTTGAGCCCGTGTCCGGTGGGCGGACAAGGCTTTGGCGGGAGGTGATGAGCCGAAGGCTTAGCTGAGCCCGGATTCCCGCTCGCGAGACCTTCACACCGTCGCAGACCCCCTTATGTTGCGCGCATGAGAAACGCCGTCCTCGCCGCCGTCCTGTCCTGCAGTGTTCTCCTCGGAGGATGTCAGAAGGCCTTCGACATGGTCCTGGGAGACTCGGTGCGCAGCTACCTGCTGTCGAATCCCGAGATTCTGGAGGAGATGGCGACCCGCCTTCAGGAGAAGCAGCTCGCCCAGCAGTCTGACGACGCCCGGAAGGCGATCGCCGCGAACAGGGCGGCGCTGGAACGGGATCCCCGCGATGTCGTGATCAATCCAGGCGGGAAGATCACCGTGGTGGAGTTCTATGACTACCGCTGCGGCTACTGCAAGACGATCGCCCCCGAACTGGCCGAACTGGTGCAGGAGAACAAGGATATCCGTCTTGTCCTGAAGGAGTTTCCGATCTTCGGCGGCGCCTCGGACCTTGCCGCTCGCGCCGCCCTGACCCCGGCCGGGCGGGCAGCCGGCCTGGACTTCCATCAGGCGCTGATGGAGGAACGAAACCTCAACGAGGCCACCATCGCCCGTCTGGCTCAGGCGGCGGGGATCCGACCAGAGGCGCTTTCCGCGGCGCTTCGGGATGAGTCCATCACCCGTCATCTCGCCGACACGCGTCGATTGGCTGAATCCCTGCGGATCGAAGGGACCCCCGCCTTCATCGTCGGAGATCGACTGATCCCCGGCGCCGACCTGGAGGCCCTGAAGACCGCAATCGACGCCGCCCGCCAGGGGCCCATGAAGACGCCAGGATGACATGACTGAAACCGTCGCAGTGATCGGAGCCGGCATGGCCGGCCTTTGGACCGCGCTCGCCCTGGCGCCGACCGGTCGCAGGGTCACCCTGTTGGACCGAGACCCGCCGCCGCCCTCCGGGGACGCCGATGAGGCCTTCACCGGTTGGGCCCACCGGGGCGTCACCCACCTGCGCCACAGCCACGCCTTTCTCGCAAGGCTGCGAGGGATCATCCGCGATGAACACCCTGCCCTTCTGGAAGCCTTGAACGCCGCCGGCTGCCGGGAACTCGGCTTGGACGGCATGCTCACGGATCGCCACCGCAATCGCTGGGTCCCGCGCCCGGAAGACGCCGACCTGGTGGTCCTCACGAGCCGGCGGACCACGCTGGAACTGGTCATCCGGCGCTATGTCGAGGCCATGCCCAACGTCGAGATCCGCAGCGAGGCCTTCATCGAAGGTCTCGAGGCGTCGGGCGAGACCCCGATCCGGGTGACAGGCGTCAGGCTGCGGGGCGGAGAGAGGATCGAGGCCGACCTGGTTGTCGACGCCAGCGGCCGCACGTCTTCGGCCTTCGATCAGCTGGCGGACCTCGGCGTTCGGGTGAGCGAGACCGCAGAGGATGCCGGAATCCTCTATTTCACGCGCCACTATCGCCTCCGTGATGGCCAGGTCGAGCCGCCAAGGGGCGGCGCGCCCGCCACCGGCGACCTTGGCTTCATCAAGTTCGGCGTCTTCCCTGCGGACAGCGGCTGCTTCTCCATCACCCTCTGCGTACCGGAGATCGAACTCGAGATCCGGAAGACAATCGTCGACCCGGCCATGTTCGACGCCATCTGCCGCGAGATTCCGGGCATGCGTCCCTGGCTGGACGCCGACCGGACCGAAGCGGTCAGCAAGGTCTATGGAATGGGAGACCTGAAAAGCCGCTGGCGCAGCCTTGTTTCGGATGGCCAGGCGGCGACTGTCGGCTTCTTTGCGGTGGGAGACAGCCTGATCCGCACCAACCCGCTCTACGGTCGGGGTTGCGCTTTCGCCGCGGTAAGCGCCACCCTTCTGCGTGACGCTCTGCAGGCGACAAGTGAACCCGCCGCGCGTCTGCTGGCGTACGAGGCTGGCCTCAAGCGCGAGATTCTCCCCTTCTTCGACACAATGCAGAAGGATGACCGGGCGGCTGTTCGCCGCGCCAGGCAGGCGCTGGACCCGAACCATCGCCCCAGCTTGCGGAGCCGCATTCTGAAGAGCTTCGCCGAGGATGGCGTCGCCGTCGCCATCCGCTCAGACCCAGATCTGCTTCGCTCGGCCCTGCGCGGCTTCCACATGCTTGAGCATCCGTCAGACTGGCTGAAGCGTCCCGTCAACCTCGGCAAGGTCCTGTTGCACTGGATGACGCCGAAAGCGGTGAAGGCGGATGTCTATCCGCCAAAAGCCGGACCCAAGCGGGCGGAACTGATGCAAGCCGTAGGGCTGAACCCAGAACTCGACATCGTCCGGATTTCTGCAGGCTGAGGTTCAGTCCTCGCCCGGACGCCCCTGAATCGGCCCGGACCGGTCCATCTTCAGCCAGGCCACAACCAGCAGAACGGCAGTGCATCCCAGGAGCACGGCCAAGGTCCCCAGCGCCTCGACCCCGCGCAGATCCCGCCCCATGAGGGTCGGGATCAAGGCCATGACAAGAACGTAGATCCCGACGCAGGCCCAACCCTCACCGGTCGTCGGAGACACGCCGAAGCCCGACCGCCGTCGCCCGAACCAGGGCTTGCCGACTGGAAGCTTCATGGCGTCCCGACCGCACCTGGCCAGGCCGTCCCCCGCACGCCAGGCGCCACCGCGCCGGTGTTGAAGATGATGTCCGCTCGGTTGGTTAAATCCCCGCGGCCCTGTGTGCTTCCGTCAGAACGAGGCGTCATTCAGATCCGACCGGCCAGAGGCGAAGACGGGTCGCCGTAACGACGCTTCGCCATCCGCCCGGCGAGGAAGGCCTGCCGTCCGGCGATGACGGCGTGCTTCATGGCTTCCGCCATGAGGATCGGATCCCTGGCCTCGGCGATCGCGGTGTTCATCAGGACGGCGTCGCATCCCATCTCCATCGCAATCACGGCGTCCGACGCCGTGCCCACGCCGGCGTCCACCAGGACCGGAACCTTGGACTGCTCGATGATCAGTCCCAGGTTGAGGGCGTTCTGGATTCCCCGGCCCGATCCGATGGGCGCCGCCGCCGGCATGATGGCCGCCGCCCCGGCGTCCTCCAGCTTGCGCGCGTAGACGGGGTCGTCACTGCAGTAGACCATGACCTCGAAGCCGTCGGCGACGAGCATCTTCAGCGCTCGGAGGGTCTCCTCCATGTCAGGCAGGAGGTGCGGGGTGTCGGACAGGACCTCCAGCTTCACCAGGTTCCAGCCGCCGGCCTCCCGGGCGAGGCGCAGGGTCCGGACCGCGTCCTCGCCGGTGTAGCAGCCCGCCGTGTTGGGCAGGTAGGTGAAACGGTCCGGCTTCACAAAGTCCGCCAGCATGGGCTTGCCGGAATCGGACAGATTCACCCGCCGCAGGGCGACGGTGACGATTTCCGCACCCGCCGCTTCGGCGGCGGCGGCGTTTTGGGCGTAGTCGGCGTACTTGCCCGTCCCGACGATGAGGCGCGACCGGAAGGTGCGGCCCGCCACTGACCAGACATCCCGATCCGCCGCATCCGTCGCCCGCTGATCCGTCATTTCAGCCTCCGCCAATGAAATGGACGATCTCGATCCTATCCCCATCAACGAGGCCGGTCGTATCGTAGACCGACCGGGGAACGATCTCGAGGTTCCGCTCCACCGCCACCTTTCGCGGATCGAGGCCGAGCCCCGCCACCAGGTCTGCAACCGTGCTGACAGCGTCCAGGACGCGGGGCTCTCCATTGAGGACGAGGGTCAAGCTCATGCCCTGCTTGTGACCCCTGCCGGCCACCGTTACAAGACGGCGATTCCGGTTTCGGCAGGTTCAGCTCGAGCCGGAGGCGTGTCGGCGTGCGTTTGGCGCCGGCTTCACGCCGTTGTGTCCGCACGGGGGCGTCAGCCCATGTTCGCACCGGCGCGGGTTCGATAGAAGGTCACGACGTCCGCCACGTCTGCGGTCGCCAGACGACGAAGCACAGGATCTCCAAATGCCGTCCAGTCCAAAGGCTCCCGCAGAACAGATAGACGCCCGGCTGATCCGCCGGCTCGCTGGCATCCTGAACGACACGGGGCTCTCGGAAATCGAGGTCGAGCATCAGGGGCTGAAGATCCGGGTCGCCCGGACGCTCGCGGTCGCAGCCCCCATGGCGGTCGCCGCGCCTCTTCAGCAGGCGGCGGCTCCCCCTGCCCCTGAGGTGGTCGCCATTGCGCCTGCGGCCGTTGCGGCGGCCGGAGAACCCGTGAAGTCACCGATGGTGGGGACCATCTATCTTCAGCCTCAGCCCGACGCCCCGGCCTTCGTGAAGGTCGGCGATGTGGTGTCGGAGGGTCAGACCCTGATGATCGTCGAGGCCATGAAGACCATGAATCCCATTCCGGCGCCCAGGGCCGGGAAGATCCTCGAGATTCTCGTGCTCAATGGCCAGCCGGTTGAGTTCGGCGAACCTCTCGCGATCATCGGTTAGACCATGTTCGACAAGATCCTGATCGCAAACCGGGGCGAGATCGCCTTGCGGGTTCACCGTGCGTGCAAGGAAATGGGAATCTCCACGGTTGCGGTCCATTCCGAGGCTGATGCAGGCGCCATGTGGGTGCGGCTGGCCGACGAGAGCGTCTGCATCGGTCCGGCGCCGGCCGCCCGGAGCTACCTGAACATCCCCGCCATCATTGCGGCCGCCGAGATTACCGGGGCCCAGGCGATCCATCCGGGGTACGGCTTCCTTTCCGAGAACGCCCGCTTCGCGCAAATCGTGAACGCCCACGGATTCACCTTCATCGGGCCCCGGCCCGAACACATCACCCTGATGGGTGACAAGATCACCGCAAAGCAGGCTGTGAAGGAGGCGGGGATACCGGTCGTCCCGGGCTCGGACGGGGCCGTGACCACCGAGGAGGAGGCTTTCGCCGCAGCGCGGGAGATCGGCTTTCCCGTCCTGATCAAGGCTGCGGCGGGCGGCGGCGGACGAGGCATGAAGGTCGCCCGGACCGAGGAGGACCTCAACGAGGCGGTCTCAACGGCGCGGGCCGAAGCCAAGGCCGCGTTTGGGGACGACGCCATCTACATGGAGCGGTATCTCCAGGGACCCCGCCACATCGAACTTCAGGTGATCGCCGACCAGTTCGGTAATGTCTGTCACCTCGGAGAGCGGGACTGTTCGCTCCAGCGCCGGCACCAGAAGGTTCTGGAAGAGGCGCCATCGCCCGTCATTGACGCCGCCGCCCGCAAGAAGATTGGCCAGGTGGTGGTCGAGGCGGTTCGCCGGATCGGCTACCTCGGGGTGGGCACCATCGAGTTCCTCTACGAGAACGGCGAGTTCTTCTTCATCGAGATGAACACCCGGCTCCAGGTCGAGCATCCCGTCACCGAGGCCATTACAGGGATCGATCTCGTTCGGGAGCAGATCCGCATCGCCGCCGGGCTACCCCTTTCGTTCTCCCAGAAGGACGTGGTTTTCGAGGGGCACGCCATCGAGTGCCGCATCAATGCCGAGAATCCGCGGACCTTTACGCCCTCGCCCGGCCTGATCTCAGACTTCCACGCCCCCGGCGGTCTCGGCGTCCGCCTCGACAGTGCGATCTACGCCGGCTACGCCATCCCACCCTATTATGACAGCCTGATCGGCAAGCTGATCGTTCACGGTCGGGACAGGGAGGAATGCATCGCACGCCTCAGCCGCTGTCTTGGTGAAATGGTCGTCAGTGGCGTGGAGACCACGATACCCCTCTTCCAGGACCTTCTGCTGCAGCCCGATTTCCTCATGGGCGAGTACACGATCCATTGGCTTGAACGGTGGCTGAAGGACCAGTCGGAGGCCGGGTGACAGGCCAGGCCTACGTCCATCCCGTTCTCGAAATCTATGCCCGTGGGCTCTTTCCCATGGCGAGATCTGCGCGGAGCCGGTCCGTGTATCTGGTCGACCCGGAGTCACGGGGCGTTCTTCCCCTCAAGGGACTGCAGCTTCCTCGCCGTCTGCAGAGAACGGTTCGTCAGGACCGCTTCGACATCCGCATCAACAGCGCCTTCGAGTCCGTCCTGACCGCCTGCGCGGATCCCGCACGCCCGGGCGGGTGGATCAACCCGCCGCTCCGACGGATGTATCAGGGGCTGCATGCCGCCGGCGCGGCCCACTCGGTGGAGGCGTGGCGGGACAGCAGGCTGGTCGGAGGTGTTTTCGGGGTCAGTTTGAAGGGCGCCTTCTTCGGCGAGAGCATGTTCTCCGCAGAGACAGACGCCTCGAAGGTGGCCTTGGCTCACCTTGTGGCCCGACTGATCCTCGGGGGATTCCACCTGCTGGACGCCCAGTTCATGACAGACCACCTGTCACGCCTCGGAGCGCAGGAGATACCGCGGTCCGTCTATCTCGATCGGTTGGCCGCCGCACTCGAGGTGGAGGCCGTATTCGGACCGCCCACGGTTCTGAGCGGGGCGGCGGCCCTGCAGGTGATCAACCAGGCGTCATAAATCGGGTGCTCCGGACCATTGAGACCGGGAGACGACGCAAAAATCCAACCCCGGAAGACCTGGCGCGGGCCAGGGCTGGGACGACCGGTCTGAGGTCGAGGCTGTGAGTCGACCGTCAGGTAGGCGATGGAATCCTCCGTCGGCTCATCGGTCGCCGTCCGCTCGCAGGCGCGCACCGTCAGGATGAGCGACTTGTAGCGGACCGGCTGGCCCACAGGCGCCTCGAACCGGATGGTTTCGGCGGTGATCTTGTCCACGGCCTGCAGGACTGCAACATCGAAGCGTCGCCGCTGCTGGACGCTCTCCGTTGGCCGCGGCGCGACCCGACGCTCCGGCGGTTCCGCCGGCGTCACCTGGGAGGGTGGAATGGGGGGCGCCACGGCGGGAGCCGGCGCTTCCACGACCGCCGGCGGCGCCTCTTCGTCTATGACGGGCGGTGATGAACCGGCCGGAGGGGTCGCGGGCGGCGGGGCTGGTTGGGCGGGAGAGAGACTCGCCACGGCCATGAGACAGACGACCGCAAGGCTCGCGGCCGCCAGACTCCTGCGCGACGGGAGACCGCGCATGCTATTCCGGCCGCCACGCCTCGTAGTCGCCCGTAGCGGGGGAACGCTCACCTCCCCGGGCTATGGACCCGCGGGGTCGCCAGGCGTGGATGGTTCCGGTCAGGTTGGGCTGATGATCCCGCTCCCACGACCGGCGCGGCAAGGGGGCGATGGTCGGCGGTTCTTCGAAAGTGTAATGCAACCAACCGTGCCATTCGGGGGGCACCTTTGAGGCGTCCGGATAGCCCTTGTAGATCACCCAGCGCCGAAGCCGGCCGTCATAGGAATCCCGGGCGTCCTTGGCCTGATAGTAGGTGTTTCCATAGTCGTCCTGGCCGACCAGGACGCCCCGGCGCTTGATGTGGAAACCCGCGCCGATCGTGGCGCCGTTCCACCAGGTGAAGATTGCTTTCAGCACGCCTGTACGGGTCCGTTCTACGAAACTGCGCGCGGACTATAGGTCTGGAGGCCTGCAGCGTCCAGCGAGGATGGGATATCAACATCTTGTGGATGGTGAGGCGCCGATCCGCAACATGTGTTGCCCGGGACCATGGGTCGACCTACCCTCCGTTCACCGGAGGCTCCAACCCATGCAACACCCGCCTGTCCTTGAACTGCGCCAGATCGAACTCGGCGACCGGTGCGTCGAGGTGATGGCGCCGGTTGGCTGGACGGACGCACAGACCGAGGCCTGGTTCACGGCGCTGGGCGCTCCGGAAGATCTTGGCGAGGGGGCCGCCCGTCTCGCCGCCCGCATTGCCGAAACCGCCCGCGAGCGTCAGATCATTGCCGGGAGGAGCGCAGAGCGGGGCCTGTCGGAACGACTGACAGGACTGATGCTGCGGTCGGCGGCCGCGATCGGAGCGCCCTCCGGTCCGGCCCCGGAAATCTCTCAGATCGGCGACGAGGGCCTCACGGCGCGACTCGATCAGCTTTCCGCGGAAATCCGCGGCCACACCCTGGCCCAGACGGCCGTTCACAGGGCTTCAGAAGCGCTCTCCGGCGTGTATGAGGCGATCACCCGTTGTGACGGACCGAGGGAAGCCTGCACCTCGATGGCGGACAACCCCAGCCTGGCGCGGGCCGTGGAGCGCGCCAGGGCGATGGGTGCGCCGGATGATCTGATACACGAGGCGATCGAGAACGCTCGTGAAGGTCCCGGAGGCTGGCGCGTGACGCCCCCGGCGCCAGCTCCCGACCGGCTCCGGATCGTCGCATACCCCTCCTCCTCGGCGGCCGCCCTGTCGGGAAGACTCAGCCTTGCAGTCGGACTCGCAGACACCCGGGAAACGGCCTCGGCCCTGGCCTCGGCGGGCCCCTGCGTTCGAGGCGCCATCAATCTTTGCGCCTTCGGGCTTGGAGAGGACTTCGATCGCACAGCCTTCGAGCAGGCGGTTGCAGACCTCGCCATGGCCCTCGCCGCCTCGGGAAGACCCGGTGTCCTCGCCTTGGCTGGCCTGGGGGACTGGTTGTTCGCCCAAGGGCTCGGCTACGATTCCGAGGACGCAAGGAAGGCTGCGCGGTCCCTCTTCAAGGCTGCCCGCCGCGCCATTCCGACTGGTCTTGACGTCGGGCTTAGCCTGTTCCGGGACGCTGACCTCGCATTGCGACTGGGCGCCGCGGACCCGTCAGGGGGGCCTCCGGCCAGCGTCGTGCTGCAGATCGAAACTTCGGACGGCGCCAGCCTCCGGACCCTCTCCGGCCCGGCTCTCCGGGCGCTCGACGTCCTCGGGATAGACCCCGGCGAGGCGCGCCTCCACGCCCTTGGCGCACGCACCCTGACCGGTCTCCCCGGTGTCGACCGACATGCCCTGGAGTCTCTGGGGTTCACGGATCATGAGATCGCCGCGGTCGAGGCCGCCCTCCCCTTTGCAAACCGCCTGTCCGACGTTCTTTCCACCTCGGTGATTGACCCCGGATTCCTTTCGGACGTCCTTGGGCTGGGGCCGGAAGACCTGTCGGATCCCGCTCTGGACCTGCCGGAGCGCATGGGTCTCGCAAGCTGGCGTGTGGCCCTGGCCGACTCGGCGATCGCGGGCGCCGGGCGCCTCTCAGACCTCCCGGGTCTCTCGCCCGAAGCGTCGCAGGTGCTGGCTGCGGGTGGGGAGATCGGCCCATCCGCCAGGGCGGCCATGGCCTCCGCCCTCGCGCCGTTCCTCGCCGCGCCTCCGGTGATGGAGGTGGAGGTGGACTCGGCCCGTGCGCTTGAGAGCCTCCTCCCCGATCTCGCCGCCTTCCCCGGGATCGTTCTGAGAAGCAGAGTTCGGCGCTCGCCCCTGCCCTTCACCAGCCCCGTCGAGATTCGCGATCGGCCGGAGATTACGGCGCCCGCACCCCCCATAGAGGAGCGGATCATCGAGCGGCGGATAGAGGTGGAGCGTCCCCCTGTTCGCCGCAAGCTCCCGGATCGCCGCAAGGGATACATCCAGAAGGCCTCGGTAGGCGGTCACAAGGTCTACCTTCACACAGGCGAGTATGACGAAGGCGAGCTCGGGGAAATCTTCATCGACATGCACAAGGAGGGCGCAGCCTTCCGATCCCTGATGAACAACTTCGCGGTGTCCGTCTCCCTTGGATTGCAGTACGGCGTGCCGCTGGAGGAGTTTGTCGACGCCTTCGTCTTCACCCGCTTCGAACCTGCAGGTCAGGTTACGGGCAACGACTCCGTCCGCTCGGCGACTTCCATTCTCGACTACATCTTCCGCGAGCTGGGCATTTCCTATCTGGGGCGGAACGATCTGGCCAACGCCGACGGCGAACTGAACGCGGACGGGCTGGGACGGGGAGCGGCGGATGGTCAACCCCTGGCGGAGCCCGTCCCGCAGCCGGTCTCGCGATACATTTCACGGGGATTTTCGAGAGGCGCTGCGCCCGACAATCTCGTCTTCCTGCCTGGCGTTCAGGAACGCAGTGGGGCGGGGTCCCGCCGTGATGCGGACGTCTGCCCCGCCTGCGGTGACGCCGCCCTTGTCCGGCGCGGGGCGGAGCTGGTCTGCGTCACCTGCGGGGTCCAGGCCGAGAGCGATCTGGCGGGATGAGAGCCCGTCAGCACATGTCCCGGCAGACGCCGAACGGTCATGGGAGAGCCGTCTAGCGGGCGCCCAGCCTCACCAGCACGGACCGGGGGATGCCGAGGTCCGCGATCACCTGCCGCTGGTCTCTCAGGCCGCACGCCTCCCGCTGGATGAACAGGCTCCAGACAGCTTCAGCCGCATCCTTGAGCAGGGCGTCCCTCCCCGCGGTCTCTACAGCGACAGGATCAGCCAGCCGGGCAAGCGCTGCTTCGGCGCGGGCTCCAGCCCTCCCGAGAGCGGCCGCGGCTTCGGAGAGGATCTCAGCCTCAAGGACGCTGAATCCCGTTTCCCGGCGCGAGGCGGACTCTCGTAGAAGGCGGGGAGGACGCAAGCTCATGACGGAACTCCGGGCAGACCTTTTCCTAACGCGTTACAGCAATTTAAGTGGCGGGGCATGTCCTGCGAAGGCATAGGGCGCGGATGGTCGCGTCCGTTCAAAGCCGCTCCGCCTGGAGCCTTTCGGCCGCTATTTGCGCGGGCGTCCTGTCTCTTCCGGCGCCTGCCGCCGCCCTCGTGGTTTTCGGTTCAAGGGATGTGCCCCGGGCGGTCAGCTTCGGCGGCGCCTGCGTAGGCTGTAATCTCTCGGGTCGGGAGCTCGCCGGGGCCCGTTTTCTGGGTGCAGACTTCTCCGGTTCCACTCTGGTGGGCGCGAACCTGCGGAGAGTTCGCTTCACCGGAGCCAACTTCAGTCACTCGGACCTGTCCCGAAGCGACCTCACCGAGGTCGAGATTACAGGCGTCGACTTTGATGACGCGCGTCTGAAGGATGTTCGCCTGGATGGCGCCAAGATCCGGGGCGCCAGCTTCAACGGCGCGGACTTCGAGGGAGCCAGCCTGCGCGGGGTGGTACTGTACGGGGTGGATTTCAGCGGTGCGCGCAATCTGAGGCAGGATCAGCTCGACGGCGCCTGCGCGGTCGGGTCGGTCCGCCTGCCCCGAGGCCTCGCCATTCGGACCTGCCCGAGCAACTAGGTCGAACTCGCTTCAGGCCTTGATCGGGAGGGCCGTACCGATGTGCAGTTCCTTCAGTTGCTTGTCCTCCGCCGGCGACGGCGCCCTCATCAGCAGGTCCTGGCCCTGCTGGTTCATCGGGAAGGCGATGACCTCGCGATCGCCGAGCGCGAGTTGAACGCGGATGGCCCTGGCCGCGGCGCCGCCGATGGCCAGCCCCTGGAGGATCTCGAACCGCAGCCCGCGTCACGGTTCATTTCCCGCGGGTTCTCCCGGGGGGCGGCGCCGGACAACCTGGTCTTCCTGCCGACCGCGCAGGAGCGCGGCGCGCTTGGCGGACTGCGCAGGGACGCCGACGTCTGGCCGGACTGCAGCGACACGGCCTTGGTGCGAAAGGGTGCAGACCTCATCTGCGACACCTGCGGCGTCCGCGCCGAGGGCGACCTCGCCGGCTGACGCCTCTGCATCAATTGAGCCAGATCACGTCGCGGCCGCCTGGGCGTTCCACCCGTGAGCAGACCTTCCCGCTTCCGCCGGGTAAAGCTCAAGGTTGCGCCGGTCCGCTGTGCGCCAGGCGTCACTCCTGGACAGCCCCTTGTGTCACCTCTTGGGCGTCAGCTTCACCAGCTTCCCGTCGGAGCCGCGCCGGCCATCGGTGAGAAGATAGATTGAGCCGTCAGGCCCCTCCTCCGGCTCGCGAATGCGCGTACCCAGCGCGAACTGGTCGCCCTTCGTGGCCTCGGGTCCGTTGACATCGACCCTGACCAGACTCCGACTGGACAGACCGCCGATGAAGAGATCGCCGCGCCACTGCGGCCAGAGCTTGCCGGAGTAGACCATCATACCCGCGGGCGATATGGCGGGACTCCACCAGACCTTCGGCGCCTCAAAGCCGTCGCCAGGGCGATGATCCGGGATCGCCGCCCCATTGTTCGGCGGGCCCGGGTAGCTGTCGCCATTTGAGACGACCGGCCATCCGTAGTTGCGGCCGGGCAGGATCAGATTGACCTCGTCCCCGCCCAGAGGGCCCATCTCCTGCTCCCACAGGTTGCCGTTTGCGTCGAATGCCAGGCCGAGGAGGTTGCGGTGGCCATAGGTCCAGATGGCGGGATCACCGCCGCGCGCCGCCAGGGGATTGCCGGCTGCCGGCGTGCCGTCGTCGTTGAGGCGCAGAACCTTGCCTGAGAGGATTTTGATATCCTGCGGCTCCGTGCGCTGGAAACCGTCCCACTGCTGGCGATCACCGACGGCGAAAAACAGCTTGCCCTCGGGCGAGAATGCGATGCGGCCAGAATAGTGGCCCGCCCTCGCGTCATACTTGGGGCCGCGGAAAAGCGTCTGCACGTTGCGTAGCGACGGGGCGTCTCCGTCGTTGAACACGCCGCGCGCCAGGACCACGCTCGAGTCCTTCCCGGCGGCTTCCGAATAGCTGAAGTAAACCATCCGGTTCTTGGCGAACCGGGGGTGAAGCACGACATCCATCAGCCCGCCCTGTCCCTGGGATGTCACGGCGGGGGCGCCGGTCACGGTCTTTCGCTGTTTGCCGTCTGCTGAGAGCATTAACAGCTGGCCAGCCTTCTCGGTGATCAACATGCGGCCGTCGGGCAGGAAGGTCATGGCCCAGGGCTGGTCGAGGTCGGCGATTTCCTCGATCCGGAATGGCGCGTTGGGTGGGGCTGAGGGCTCTGCCAGGGCGCCGACGGCGGCGACGGCCCCGCCGGTCAGCACGAATGCGCCGGCGAGCGCAATCGCCCACGGACGTGGAGAACGGTCTGGCTTGCTCGCAACAGTCGCGGTCGGCTTGATCATGGGCGGTCACCTTTCGAGTGGTTAAGGTCGTGGCCCGCCTCGGATACCGCCGCGCGTATCTCGCTCATCGACGACCCTGTCTTCGCTTCGATGTTTCTGAGCGGGTTCGCTCTTGCTTGTTCCGGATCGCTCACGACGCCTCCAATTCTGCTCACCACCCCTGACATTGAATTAGCTGCACGCGGCTGACAATGACCGCTTCGGGTCGAATTTCACCGTTGGCTCGGCATCCGCAAGCGGGCCCTCACCGAGCCGTCCCCTCGGCGCTCAGGCCCTGGCCCTGCTGGGCGGCAAGGATATTCCCCGCGCCGTAAGCTTCGGCGGTCCCTGTGTCGGCTGCGACCTGTCCCGGAGCGACCTCAGCGACGCCGAGATCACTGGCGCCGACTTCTACGGTGCGCGCATGAAGGAAATCCGGCTGGACGGCGCCCGGATCCGAGGCGCCAGCTTCGCAGGAGCCGACTTCGAGGGCCCCAGCCTGCGGGGCGTCGTCTTCTGCGGGGTCGACCTTGGGGGGCGTCCGCAACCTCCGGCAGGAGCAGCTCGACGCCGCCTGCGCCGTCGGCTCCGTGCGCCTGCCCCCGGGACCAGCCCCGGCCTCAGGTCTTGATCGGCAGGGCCGTGCGGATGTGCAACTCCTTGAGCTGCTTGTCCTCGACCGCCGACGGCGCGCTCATCAAGAGGTCCTGGCCCTGCTGGTTCATCGGGAAGGCGATGACCTCGCGGATGGCTGTCTGACCCGCCAGCAGCATCACGATCCGGTCGATGCCGGGCGCCAGGCCGCCGTGCGGCGGGGCGCCATAGCGGAAGGCGTTGAGCATGCCCCCGAAGGCGCTCTCCACGTCCTCCGCCCCCATGCCGACGATCTCGAAGGCGCGCAGCATGACGTCCGCGCGATGGTTCCGGATGGCGCCCGAGCACAGCTCATAGCCGTTGCAGACGATGTCGTACTGGTAGGCCAGGATCTCCAGCGGATCGCGGGTGTTCAGGGCCTCAAGCTCGCCCTGGGGCATGGAGAAGGGGTTGTGGGAGAAGTCCACCAGCCCCGTCTCCTCGTTCAGCTCGAACATCGGGAAGTCGACGATCCAGACGAATTCGAAGCGGTTCTCGTCCACCAGGCCCAGCTCGGTCCCGACCCGGGTGCGGGCGAGGCCGGCGAACTTGGTGAAGACCTTCGGATCGCCACCGACAAAGAAGGCCGCATCGCCCACCTTCAGGCCCAGCTGTTCCCGGATCGCCTCGGTACGCTCGGGGCCGAGGTTCTTGGCGATCGGGCCGGCGCCGCCCTCCTCGCCCTCGCGCCAGAAGATGTAGCCCAGGCCCGGCTGACCCTCGGACTGGGCCCAGCTGTTCATCCGGTCGCAGAAGGCCCGGCTGCCGCCGCCCGGCGCCGGGATGGCCCAGATGCCGGTCTTCGGGCTTTCCAGCATGCGGGCGAAGACGCCGAAGCCGCCGCCGCGGAAGGGCTCGGACACATCCTGCATGATCAGGGGGTTGCGCAGGTCCGGCTTGTCGGAGCCGTACTTCTGCATGGCCTCCCGGTAGGGGATACGCGGGAAGGGATACGGGGTGACCGGCTTGCCCCCGGCGAACTCCTCGAACACGCCGTGCATGACGGGCTCGATGGCGGCGAAGACGTCCTCCTGGGTGACGAAGCTCATCTCGACGTCGAGCTGGTAGAACTCCAGGCTGCGGTCGGCGCGCAGGTCCTCGTCCCGGAAGCAGGGGGCGATCTGGAAATAGCGGTCGAAGCCCGAGACCATCAGCAGCTGCTTGAACTGCTGGGGGGCCTGCGGAAGGGCGTAGAAGGTCCCAGGATGCAGGCGCGAGGGCACCAGGAAGTCCCGGGCGCCTTCCGGCGACGACGCCGTCAGGATGGGCGTCTGGTACTCCAGGAAGCCCTGGTCGATCATCCGGTTGCGGATCGAGTGGATGACCTTCGAGCGCAGGACGATGTTGCGGTGCAGGGTCTCGCGCCGCAGGTCCAGGTACCGGTGCTTGAGCCGGATCTCTTCCGGATAATCGGGCTCGCCGAAGACCGGCAGGGGCAGCTCGGCGGCCTCGGACAGGACCTCGACGGCCCGCACGCGCACCTCGACCTCACCGGTATCCAGGTTCGGGTTCACGGTCTCGGGGGTGCGGGCCACGACCTCGCCGTCAATCCGGATGACGCTCTCGGCGCGCAGGCGCTCGATGGTCGCGAAGCCGGGGGTTTCCGGCGCAAAGACCAGCTGGGTCAGGCCGTAGTGGTCGCGCAGGTCCACGAAGACCAGGCCGCCATGATCGCGCTTGCGATTGATCCACCCCGACAGGCGAACGGACTGGCCGGTGTCGGAGGCGCGAAGGGCGCCGCAGGTGTGGGTGCGATAGGCGTGCATGGGGTCGAAAGGGCTCCGGAATCCAAGGCGCGGAAGGGCGCACGCAAGGGGCGGAAAGTCAAGGTTTCCGCCCCTTGCGGGCTGTCCGAAGCCGTCTCCGACGCCTACTTCTTCGGGTCGACCAGGGCCTGGTAGGTCAGGGTCCGGGCGGCCGTGCCGAGGTCCTCGCCGCCCGTACCGCCAAGCCGTTGGACCATGCCGACGAAGTAGAGATTGTTGGTCGGATCGATCCAGAACCAGGTGCCGGCGGCGCCGCCCCAGCTCATGGTGTTGGCGCCCTCAAGGCTGCCTGAGGCGCGCGGGTCCATGTTGACCATGAAGTCCAGGCCAAAGCCCACCGCCTCGTTGAAGCGGGAGCCTGAGGTTCCGTTCGAGGTCACCAGCACGCTCTTCGGGATGACGTTGGTGCGCATCAGCTCAACCGTCGCCGGGGCGAGGATTCGCGCGCCGTCCAGTTCGCCGCCGTTGAGAATCATCTGGGAGAACCGGCCAAAGTCCGAGGTCGTGGAGACCAGGCCGCCGCCCCCCGACTCGGTCGCAGGCGGCTTGGTGTAGTCCGGCGGCGGGTTGTCGAAGATGGCGGTGGCGAGAACGTTCTGACGGGTCTTGGGATCCGTCATGTAGAGTGTGGCCAGACGATCCGTCTTGCCGGCGGGAACGTAGAATCCGGTGTCCACCATCTTGAGCGGGCGGAAGATTCGCTCCTCCATGAAGGCGCCGAGGGTCTGGCCGCTGATCCGCTCGACGATGGCCCCCTGGATGTCGACCGAGACCGAATAGTACCAGGCCGTACCGGGCTGGAACATCAGCGGGATGTCCGCGATCCGGGTGATCATGTCATTCAGCCCGGTGGCCCCCAGCACCCGCTTCTCGCGGAACATGCGGTCCACGGGATGCCGGTCGCCGAGGCCATAACCGAAGCCGGCGGTGTGGCTCATGATCTCGCGCATGGTGGGCGGCCGTTCGACGGGAACCGTGATCATGTTCCCCTTGTCGTCTACCCCGGTCATCACCTTCAGGTTCTTGAACTCGGGAATGAACTTGGTCACCGGGTCGTCCAGCTTCCACTTCCCCTCCTCGAAGAGGATCATCAAGGCCACACCGGTGATCGGCTTGGTCATGGAGTAGATGCGGAAGATGGTGTCCTTCTCCATCGGCGCGCCGGTGGCGAGGTCCTTCTGGCCGTAGGTCTTGAAGCCGACCACCTGACCGTGGCGCACCAGCAGGGTCGTCATGCCGGACACGCGCCCGTCGGCGACCACCTTGGCCATGGCGTCGTCCAGGCGCTTCAGGCGGGCGGAGTCGAAGCCGACGGCCTCGGGCTTCACCTCGGCGGCCTTGCGCGGCGCGGCCAGGGCCTGAGGCGCGGAAATGAGCGCTGCGACGGCGACAGCCGACGCCAGGCTGCGGAAAAACTGAGTCAATGGAATCCCCCCTATCGAATGGCGGGCAGACTAGCCGCGCGGCAGGGCCGCCGCAAAGGCGCGATTTGAGTCTCCGTCCTCAGCCCGGGCGAAAGCGGCGACTGGCAGGGAATCCGCGTGGGGCCAATCGCCCTGCGCCCGCCCGGCGACCGGCCCAATCGCGCCAGTCGGTCCAGGCGCGGGTCCGGCCGGCGGCATCGATCCAGGCGGCGCCCTCCTCCGCCCGGAAGACGAGGGCGTCCCTCAGGCCGCCCTCACGATAGGCCTGCAGCTTGACGCCCTTGCCGCGGGGCATTTCCGGCAACTCCTCGAGGGGGAAGACCAGGATCTTGCCGTTGTCGCCGACCACGGCGACCTGGTCGCCCTCCGCCGCCAGGGCGAAGGCGGCCCCGCCCTTGCCGACGGTCAGCACCTGCTTGCCCGCCTTGCGCATGGCCACCGCCTCGGCCTCGGGCAGCAGGAAGCCGTAGCCCTCCTTGGAGGCGACGAAACGCTTGGCCCCGGGGCGGTGCGGGAAGACCGCAACGATCTCGGTGCGGTCATCCAGCTCCAGCATGAGGCGGACGGGCTCGCCGTGCCCACGCCCGCCCGGCAACTTGTCGCAGGCCAGGGTGAAGAACCGGCCGTCCGAGGCGAACAGCAGCAGCTTGTCGGTGGTCTCGGCGGGAACGATGAAGCCCTGAGCGTCGCCCTCCTTGTACTTGACCTCGGAGGGGTCCTCGACGCGGCCCTTCACGGACCGGATCCAGCCGCGCTCGGAGAGGATGACGGTGATCGGCTCGCGCACGACCAAGGCCTCAAGGGCGGCCTCGGCGTCCACCTCGGGGGCCGACTCGAAGGTCGAGCGCCGGCGGGTCAGGCTTCCATCCTTCTCCAGCAGGTCGCGCACATCCCTGAGGCCGACCCCCACCAGCTTCCACTGGGCCCGATCGGAGCCCAGCAGGCTGTTCAGGCCGTCGCGCTCCTCGGCGAGATCCGCGTGCTCACGCCGCAGCTCCATCTCCTCCAGCCGCGCCAACTGGCGCAGGCGGGTGTTGAGGATGGCCTCGGCCTGCAGGTCGGACAGGTCAAAGGCCTCGATCAGCTTCGCCTTGGGCTCATCTTCCTGGCGGACGATGCGGATCACCTCGTCGAGGTTCAGGAAGGCGATGATCAGGCCGTCCAGGATGTGCAGGCGGGATTCGATACGCGCGAGCCGGTGCCGGGCCCGCCGGACCACCACCTCACGCCGGTGATCCAGGAACGCCCTGAGCAGCCCCTTCAGCCCCATGACGCCGGGAGCGCCCCGGGCGTCGATGACGTTCATGTTGACCGGGATCCGGGCCTC